>JAKQHY010000184.1 GCA_029555965.1 Chloroflexota bacterium | reverse complement strand
AGGTGGGGATGCTGCGCACGGTACAGCGGATCGCCAACCTGCTCAACACGATGATGCAGGCGCACGACAAGATGGTGATGGAGGCATTTGCTGACCGGGTCGTCCGGTTGCCGGCGCAGGGTTACGGCACCACCGAATTTGACATGAGCGATGAGCGTAAAACCCTTCTGGTGGCGGGGGGGCAGGAGACCATGCGCACCTACCTCGCCCGCGCCGATGCCGGGGCGGTCAGCTACGGCTTACCTGCGGCGGCGGAGGGCGCTGCCGTTGACCGAATGGCGCTGCGCCTGTTACGGTAATCCTAAAAGCGTTTCGTGTACTTCTGAGCGCGTAAGACGCGCCAGGAGTATATCCTTCAAATTCTTAAAAAGGAGCATACTATGGTTGAGACGATTGTGAGCCAAAAGACAGACGAAGAAGTAGAAATCAAAGTCCCTTGTGAAGTGTACTCCCGCATTGTGGGTTATCTGCGCCCGGTGCAGAACTGGAATAAGGGCAAGCAGCAGGAATTTGTGGATCGGCAGACCTTCCACGTCCCACAAGATGACGATAAGTAACTGTCCGGCGTCGCCGCAGCGGGGAGATGGCTCCCCGCTGCGGGTCATGTCGTTCAACTTGCGCTACGACAACCCCGCTGACGGCTATCATGGCTGGGCGTATCGTCGGGATTGGGCCGGCAGTATCGTTCGCTTGTACGCCCCCGATGTGTTGGGCGTGCAGGAAGCCCTGGCCGGGCAGGTCGCCGACCTGGCCGTGCGCGCCCCGGACATGGGCTGGGTGGGCGTGGGCCGCGACGATGGGGTGGCTGCCGGGGAGTTCGCCGCCATCTTCTACCGCGCCGCGCGCCTGTCCCTGCTGGCCAAGGGAACGTTCTGGCTTTCCAAGACACCTGAAGTCCCCGGCAGCCGGAATTGGAAGGCGTGCTGTGTGCGCATCGTGACCTGGGCCAAATTTTCGATCAGGTCATGGGGCGGGCGTTTTTCATGTTCAACACGCACTTCGATCAGGCCAGTGAAAAAGCCCGGCGGAAGAGCGCGCAGTTGTTGCTTTCGCGCATCCCCGATCTTTCCGACACCTTTCCGCTGATCGTCGTCGGTGATTTGAACTGTGATGAAGCTTCTGAACCTTACCGCCTCCTTGTCCAGGAGCAGGGCGCTCTGACCTTGCAGGACGCGAAATATCACTCCCTGACGCCGCACCACGGCCCTTCGGCGACGTTTCACGCTTTTTCCGGCGTGCAGCGGGAGCGGATTGACTACATCTTCGTCGCTAACGGCGTGCAGGTCTTGCGGCACGCCACGTTGGCCGATCATTGGGATAACCAATATCCGTCCGACCATTTTCCCGTGTTGGCGGATGTCTTCTTTGTTCCCTGAACAGATTTTTTTCTTTTAATTCACCTAATCTGCTCAATCTGCTGACAGAAAGTTCAATCCATAGAGTTCAGCGGACTTTGAACAGCAGCACCAGCAAGATCGGCGTGACTACGGCTTGCAGCAGCATGAAGCGCACCAGAACCTGCGGATTTGACCAGCCCATCGTGTGCCGAACGTGGTCGTGGAGGGGATACCGCACGGTCTTGAAGATGCCAATTTTGAAGAAACGCAGCAGTGCTACTTTCAGTAGGCCGGTGGCGCCGTTGATGAGCATCACACCGGACACGATGAGGATCAAGAACGGGTTGCCGCAGGCCAGGATCAGCGTTCCCAACAGCAGTCCCATGGGGCGCGAGCCGGAATCTCCCATCAGGACCGCGCTCGGATAGGCGTTGTGCCAGAGATACCCGGCCAAACAGCCGACCATCACAAAAGCCATGATGCCCCAATTCGCGCCGTCCGGGTAGTGCGGCACCAGTAGGTATTGCGAGATGTCTTTATGTCCCAAAACGCCGTAAAGGATACCACCCAGGTACAGGAACGCCATGGCAGAGAGACTGCCGGACAGCCCATCCACACCATCTGTGCAGTTGGTAGCGTTGATGGTTAACCAGATGATGGCGGTTGCCAGGGGGATGTAGAGCCAGGGCGGTAAGGTCAGCGGAATTTTGGTCAACGGCAACCAGATTTCCACTTCCCGCAGTTGGGAGATGAGAAGGGCGACGATCAAAGCGATGCCCAAATCCGCCGCGCCCAGCGCGTATTCACTCCACCCTCCTTTCCCCTCACTTTTGCTTTTGTCATCCGCAAAGCCCTGAGTCATAGACAGCAGTACACATCCTAGCAGGCCAAGCTGGCGCAGATCAAATGGCAGCACCAAAAAGCACACCAGAGCGTAAATGGGGATGAAGATGATGCCGGCGGCAATGGGTTTGCCTTTGCTTTGCTGTCCCTCGACGGCGTGCGCGCGTCCACCATCGGTAGGGAGATACCGCCACAAACGCGGCAACAGCAACCAGGTCAGCCCGGCTGCCAGCGCCGTCCCCATTCCTGCCAGAAACAGATAAGACGTGAACAGGCGAAATGGACCGTAAATATTAACCAGATAGCGACCAAGCCAGGGAAGCATACGGGTCTCCGATTGGCGTCAGACGGCTTATTTTGCCGTCAGCAGTTTGACTTCACCGGAGTAAAGTTCTGCGAATCGCTGCCCATCATTGCCGGTTCCAATGCCGGCGCCGTAGTGCATTGGAATGGCAATGATGGGGCGGATAACTTCGGCCGCCGCCGCGGCCTCCTCGGCGGTCATCACGTAGGTGCCGCTGACCGGCAGCAGTGCGATATCACACGCGAAGTCGCCCATTTCCGGGATGAGATCGGTATCGCCGGCAAAGTACAGGCGCACCCCGTCTACTGTGATAATGTAGCCGACGTGCTGTTCTTCTTTGGGGTGAAAGGGCTGACCTGGCGCGCGGAATTTATTGACATTGTAAGCCGGGACGGCCTCTACTGTGATGCCGAGCACTTCCAGGCGGTCACCAGGCGCCATTGTACGCGCCCCTGGCAGCTTTGTCGCTGCCGGCGCGCTGGCCACCACTACGGTCTGCGGCCCGCTGATCTGCTGGATATCGTCAGGGGAGCAGTGATCGGAGTGATGGTGGCTGACCAGGATTACGTCGGCAATGGGGAGTTTGCCGCGCAACTTCCACGGATCGAAATAAATGATCGGCGGCCCTTCCAGCCAAAAGGTATCGTGTCCTAACCAATGCAACTTATTCACCAGTGTCTCTACTGACATTTCCTGTCCTCCATAAACAATCAAGGATTTGATTTCAAGCGGATGTTTTTAGTGGAGTCTGTGTCGTTCCATACTGGCTTGCGCCTATCAACAAAAGAAGTTCCTTTGTTGATATTATAGGGGGTGAGGGGAAATTGAAAAGCCCCTCACTATGGTGAAGGGCTTTTGGAGCGGGTGTGGGGATTCGAACCCCAGACATCAGGCTTGGGAAGCATGCGTTCTACCACTGAACTACACCCGCAACTAGCGACAGATTATAGCATATCCCTTGATTTGTGCAAGGTTGATCAATTCTTGTCGTATGAAGTAGGCTGACGTATAATGGAGTTGTTCTTTTTTAGGGATATAAGTTGGTAGGGGAGGTGAGAGTATGGCTCAGCAACAACCACAGCAGCGGCAAGGGATTATTAGTGGGACGTTTTCCCCCGTGGCTCCGCGCTCTATTCAAGAAACTGGACTCAATATGGGATTGCTTTCTGATCTGGCGTTGAAAACGCTGTATTATGAGAGCTACATGTCCGGGCGCGATCTGGCGGACCGGTTGGGGTTGCCCTTTCCCAACGTCGTGGCAGAAGTGTTGGAATTCCTGAAGCGGGAAAAACTATGCGAGGTGCGCGGCGCGACCGGGCGCGGCGGTTTCTCAGAATCTACGTATGAGTACATTCTGACGGCGCGTGGGCGCGAGATGGCGCAGGACGCTTTGGTGCGCACGCAATATGTCGGCGCGGCGCCCATCCCACTGAAACAATACATCGAATCTGTTCATGTGCAGGGGTTAAAGGATGTGATGGTCCATCAGCGCCATTTGCGTCGCGCCCTATCACACTTGATCTTCAGTGAGCACATTTTGGAACAAATTGGGCCGGCGGTGAACTCTGGCCGCTCCATTTTCCTCTTTGGCGCGCCGGGCAACGGCAAAACCTCTATCGCGGAAGCTATTGGCAGTTTGTTGATGGAAGGCGACATGTATATTCCCTATGCGATTGAAGTGGAGGGACAAATCATCAAGCTATTCGACGAGGTGAGTCACATTCCGGTGGCCGAGGAAACGCAGCAGCGCGGAATTGACGCCCGCTGGCGCAAAATTCGTCGTCCGTTTATTGTGGTGGGCGGCGAGTTGACGTTGGAGGGGCTGGACCTGGTCTACAGCACGGACAACAAATATTACGAAGCGCCTTTCCAGATGAAGTCGAATGGCGGCATTTTTCTGATTGACGACTTCGGACGGCAACAAGTACGTCCGCGCGATTTGCTGAACCGGTGGATTGTGCCCCTGGAGAAGCGGATTGATTTTCTAACGCTGCATACCGGCCGCAAATTTGAGATTCCCTTCGAGGTATTGATCGTCTTTTCGACCAACCTGGAGCCGAAAGACCTGGTGGATGAAGCATTCCTGCGCCGTATCCGCCACAAAATTGAAGTGCGCGACCCGAGTTGGCAGGAATTTGCCGAGATCTTCAAGCGGGTGGCGGCGGCAAAGAAAGTATCCGTGACCGATCAGGCGATGGCATACCTGGTGCAAGAGCATTACATCAAGGCCAAGCGTGTGCCACGCGCATGCCATGCCCGCGACTTGTTGGATCAGATGATTGATATTGCGCGTTATTTGAACGTGGCGCCGGCCCTGAGTAAGGAACTGATTGACCGGGCGGCAGAATCGTATTTCGTAGAGTTGGGTAAGTAAAAATCAGCGCCGGGAATCGGTTTTGCTGGCTACCAATTTCTGATTACGGTTGAGGAGGTTCGATGGTGCGTGTGACATTTCCAGAGAGCTGGTGGCATGGTCGCCCGTTGATTCTGGCACATCGGGGGGCTAGTCGTGCGGCGCCGGAGAATACGCTGGCGGCATTTCGGGAGGCGGCGCGCATGGGCGCCGACGGTATTGAGTTGGACGTGCATCTTTCTGCCGACGGCGTGCCGGTGGTGTTGCACAACGCGCATGTGGATGCGACAACTGACGGCGTCGGGGCTATCCATACTATGCCGCTGGCACAAATCAAGGAACTGGATGCCGGCAAGCACTTTGACATGCGTTTTGCCGGGGAACGGATTCCTACCCTGGAGGAGGTATTGGCTGAAATCGGCCAACAATTGCTGATTAATGTGGAGTTGAAGGCGCAACCGCCCCAGGTCCAGGGATTGGAACAAGCTGTCGTGTCGCTCATCAACCGTATGGGATTGGCCGCGCGGGTGTGGTTTTCGTCATTCAAACCCTATATGTTGAGTGAAGCCCGACGGCTTGCCCCACAAATTCCCTGTGGATTGCTCTACGATCCGGCCAGTGTAGGGGTCTTCTTGTTGGCGCCGTTAACCCCCTACGAGGCGGTGCATCCGCACTATGCCCTGGCAACCGCTGCTTGGGCGCGTCGCGCGCGGCGGCGCGGGATGCGGGTGATGACTTGGACGGTGGATGATGTCACGGTTGCACTGCAGCTCGCGGATAGCGGCGTGGACGGCTTGATCACGAACGTGCCAGATCGCTTGTTAGCTGCTATGGGGTGATCCGTCGGTACTGGGCCTGGTCAATCAGATCGGTATCCTCCAGCGCGTGATTGGCCCAGGCCGCGACGGTTTGACCGGAGATTTGTGTTTGATGCCGGTGCACTTTGCCAACACCTCTAGCTGTGACATTGATGGTGATGGTGGCTGGGGCGGGACACTCGGCGCTCAGTGCGCCGGCGATGCTATCCAACCCCAACCACAGGTATTGTGCGCTGTCATCTGGGGGTGTGGCGGTAGCATAATTGAGATACAGGGAGAGTTGTAACTGATCCTCTTCCCAAATGATGCTTGCGTATGTGAGCGGCGGCAGCGTGTCAAGCACCTGGCGCGGACACACTGCGATAGGGGTTACAAGGGTAGGTGTTGGGCGTGGAGTTGCCTGTCTGCTGTAGAAAACTACCCCAAACAGCAGGACAATAACAAGCAGATCTGTGATGCCAAAGATGATCAAAAACCGTTTTTGACGTTGTGTCATAGACTGTGTGACTCGCATTGTATTTACTGGCGAGTATAACACAGAAATGGGTGTCTGTGAAATGTGGGTATGGGGGGAGCGCAGGGAGCGTGGTGAAAGGTTCAGTAAAAAAGGGCAATGCACACCGGGGCTTCTGGTTATCGGGCATTACTAGCGGTTTACTATCTTCGTTTTTGTTGGGATGGGCGCCCATCCTTGGAAAGTTCGCCTATCAGGCCAATGTGACCCCGATGACGCTGGCAGCGCTACGTACTGTGGTGGCTGCCGTTTTTTTGTGGGGAGTGTATGGGCTTTTTTGGCGGGAGCGTATCTTCCTGTCGTGGTCAAACATTCTCAGTTGCATGATGGTCGGAATGATCAACGGCATCGGCTCTTTATTCTACTACAATGGGTTGAGCCGCCTTGATGCTTCACGCGCTTCTCTATTGGGTAACCTGTATCCCCTATGGGTCGTCATCTTTTTGATGGCTTCTGGGCAGCCTATTATGCGGTTGACGCTGCTGCGGTTGGGAATATCGTTGGTCGGCGCCGTGATGGTGACAGCGCCTTCAACCCTGGTGAGCGTGAAGGATTTCCTTGGCGTGATGTTGATGATTGCCTCGGCGGCGATCAACGGCTGGTACATGGTGATGGGGCAATGGGTGCTGTCCGATGTGCCGGCGCAGTCTGGCACATTATACATTATCACCGGTATGGCGCTTACGGTCGCGGTGGCGCGGCTTATGACCGGCATGCCCATGTCGCCAATATCGGTTTCCGGTTGGCTGGCAATCGTCGTGCTGGGTCTGACAACGGCATTGGCGCGTATGGCGATGTTCTTTAGCCTGGAGAAATTAGGAGGCGTACAAACCGCCATCATTGGCCTTACCGAGTTGGCCGTCAGTTTGACGATGGCCTTCATCTTCTTGAATGACCGGCTGACTTTGTGGCAGTGGATCGGGGCCGCCCTGCTGTTGGGCGGCAGTATGTTTGCGCGCCTGGATGTGGAGCGCGGCGCCGCCCCGCCGCCTTCTTTCAACCCAATGGATAACTGATCCCTGGCATGTTTTTCGTTGGCGGGCGTAGCCCGCCAACGAAAAACACCACCTCTAGTTACTTAATCGGTGGGGAGTGCGCCCGGCGAGGGCGGATAGCGATCGCGGAAGTCGTGGGTGCAATCGTCGGTGTCGTAGTAAGCCGGGTATCGTTCCAGGGAGTGGGTCCAGGTCAGGACGCCGGGGTGGGGGAGGATGCCCGGATAGGTCGCCAGGCCCCACACCACCCCATCGTTGAGTTGTCCTCCCGGATTGAAGAGTAAGACCTGATCGCCGCCGTTCCCTAAGCCCCAATCCCCATCTCCGCCAACGCGCGCCAGGGTGGGGATGTCGGGGTTATTCTCGAAAAACTCATAGTTGGCGTAGGGGAAAACCGCTTTGCCGTTGCCGGCCACGACGATAACGCTCTGCGCCGGAATGACAGCGTCGTTCGGGAAGGCGTACAGACCTTCCAGATAACCGGCCCCGTCGTAATCCCCAAGACGATATCCCGCGAGACTGATCGCTGCCTGAGTGGGGTTGTAAAGTTCCACCCATTCCTGATTGGCGTCCCCAGAATAATAGACCTCACTGACTACCAGGTAATCAACCGGCGGCGGCGGTGGTTCAGGCGGCGTATAGTTGCGCAGTATTATGGGCAGGTAGATCGGTTGGGCTTGCCCCCAGTCAAAGTTGAACATCCCCGCCAGATAGTCGTAGACCGCGTCGGATTTCACCTGCAAGGCCACTTCGCGGTTGATCTTGCTCGAAGACTCGCTGCCGTTGATGGAGCCAACGTGGCTGTATTTGCCGTCGCCATGCAGGTTTACCAGTACCATCTTGTTGTGGATACCGTCCTCGGTGGGATTGCCCAACACAGCTTTGAGGTTGAGCTGCTCCGTTGTCGCGATCTGGTTGACATAATTCACCGTGGCCTGGTTATCCTCCGGCGGGCCATCATACCCTTCGATAAAACTCTTGCCGTTGACGAAGATGCGCACTTGTGCGCCGCGCCGTGCGGCCTCCAGGTACGCCCGCAAGCGCAGGTTGGGAGCGGTTTCCGGGTCGGCGCCCCAGTCCGTGTATTCGTAGGCTTGCTGCACCAGGACGGTATCGCCAGGCCCCGCGTGGTTGACCAGCCCCAGCAAAGCATCCGATTGACGCAAGGCGGCGTCCGGCGCGGTGAACAGTTCAAAGTCGAACTCGCCGCTGACCACCAGCGGAGCGGGGAAGCGGACGGTGTAGCTGACGCCGTCATGGATGCTCAGGTCGGGCGGCAGGAGCGGCGGGCCATACTTGTCCGCGTAGGCGGGATCGCTGTTCCAGCGCAACAGGTCATTGTGATGAGCCGGATCGCAGTCATAGGCGAAGATGTCCGCTGCGCGCGCGATGACGGCGGGCGCGGTCGTGGCGATCACCGCGCCCCGCGAACCGAGGGTCCCATTGGCCTTGTCGTCGGCAGGTAGACCACTGGCAGTGAAGTTCTGCGAGCCGACGACGACCCAACTCCGATCCACAATCACCAGTTTGGCATGAATGAAGTTATAACGGTTGTAGATGTTGTTCGACGTGTCGTGGATCATAAACCAACACGCGCCGTTTCTGGTGGCTTCCAGTTGTTGGCAGGCGTAAAGTTCGGTCTGCCATTCAGGGGAGTTGCTGCCGATGCCAAAAATATCCCCTTCCAGCAGGAGCGTCACTTGCACCCCGGCCTGAGCCTTCTGCACCAGCGCGTCAATGAGGGCGGGGTGGCGCAGGGCGTAGATTTCGATGGAAATGGCCTCGCGGGCCTGCATGATGGTTTGGGAGATCACGTCAAAGGCGCTGTCTGGCGCGATGCCGACGACTACGGTAGCCGGTTCGGTGACTTGGAGCGGCCAGAAGAGCGGGTTGAAGTCCCAGCCGGGGTAGAGAACCTGTTTTCCCGCTGTGAGCGCGCCGGTGTACTGTAGCCAGTCGGCGGCGGTGTCTGTGTCGGCGATGGGCAACCCGGTCACTTCATTCGGGATGCGCGCCAGGATTTGGCCGCGTTGCCCTTTGGGCGTGGCATAGTAACGCAATCCGGGGCCGCTCCAGCCGGGGAAGGGCGTCATGCCGTCGTTATACACGAGGGCATCTGCCGTCGCGCCCTCTGCATCGCGCAACAACAGCTCGTCGTTGTCGGTAAGAGCCAACCAGGATGCCATTTCATAGTTGGGCGGGAATCCGAAAGAGCTGGCGAAGGCTGCGGCATTGCCTGTAATCCATACGTCACTCAAGGCCGGTATGGCGATGTCCGGGAGAGGTTTACATAGTAAAGCGCCATTGTTATCTTTACATAGATCCCAGGTTTCGAGCGTGGCGGGGAATGGACTCATGTTCGTCAGGCGCAGGGCGTCGTCGGGCTGCCCGCTCTGGTATCCCTGGTATAGTACGCCGGAAATGAGCACCTGGGGCCGGCGGAGATCCACCAGTTCTGTCGGCCAGACGGCGTGATTGTCGTCCGGGCTGGCGTCGGCGCTGGCGCAGGCGATGGCGGCGGTGTTGATCAGCCCGCCGACGGCGGCGGTCTCCTGCACCTGCGCGCCAACGGTGATGCGGTGTTGCACTCCATTGCCGATTTCGGCTATTATCCACACTAATGTCTGTCCGGTGACGGTGAAGCTGGCGCCGGGCAGTGGTATTTCCTGGCCCAGATAGGCGACGCCCTCCGGTAGGGTGTCGGTGAGGATGCACTGTTGCGCCGGAACTCGTCCGTGGTTGTGCAGCGTCAGAGTGTAGCTGATGGCGTCCCCCCAGGTTGCCGTGAGCGGCCCGGTTTTAGTGAGCGTCAGGTCGGCGCTCAAGGGGACGATGGTCGTCGTCCAAACGGCGGTGTTGTTGCTGAACTGCGTTTCGGTGGCGGCCGTGGTGGCCTCGACGCTGTTGACGAGCGCGCCGGTCGCTGTGAGAGGGAGGTTCCTGGTGAAGGTGAATCGCTGTTGGGCCGCCGGTGGAAGCGCGTCAATGTCCCAAACCTCCGTATCTTCCTGTCGGAGCAGCAAAGAGATGGTCGGAACGGGGAAATAGGCCAGCGTGTCGGTCAGCCGGACGCCGGTGGCGGTATAGACGCCGAGGTTTTGTATCAGCAGGGTGTAGGTGACGAATTCCCCGGCGTTGACACGGTTTGGGCCTAGTTGGCTAACGTGCAGGTCGCTCCAGGGCTGCGGATAGTAGACGGAATTGTGGGTTCTGGCTGTGCCGCGCAGGGGATTGCCGTCAGCGTCCCACCCGTGGGTAAGCACGCCGTTGTTGTCGGCCCAGTTCGCGTCGTCGCCGGGGGCGGTGGGGTCAATGCGCTCCATTGTGACCCTGGGAGTGTTCGCCCCTGCGGGCCAGACGCCGCCGTCGGGGTTGACCAGGTCTATCACGCTGCCGTCGCCATGGGTCAGCGTCAGGGTTTGTCCGGTGTTGTTCAACCCGCTGCCGAAGCCATAAACTAAATCGGCGGTGACACTCAGCACCGTGTTGTCGTCGGTGCGCTCGATGAGATAGTGCGCGTAGGGGGCGATAAAGCCGTTCAAGGAGATGTCCAGATTGTCGTTGTCGGTCAGGCGCCAACCGGTCAAGGGGATGCTGTAGGGTGTATTGTTGTATAGCTCAATCCATTCATCGGCCGTGCTGGCGGCGGTGCCGGCCCAGGCGATCTCATTGATGACCACGTCCCGCAGTGTAATGGGGGCAACCGGTTGCGCCAGGCCGGAATCGGCCTTGAGGGTTGCCGGGAGCCAGGCCAGGGACAGCAGCCCCAGACAACCGACAAGCACAAACCATAGGCGATGCCAGCGGCTATTCATGGTTATTCCTCGGCAACAACTCTGCGTGGGATGCGCACGTGGAAGGCGATGCCGCGCCCTTCTGGTCCGTCTTCGACATGGATGGTTCCGCCATGCGCTTCCATCGCCATGCGGCAGAAGGTCAACCCCAGGCCTGTGCCTCGGCGTCCGGGGGGAAGGTTAGGATTTTTGATCTGGGTGAACTTTTCGAAGATGCGCTCACGTTCTTTGAGGGGGATGCCCGGCCCGGTGTCGCTGACACTGACGGTGGCCCAATCAGGGTCGGCGTCGCTGGCCGCCAGTGTGACGCGCCCGCCTTTGGGCGTGAACTTGAGGGCGTTGTCTACCAGGTTTGTGACGACTCGGTAGAGTATCTCGCGGTCGCCTGCAATGTTGATCTCCAGAGGCACGGCGAGTTCAAAGGCGATGGCTTTTTCCTGAAATTGTGAGAGTTGTTCGTTATAGAGGTTTGACAGCAGCGCGATCAAATTGAATTCGCTGATATCCAGGCTGGATTGTCCTGCTTCCATTTTGGAAATGTCCAGCAATGTTTCAGTCAGGTATTGCATCCGACTAATGGCGGCGGTCATTAATTCCAGGATGGTGTCGGCGGTTTGATGATCGGCGGCTTCGCTAACCAGGGGGCGCAGCAAGGTGACGCCGGTTTGGAGAATGTTCAGGGGGTTGCGCAGGTCATGAACGAGCAAGGTCTCCATATCCTCTCGCAGGCGCAACATTTCCTGAAGTTGTTCGCGTTCTTTATCCAACGTGCTGACTTGCAGGCGCAGGTGTTGATAAATGCGCCCCAGATTCACCCGTTCTGTGTCCGCCGAGATCAGATAGCTGCCTGCGGACCCCATTGCCAGTTTTGCCAGTTGCGGTGCCTTGCGAAGCACCTCCGTGAATTGAGGGGCAGTCAGTTTGACTAAAGTGGTGAGTCGTTCGGCTCGCAGGGTTGCGCTGCGCGGCCAACCGGTGATCGTCCCAATTTCCCCGGCGATCTGCCCCGGCAAAATGTGATTGAGCAAAACCGTGGCGCCGCCGGAGGTATTTTCATTTAAAACGTTCAGTTTGCCGCTGACCACCAGGTAAACGGCGTCGCTGAGGGTATCCTGTTGGAAGAGAACATCCCCTTCTTTGAGGATAATTTCGGTACCATAAGTTTTCATAATCTCCTGAATATCTTCGGGTATGATAAGTTGTGCCATGAAAAAGCCTCCTGAGGGTTTTATCTGATAGTTTTTCGACTCTTTCCCCAATTATATGCTGTTGCGTTTGCTTTAAAAGTGCCAGGACTTGTATAGTTTAGCGATTGCCGTATCTGTGAAGTTCGTTATAATGAATAACGCCTGTTTGAAGTATCCCGTAAAGTGAGGCACACCCTATGGATGAGCAAATGAAAGTTCTCTTTTTGGCCGTTGAGGCAGCACCCTTCAATAAGGTCGGTGGGTTGGCCGATTTTGTTGCCGCACTACCGGCTGCCTTGCGCAAAGCCGGTGTGGATGCCCGTGTGATGATCCCCCGTTATGGCAGTATGCGCGGGGAGGATTATGAGTTGCACAAAGTGGGCGGGACTATTCCGGTGCCGGTTGGTGCAGACCAGGAGCCGGTGCATTTGCTGCAAGCGACCACTGACGATGTCCCTGTTTACTTCATCTGGAGCGATCAGTATTTCTCCAACCGCGAGAAAGTCTATGGTTTTAACGATGACCCTCAAAGATTTGTGTTTTTTTCTCGCGCCGCGATTGCCGCCTTACCCGTGCTCGATTGGCGACCAGACGTCATTCATGCAAACGATTGGCACGTGGCGCCGGTAGCGGCGTGGTTGGATGTTTATGGGCGTACCGATGATTTTTACAACGACATTGCCACAGTATTCACCATTCACAATGCGACCTATCAAGGTGTGTGTGGCCGTCTGATTTTGTCGTTTGGCAACATGCCCAAGTTACCGCATTTGAGTGTCGAGCTTCCAGGTCAGGTCAACTGGCTGGCGCAGGGCCTGGCCCACGCTGACGTCGTCAGTACCGTCAGCGCGACCTATGCGCAGACGTTGCTGCGCGGCGAATTGGAGCCAACCTTGCAGCCGCTTTTCCAACAACGTCACGACCGGTTATTTGGTATTTTGGGAGGTATTGATTACGACCGTTGGGATCCCGCGCGGGATGCTGTCTTGGTGCAGACCTATAATGTGGATTCCCTTAAAATGCGCGCGGTGAACAAAGCTGCTTTCCAACGCGAACTGCGTCTGCCCATTGAGGCGGACGTACCCCTGTTAGGATTGGTCGTGCAGCTTGATAATGAACGGGAATGGGAAATGACCGCCTCCGCCGTAGAATTCCTGGTTCAGCAGGAGAATGTGCAGGTTGTGTTGTTGGGGATTCATGATGGCCTACGCGAGGAGGTTTTTCGGGACTTGCAAGGCCGTTTCCCTGGCAACGTGCGTGGACTGGCTAGGTTTGACGATCGGGTCGAGCGCCGCCTTTACAGCAGCCTGGACATGTTTGTCTCAACCGGCTATTTTGAGCCTAACAACATCAGCCTGATGACTGCGATGCGTTACGGCGCCGTGCCGGTAGTGCGTGCGCCAGGCGCCATTGCCGATACCGTGGTAGATGCCGACGCTAAACCACAACAGGCAACCGGGTTTGCTTTCCAGGAATGTGGCGAGGATGCCCTTGTGACCGCGCTGCGACGCGGGTTGGCCGCTTATGCGGATAAGGCGCGTTGGAATGTGTTGCAGCGACGCGCGATGGAACGTGATTTCTCGTGGTCCGCCTCGGCCCAGGCTTATCTCGACGTTTATCGCCGCGCGGCGGCCTTACATGGGGCGTCGTGAAAAACGGTTGTTGCCATCATGATCGCTACGCCCTCCCTTATCACACAATTTCGACCACGCAATAACGGATCCGTTCTAACTGATAAGGCGCAGCTCCGGCTGCGCTTTTATATTGCAAAAGGTGCATAGAGCCATGAAACCGGAAAAACCATTGTTGTGTATTCACGGTCACTTTTATCAGCCGCCGCGGGAGGATCCCTTTACCGGCCAGTACCGTGTGGAACCACTGGCCGAGCCTTACCTTAACTGGAATGCGCGTATCACGGCTGAGTGTTATGAACCCAATGCTCAGGCCGGGAACTTTGGTCGTATCAGCTTCAACCTGGGGGGAACGTTGGCGCGGTGGATGGAACTTCACGCCTACGATACTTACCGCCGCATCGTCGCCTCGGTGCGACTGCAACAGCAGTACTCTGGCCTGGGCAACGGCCTGGCGCAGTCAGTCCATCACACTATTTTGCCGCTGGCCCGCCGGCGCGACAAGCGCTGTCAGATCCGGTGGGGTCTCGCCAGTTATGAGCATCGTTTCGGTCAGCGTCCGGAGGGCATCTGGTTGCCCGAAATGGCGGTGGATTACGAGACGCTGGAGGTGGTAGTCGAAGCTGGCTTCTGGTTTGTCATCCTTTCGGAAGAACAGGTGCGTGGCGACCTTTCGCACGGGGCCGGGCCTTACAAGGTGCGGTTGTCTAAGAACCGGTTTATTACAGTTTTTGTGCGCGAGCGGAGCCTGTCGGATTACCTTTCATTCAATATGCCATCGCCGGCCTCCAGTCGCACCTGGATGAACGATGTTATGCGTGGGCGGGCAGGCGGCAGTTTGACGCTCATCGCCACCGATGGGGAGACGTTTGGGCATCATCACCCGTCCGGGATAGAGGTTCTGAAGGAAATCACCACGCCCACGCATACTGACGCCTACGAAATCACCACCTTGAATCGTTACTTGCACCAACACCCGCCGGTGGGGGAACTGGAGATTGTTGAAAATTCAGCATGGAGCTGTGCGCACAGCTTGGGGCGCTGGGCGACCGGTTGTGATTGCACGCCAGGCCCTGGTTATTGGAAGGGCGCACTGCGACGCACCCTGGACAATGTCGCGCATGAATTGGATGATGTCTACGCGAGTGTGGTGCAACGGCGAGGTTTGGCCCCCTGGTCCTTGCGGGATGATTACATCGCGGTGTTGTTGGGTACGGTTGATCCTCAAACTTTTTTGGCAGGCCATTGCTTGGACGAACTTTCAACGATGGGGCAACAACAAGTTTTACATCTGTTAGAGGCGCAGGTATATCGGCAGCGCATGTTTGCCAGTTGCGCGTTTTTCTTTGAGGATTTGGAGCGAATTGAAGCCCATTACGCCATTGCTAACGCAGTGCGCGCGCTGGCCTTGACTCTCTATGCGACCGGCGACGACCTCACCCCTACATTTCGGCGCGACCTCAACATTGCCAGAAGTGCCGCCACCGGGCGCACCGGCGCGCAAATCATGGACGAGCTGCTGGCGCGGGCGCATTTTGGTGAAAGCTCGTTGGGAAATGTAATGACTGCGAGCCGTCCTAATCCTGCCTCTGCGGACTAGACACTTCGCGTAGTCATAAACGCCTTACGCCCTACCTTTTTGGATGTGTGCTTAAAAATAAAAAATGACTATGCGAAGCGCATTTGATCTATTCATTGTAAATTCGAGTTTTGATTATGGACAATGAGACTAACTACGAAAAACTGAATTTTTGGCAATTCCTTTTTTGGCTAGTTTTAATTCTGGCGGCAGCCGCCCTGGTGCGATTTTATAATCTTGATTGGGATCGTGGCGCGCACTTGCACCCGGATGAGCGCTACCTTACGATGGTCGCCAGCGCCATTCACTTTCCCGATAAACCGTCCGATTATTGGGATACGACCCAATCCCCTTTGAACCCCACCAATTATGAACAGTTCGCCGGTTATGTTTACGGCACCTTGCCGCTGTTCGCCACACGCGCAGTGGGGGGGTGGATGGATCGTGCGTGTACTGTGTCCTCCTGGCCGCAGACCGACAATGCTGACGCGATGGAGTCCCCTGATGGCGGGGCGCAACTTGCCCGGCGTGTGTTCTTGAATACGGCGGCCCCTTGTAGCCCGGGGTTATACACCGGATATGGGGGGGTTCACTTGGTGGGGCGTATTCTCTCAACGTTGGCCGATCTGTTGACCCTCATAGGGCTGACCTTGTTGGCGCGCGCGCTTTATCACGACCGGATCGCACTGCTGGCGGCGGCGCTGTATGCGTTCGCGGTGCTGCCGATCCAGCATGCCCACTTTTTTGTCGTGGATAGTTTCGCCGCCGTGTTTGTGGTGTGGACGTTGTACTTTGCAGCACAGGCGGTTCAGTCCCGCGCGCCATGGTGGTTGATCCCGGCCGGTTTAACGACCGGACTTGCGGTTGCATCCAAGATCAGTGTGTGGCCGTTAGCCGGCATGGTAGCCCTGGCAACTTTCCTCTATCGGGAGGCGACGCCTTGGGGTACGTCGCGTTATCGTTTCACCTTTATTCCATGGAACTTTGCCTGTGCGGTCATTGCCGGAGGGCTGGCCGCATTGGCTTTCCGCGTGGGGCAACCCTATGCCTTTACCGGGCCGGGCTTCTTGGATGTGAAACTCAATCCCGACTGGCTCGATACCATGAAAGGTATCCAGGAATTGATGGGGGGGCTGCGAGATGTGCCCTTTGGACACCAGTGGACGGCCCGCACCCCGGTCCTTTTTCCCGGTTCTAATATGGTAATGTGGGGAATGGGTCTGCCTCTCGGCATAGCTGCCTGGATAGGGTGGGGCGTAATGGGCTGGCAGATCCTCCGGCGGCAACAGTGGGTCCATTTGCTGGTGTGGGCCTGGGGAACCGTGTTCTTCTTCTATCAGGGCACGCAATGGGTAAAGTCTATGCGTTATCTGCTGCCGGTTTACCCGGTTTTCACGCTGTTTGCGGCCTGGATACTGCTCCGAGGTTTCGCCTGGGCCATGCCCAGGCCGGAGGGCCCCTCTCGCTGGTCGTGGGTGCGATGCCGGTTTCTGCGTCCACTGGCGTTGCTCGCGCCGTCCGGAGTGCTGCTGGGGACGGCGCTATGGGCCATCGCCTTTTTGCAGATTTACGCTCAACCGGTGACGCGCATTGAGGCATCCCGCTGGATGTTTGAAAATATTCCCACCGCAGCCACCCTACATACTGCCGCCGGGGAAGACATTCCATTGCCCCTAAAGATTTCCACCGACCTGGATATGGGGAGTCCCTTGCACCTGTGGTCTACGATGGAAGATGGTGTAGCCATCACTGGTATCACGCTCAATAAGGTGTCCGGGCGGGGCGTTGGCGGCGAGCGCCAGATCCTTATGCGCCTCACGGCCGATCCAACGGGAGTTCAAACTGTGGCAGGTAGTACGGCTGTATTTACAGCGCCCGCCCAAGGCAATATCGCAACAACAATATCTCTATCCGAGCCGTTTCTCGTTGATCCGGGTGAAGTTATCTATGTACAGCTCGAGTTGCTCCAGGGGAATGCCATTGCATTGTCCACCTCGACCATTGCCAATGAACATTGGGACGATCCACTTCCTTTGCGAATTGATGGCAGAGACCCTTTTGGAAACTGGTATCGTAGTTTGGAGAGCAGCCCTAGCACCCAGATGAACAACTATGATGAAGACAATTTAAACAAACGCCGACAACTTTTCGAGTGGTTGGACGAGACAGATTACATTGTGCTTTCCAGTAACCGGCTCTATGCCTCTATCCCGCGCTTGCCCCTACGCTACCCCTTCACCACAGCCTATTACGATGCGCTTTTTGATGGCCGACTTGGTTTTGAACTATATGCCGAGTTTGTGTCTTTTCCGGCATTAGGCCCATGTCAGTTTCCCGATCAGGAATTGGTTTTTGACTTGATGGAGCCGCGTTACACCAATCGGCATCCCTGTTCGGTGCCCTATCCGACAGCGGAGGAGGCTTTCAGTGTGTACGATCATCCAACGGTCTTAATTTTCGCTAAGACCGAGGCTTACTCGCGCGCGCTGGCGGAGGCGGTACTCCCGGCTTCGTTATTGGACAATGTGCAATGGATGACGCCGCTTGAAGCTACCCGCAGCAAAGGGCAAACGCCCTCACTCTTGATGGACGAAGAAACCCAGGCGGAGCAGCAGTCAGGCGGCACATGGGCGGATTTGTTCAACCGGAACGCACTGTACAATCGTTTCCCGTTCCTGGCCGCACTGTTATGGTGGTTGTTGTTGACCTGGTTGGGCGCGATGGCCTTTCCGTGGCTGTATCTCGCGCTGCCGCAGGTGTATTGTCGCGGCTACGGCCTGGCGCGCACTGTGGGGTTGTTGCTTTGGACCTATTCTGCCTGGATTCTGGCGAGCCTACGGGTTCTCCCTTACACTCGCGCGTTGCTATGGGGATTGCTGCTTGCCTGGAGTGGGTTGACTGTGTTGCTGGTGCGTCCCCGCTGGGCCGAATTGAAGACGTTCTTCCGCGATCACTGGAGAGAATTGGCGCTTATGGAGATCGTCGCCGGCGTTCTGTATCTGGTATGGCTGTATGTGCGCAGCCTTAACCCTGACCTATGGCATCCGATCATGGGTGGCGAAAAACCTATGGATTTCGCCTATCTCAACGCTGTCATTAAGTCCACCTGGTTTCCCCCCTACGATCCCTGGTTCTCTGGCGGTGTGATGAATTATTATTATTTCGGCTTTGTTATGGTGGCCTCACTGATCAAAGCGCTCGGCATTATTCCCAGCATCGCATACAATCTGGCTGTGCCCGCTTTTTATGCACTGACGGGGGTGGGGGCCTATACCTTAGCGGCGAGTTTGGCCGGGGAGGTGGGGACGCGGCGCAAACGCTATGCCGGGCTGCTCGGCGTTGCCCTGGTGCTGGCGTTGGGAAATCTGGGCGAGTTTCGCCTTATCTTTAAGGGGTTGGCGGACCTTGGCGGGGTGCAGTTTGAGAGCTTGATTCCGGGCTACCCTGAGACAGTGTCGGCGCTGGTGGGGTTCTGGAAAGTGGTCGTGCAAGGCCAGGCGCTGCCTTTCCGCCCGGAATGGTGGTATTGGAACGCGTCGCGCGTCGTGCCCTCTGATCAGGTTATCAATGAGTTCCCTGCTTTCACGTTTCTTTATGGCGACTTGCACGCCCACATGCTCGCGTTGCCGTTAACGCAAACGGCGCTGGCAGTTGCCCTTCAATGGGGATTGCAGCCCCCAATTCCATTCAGATTGAGCCGTAAATGGCTGACCCGCTGGGCCGCTGGACCGCTGGTTACATTCAGTTTGGCAGCGCTGGTTGCCGGATCGTTACGGGCGACGAACACCTGGGATTACCCCACCTATTTAGGGCTGATGGCGCTCTGTTATTGGTTAGGTTTTCTGCAAATCCGTCCATCCTCGGAATCCGAGCCGGCGGAGTTTCCTTTTTATGCATTAGCTGCGCCGCTCTTTCTTTTCCTGATGGCAGAATTGCTCTTCCGACCTTTCACGCAGAACTATGCCGCCGCTTACACTTCTTTTGAGATGTGGAGAGGCTCGCGGACGCAGTTGGGCCTGTATCTCATCATGCATGGTCAATTCATTTTCCCTTTGGGACTTCTCGCGTTGCTACAGGGGTATGAGGTGTGGCAGACTATGGCAAAGGCGCGAGATAAAACGGAGGTGAATGCTGCGGCGATCGTCATTCTCGTGGTAGAAGTGGCCCTTTTCCTGATTTTCCATCTCTTGAAGGTACAAATCATGTGGTTGGCGGTTCCCTTGGGAATTGCAGCCGCTATTTTTGTGTTTGCTCCAGAAAGCTCCCCGCAGACACGTATCCTTTGGCTAGGAGTTGGCACTGCCCTGTTTCTCTGTCTGGGCGTTGAAGTGGTGGTGCTCAAGGGTGACATTGGGCGGATGAACACTGTGTTCAAGTTTTACCTTCAGGTGTGGATGTTGCTGGGGGTCTGTGCGGCGGTGGCGGTGGAACGTATCTTGCATCAAACGCTCGCCGTCGAAACGCCAAGCGGTGGGGAAAATCGGCGGTTTGTTAGCTTTGCCCGGGATGCGATTTTTGGCTGTCTGGTGATTTTACTGGCGCTTACGGCGATGTATCCCATTGTCGCCATCCCGGCGCGCGCCAAGGACCGTTGGCAGCCGGAGGCGCCACACACACTGGATGGCGCGGCCTTTATGCCGTATGCGGTGCAGCATGAGCATGGTGGGGAGATTCCACTGGATGTTGAGGCGCGCGTGATTCGGTGGTTTCAGGATAATGTCGAAGGCTCGCCGGTTATTGTGGAGGGGCAGGCGGAACGCGAGTATTTGTGGGGCAGTCGAGTGAGTATTCACACGGGGCTGCCCGGCGTTGCTGCGTGGCGCTGGCATCAAGTGCAACAACGGATGACGATGCCCAATTATACCGTTGAAAGTCGCCAAAACGACATTCGGGATTTTTATAACACCATGTCGCCGGAAATTGCGCTAAAGTTTTTAGAGAAGTATGGCGTCAGTTACGTGGTTTTGACCTCTTACGAGCGCGCCTATATGCTTCCCGAAGGCGAGGTGAAATTCACAGAGATGGTCGCACGCGGCTGGCTGGCTGTAGTCTATGAAGAGCCTGGGGCGAAAATCTATCAGGTGTTGGGTTCTCTCCCCAACGAATAAAAGCCTTGCCGCTGGCGCGTGAAATTCTATGGACACAAAACCGCATAGAGGGTGAGATTGTTTTGGTGTCCATCAGCGCGAAAGAGCGCCTCTACTTTCAGCCCGGCGGCGGCGGCCAGCGCCAGGGTTTCAGCCTCGTCAACCCAATGGACGTAACGCAGCCCATGCCCATCTCGACGCCAATCCAACAGGTGGTCCCCTGGCTCTACGTCGGCGGCGGTCAACTGGAACGCTTCCCAATCCAATATCCGCCGACGCAGGCGGGGGACTTCCATAAATTGCCAGTTTGCCAATACCAGCCGCCCTGTGGGAGACAATAAATCCGCGGCTTGTTTCAGCAGGTTTTGCCGGTTCTCCTTCCCTGGAATATGATGGAGTACCGCGCGCAGCACAATCCATGTAAATTCACCACACACCAGGGTCGGCCAACCTCTATCCAGTAAGTTGGCTACCACAAAATGCGCATCCCTATCGGCGGGAGAGCGTTGCCGGGCCTGGCGCAGCATTTCCTGAGAGAAATCCACCCCCACATAGGCACAACCGGGCGGCAACAAGGCCGCAACGCGCCCTTGCCCACAGCCCAAGTCCAGCACATGGCTACCGGGATAAACATCCTGCAAAACCCGTTCTAGGCCCGGCTCGCTCTTGCCCCTGGATGTGGCGAACGTTTCGGCAAAATTGTCGTAGAATTTACGATTTAAATCTATCAGCATGTCAATGACTTCTTTACGCATGTTGTCAGTATACCGAAAACCGGCAAAAGGGCGAGCCATGCCGGGGATGGAGCCTTGACGATAACGGATGAAAGCCCTCTTTCGCGGCTCTGCGTGGTATAATGACTTTGTATGGCTAAAGGTGGCGTCCCACAACCGATTGACTTGGCGCAAGAATCTGAGCGCGCGCGCGTGCTGCAAATTCTCCGGATCATCCAGGAGACTCCCGGAGATGATGCGGCGCTCTATGCTATTTTGCGGCGTTATCCCCATGCGCGTGGAACGTATGCAAAATCACAATTGCTTGGCGCCTATCACCAACTGGCGCAGGTAGGAGATTTCCCCTCCGATCCACAATTGGAACAGCGATTACGGGGCCGCCCGGTACGCACAATTTCGGGCGTTGCGCCGGTCGCGGTTCTGACTGAGCCTTATCCTTGCCCTGGAACATGTATTTTTTGTCCAGAGCAAAAAGAGGCGCCTAAAAGCTACCTGGACGGCGAGCCGGGCGTCCTGCGCGCGATTCAAAATAACTACGATCCTTATGAGCAAACCGCGGCGCGTTTGAGCGCATTGGACGCTATCGGGCACGCAACGGATAAGGTGGAGCTGCTGGTGTTGGGGGGGACATGGTCGTATTATCCTGAAGTCTATCGGCAGCACTTTCTACGGCGCTGTTTTGAGGTGCTTAATGAAGCGCCGGCGGAAACCTTGGAGGAAGCGCTGCTAGTTAACGAAACTGCGCCACATCGCAACGTGGGATTGGTGGTGGAAACCCGCCCCGATTGGATTACACCGGAAGAGGTCGTGCGGCTGCGACGGGAGGGGGTCACCAAGGTGCAACTCGGTGTGCAAAGTGTCAATGAGTCTATTTTGGCCCTCAATCAGCGTGGGCACACGGTGCAGGATGTCTATCGCGCCTTGCAATGGCTGCGGTTGGGTGGCTTTAAAATTGTGCTGCACTGGATGCCCAACTTGTTTGGCGCCACGCCAGAGTCAGACCTGGCAGATTTTCGCCAGTTATGGGAAGATCCCGGCCTGCGGCCTGACGAAATAAAAATATACCCAACTGCCCTGTTGGAAGGCACTCGGCTTTACGACCTGTGGCAACAGGGGAAGTATCAACCATACTCTGAAGATGTTTTGATTGAGTTGTTGGTCGCGTGCAAGCAGCAGGTCCCTCCGTACTGTCGCATCAACCGGTTAATGCGTGACATTCCGGCGCAATACATCGTGGCGGGAACCACTAAGAGCAATCTACGGCAAATTGTGCAGCAGCGGATGGGCCAGCAACGACTGACGTGCCAGTGTATTCGCTGCCGCGAAATCCGTGGAAAGGAGAGCGTTTCGCCGGACGACATTACCCTAAACGTAATTACTTACCACACATCAGCAACTCAGGAGTATTTTTTGCAGTATATCACTCCACAGAATAATTTGGCGGGATTTCTGCGTCTATCTTTACCCACCGCGTCGCGCGGCGCTATTCCATTGCCTGAGATTTTTCATGCGGCGATGATCCGCGAGCTACATATTTACGGGCCAGCCATGGAGCTTGGTCAACGGGGGTGGGGGGGGCAGCATCGCGGTTTGGGAAGGGGACTGTTGGAGCGGGCGGCAGATATTGCGCGGGCGCATGGATTCCGTGAGTTGGCTGTCATCGCTGCTGCCGGCACGCGGGATTATTACCGCGAGCGGGGGTTCTCCGAGGGCGCGTTGTATCTGATCCGCTCTCTTATCCCGAACTGAAGTGCGCCACACGCCATACGGTGTATAATGGGATATGTTGCAATAGGGGGCGCATTGTGTTTGATGCATTGATCTTTCTGGCAGGGACACTGCTCTTTTTAGGAGCTGCGCTGTTCTTCATATTTTCCTGGCGTGAGCATCGGACGCTAACTGACGAGCGCACGGTATTAGTGACTGAGCAGCAAGCTTTGGCGGAGCAAAAGGTGGAACTGGATATTTGGCAACGGGAGTTGCAAGTATGGTACGCCAGTCTGCAAGGTGAAAAGCGTCAGTTGGAAGAGGATAGACAAAAATTATTGATGTTGGCCGCGCCGCAACAAACGCCAGATCGTCAACAAATCCACACGATTTCACTGTCACCAGCACAGCCAGAAAGCAAACTCCATCTTCAGGAAAGCCCCCATGCACAACAAGTCAAAACGAAGCGCAATAAATAATCCACCAATCCGGTGGTGGTTTTGGATTTGATATTTATGTGAGAGTCGAACTCTAGTTTTCACGAAAATTTTAGTGTATGGACTCCAGTGCCGATACTTTACATAATAGACATAGTCGGAAGTTGATAACCTTTCCTAATCCTTAAAAATGGCCCTAAAGAATGTGGTTCTGTAAGGATGTTAGGAAATTTGGACTTGTGATGGCTTGTGATAAAATACCTCTTCGTTGATGCGCTGGTTGCAATTGCTGGTAGTTTATCTGACGCAGACTGCGGCCAGCCCTGTTCTTAAAGCCCCCTACTGGGAAAATTTAGGAGAATAAAAATATGACACAAAGAGTTTTCCTTATTGTCGGAGCCTTGGCCCTTGTCGGAATCTTGGTTCTTACAGCATTTGGCGGTGGACTGTTCATTGGTCGTGTTACAGCACTGCGTGGAATTCAACCGGCTGCTTGCCCGCCCCCCTCGCTTTCTCAGGAGCCCACTGCAGAGAAAACACAGGCGATCCCGGAAGAGCAGTATGGTATGCAAGAAATGCAATTGTCAGAAGATTTTGACTATAAAACCCTCGAATCTGTATTGAATTTGCTGGACGAGCAATTTTATGGCGAAATCCCTGATGGCAAAACTCTCGCTTACGGCGCGATCCGCGGTATGTTGTTGACTCTGGACGACCCCTACACCTCATTCATTGACCCTGAGATTACCGCAGTCTTGAACGAGGATGCCAGTGGAAGTTTCGAGGGGATCGGCGCGATGGTCACAATGCGCGCTGATGGGTATTTGGAGGTCGCCAGTCTGATGCCTGGTCAACCCGCCGAGGCGGCTGGCGTGCTGCCAGGAGACATCATTCTGGCGGTTGGGGATCAATCGCTGGTGGGTTTGGGGCTTTATGAGGCCATCAGTTATATTCGCGGGCCGGCCGGCACTGAGGCAGTATTGGAAATTGCCCGTTCCGGCGAACCTGAATCCTTGATTATTACAGTAGTTCGCGCGAGCATTGAGATTCAAGTCGTTGAGTCAAAGATGTTGGAGGATGGTATTGCCTACGTTGCGTTGGCGGAATTTGACGCCAGCGCCACGGAAAAATTGCAGGAAGCACTCAAAGAGTTGTTGGCGCAGAAGCCGAAGGCGTTGGTTTTTGATTTGCGGGGCAACCCTGGAGGGTGGCTGGATCAGGCGATTAAAGTCTCGGACCTGTTCTTAGATAAGGGGTTGGTCGCCATTGAACGCGACAGCAGTGGGGGCGAACAGAAATTCTACTCTTATGATGGCGACTTGGGGGAAGATATACCGATGGTCATTTTAGTTGATCGGGGAAGCGCCAGCGCCTCGGAAATCGTCGCCGGCGCCATGCAAGATCGGGGGCGGGCCATCCTTATCGGACAGAAGACACTGGGGAAAGGGTCTGTACAGCGTCCCAACGATTTAGAAGATGGCTCCCAACTGCGCATTACCATTGCCCGTTGGTTCACACCCAATGATCAATCTATTCACGGCGAAGGTTTGACCCCTGATGTTGAGCAAGATTTCCCCACCGATACCCCAACGGGGGAAGATCCGCAACTTGACCGAGCCATAGAGTATTTGCTTAATGCCCAAGGAATCACGCCGTGACGGATAACATCAAGGTTGTTGCCACTAATAATAAGGCGCGCCATGATTATTTCATAGAGGATACCTACGAAGCTGGGATTGCGTTAACCGGCACAGAGATCAAATCAGTACGCGCTGGTCAAGTCAGTCTACGAGAAGGTTATGTACAGCTACACAACGGCGAGTTATGGCTGGTTGAAGTCCACATTGCTTCTTATAACCAGGCTGGTTTGTGGGATCATGATCCCAAACGTGCGCGTAAATTGTTATTGCAACGCCGCGAAATCATTCGCATTGAAACCGTTGTACGTGAGCGCGGCTACACCATCGTCCCATTGCGTATGTACCTTAAAGGAAAACGCGCCAAAGTCGAGATAGGAATTGTGCGAGGTAAGCGACAGTATGACAAACGCGCCACCATTGCGAAGCGCGATGGAGAACGCCAAATGCGTCGGGAATTGAAGGAACTTGAGAGGGGATGACTCCCCTCAGGCAAGTTTGACATTGGCGGCTCCTGCGTTATAATGAGCCGCGTATTTAAGAATAACAAGGAGTAAGCAGCGGATGTCGGAGCAGATAGCAGTTCAACCAACCTCAATTAACGATCTTCAACCTAAAATGCGCCTGGAAGGCAAAGTGACTCGTACAGAATTATATGGAGCCTTTGTTAGTCTGGGGCTGGAACACGATGGATTGATTCACATTTCTCACCTTTCACCAAAACACGTTAAAAAAGTTACCGATGAAGTTAAAGTCGGAGATGAAGTAGTCGTTTGGGTTCTTAATGTCGATCCAGAAAAGGGGCGCATTGCACTGACGATGGTCGAGCCCCCTGATGTTGACTGGACTGAGTTGGAGACAGATCAGGTACGAACCGGCACTGTGGTGCGGGTTGAGCGGTATGGTGTTTTCGTTGACATTGGCGCTGAACGTCCTGGGCTGCTCCACGCACGCGAAATGGGACAATATGTGCGCAACCCTGCGGACTTCGTCAAAATGGGCGAAACCATTGAAGTGAAGATATTGAAGTTGGACCGCCGTAAGCGACAGATTGACTTGACCATGAACCTGGAGCCGGAAGAGTTGTCCGAGGAAGAAGACGATGAGCCGTTGCTCTCCGCCATGGAAATTGCCTACCGCCAGGCTCAATCCACTAATCGCAGCCGCCGCGAACGCGACCGAATGTCGAAACGCAAAAGTTCTCGCGACGATTTTGATGATATTTATCGGCGCACATTAGAAAATAGATAGATAACCATGCCAAAAAGGCGGGAGAACACTCTCCCGTCTTTTTGTTTGCCTCCCATCACTATTTCACGATGAGCGGATGTAAAAGAATGATATTATCTACACGCCCCCCACTTTCCGTATCAATCAGCAGGCGTTGCTGATTATGAAGTGTGTATAATCCCACTGAAAGATAGTATTGGCCCGGCGGTATGTTCTGGGGCAGCTGTAGATAATGTGTATCCTGCACATATCTTTCTGTTGGCCAGAGGTTGGTGGGAAATCCGGCTGGGTTCAAATGATCGGATTGTGTCCAGATTTGTCCCTCAGGATAGACCAGGTGTACAAAGGATTGGTATGTTTCGGTCAAAGGACGTTGAGCGTTCCAATAAAGTGTTACTGCTATCTGGTTGCCAGGTTGAAGGCGTTGCGCAGATAGATCAAACCCCAGTAGCGCGATCTCTCCGTCAAAATTTGCCTGCTGGGTATACTGAGCCGGGCGCGCCTCTCCAGAAGGTGATGTATAATGCAACCAGCCGGTGTTATCCATGAGGGCAGCCATCATTAACAGGCCAACGGTTGTTAATGCCAGCCAGCGAAGGCTGTTGTCGGATGACGCAAAGGCAGTTGACATCGCTTGCTGCTGCGTTTTGCGTGACGCATATATCAGCCAACCTCCCCACCCGATCCCAGCGATCCCGGCGATTGCCCACCCCAGCTTGCGTGGAAGTGTGTCCTCAAATTGAATCAAAACTTCATGGTCGCCTGGCGGCACTTTCACGGTGATAAAGCCCTCGGGATGGGCGACTTCGATCTCTGTCGGTTTGCCGTCGAGATAGGCCTGCCAACCGGGGAAGTAGAACAGGTACAGTCGTAGGACAAATTTCGTGGCCGTCTGGATTTTGAAATGGTTGCGCCAGGGCAGACTGGGCACCACCTCGACGGTCGCATCCTGCGGAACAGTGTAGCGGTTGACGCGATCAATAGCCCCGGTTTCATAAGATTCCAACAAGGTATCCTGCGGGCTGGGAAGCATTTCTACTGTGGTTGGCACAAAGTCATTCGTAGATGTCGTGCCGCGCCAGCGTCCTTCCTGTTCGATGGCAATATAGGCCAGTGGCGTAAGTGGATCCGCAAAACCGTTTTCCCAGGGAATCATATACAGTCCTGGCAAAGCAGTAAGTACGACAAGAGCCAGGCAAAAAGAGAGGATGATGCTACGAAGCCGTTCGGAGAGATCGAGAAGGCCAATAGAGGCTACCAACGGCACGATAAGCGCGGCAAAAGGTCCAAGGAATCGCCAAGGGAATTGGTAAAAATGCATGCCAGGCAAATTTTCCCAGACGAAGATACTGGATTGCGTAATCAAGCCGAAGCAAGCAGCTCCGGTAAACCCATAAAATAAAATACGCCGTAGTCCGCGCCGAGAGACAGCAATTACGATCCCCGCAATCGCCAGCAAGCCTATCAGTGGGCCAATACTCATCGGGATTTGTGGAACGGTTGCGCGCCAGTCTTGGCGTGGGGTAAAGGCCAGCAATTCACTCAATGGGACATAATGCTCTCGAAAGTCATAGTGTCCTTCACCTGCTACGTTTTCGAGCTGAACATAATGCTGCTCCACTACAAAGGGCAACCAGAAATACGCAGTCAATGCCATCACTAAAATTCCGGCAAACAAAGCCTGCCAAAACTGTGCATACTGGCGTAGAATCAACCAATGCCAGATAGAGAGCAGCAATAACAATGTCATTAGAGTCAGGCCGGTGAGGTTATGGCTTAACAATGTGCCTGCTGCCAGCATAACAGCGCCAACCATGGCACGGCGGCCTCCCCCGCGCCACAGTAGCTCCCAAAACCATAAGGCCCATGGAACAAGCGCCAATGCAAAAACTTCCGCCAGATCCCCCCGAATATGGGGATTGACTAACATAATGTAGGGGGAAAAAGCAAATACGGCGGATCCCAGGAGTCCCCCACCCTGGCGTCCAAACTCGCGCCCCAAGAAATAAGCGCCTGCCGCGCCCAGGAGATGACTCAAGACAAACAAGGTCTTTGCGCCAACGGCGGCGTTTTCCGGCCGAAGAAAAGTTATCCAATTTCCAAGGTGATAGGTTAAGGGCGCATAGTAATTAAAGATAGGATAACCGTATCCGTGATAGAAATCCGGCGCCCATCGCGGATACAGATTACCGGCGCGCAGACTGTATCCTAATTCTGCGATTCGCAATACGTGCAACTCCGCATCTGTGCCGCGCGGTAAACCTGCTTGACTTATAAAAGGCCAGGCCGTCAGTAACCCCAGAGACAGGACCAGCAGTAGAACATAAAAATTCGGCCCGCCGCAATTTCGCATAGCCATTTTTTTCATCTATGTAGCATCCAATAAATAAGAAGACATGTGTTTATGACTACGCGAAGTTAGCTATCCGACTCGAATCGAAATCCATGACCACGCACCGTGACCACGTAATTCTGATCGGGGTTGATTTCAGCTAATCGTTCACGCAGACGATAGATTAACGCATCCACAGCTTGATCGGTGACGCCACCAGCGGCGTCAGGCCATACACTGCTAACAACATCCTGACGGGTGACAACGCGCCCCGCAGATTGAATCATCAACGCCAAAAGGGTAAATTGCGCCGGGGAAAGTGGCGGATCCAGCTCCTTGCGCCCATACGAAACGCGCCGGGTAGCCTCATCAACATTCAAACGACCTGGAGGCGGAACACTTTCGTCCAGGGGCAACGTGGCGTCACCAGCAATGAAGCCCATCTGCACAATTGTGGCTAACATAATCTCATCACCGTCACGCAGACGACAAGGCTGCCCTCGCACACGCTCGCCATTGATGAAAGTGCCATTCTTGCTTCCCAAATCACGCAGCAGATAGCCATCATGGTCATGTTCGATACGCGTATGATAACGCGAAATCTGGCGCTCGGCGACAACAAGGTGACAATCGGCCGCACGTCCAATCACGAATACGTCGCCCTCAATAACCCAGCGCGTACCGGCCAGAGTACCCTGATAAACTACTAATAATGGATGACTTATTGATTCCATGTGATTCCAGTCCTCCTCTTAAAAATTGGCTACAACTCCCCCGCTTGACAGACACAGCAGTATGCCTTATGATGCGGCATAATGACAAAACTACTCGATTCACAAATCATTCTAAAAGATAGATACAAAGTTGCAAGCCCTATCGGCCAGGGAGGAATGGGAGCGGTTTATCAGGCAGAGGACACCCTTCTGCCGGGACGGGTGTGCGCCTTGAAAGAAATTGCGCCGGATCCGGATCTCGATACAGGAATGTTGAGCCAACTACAAGATCAGTTCCGGCAGGAAGCCTCTGTGCTAGCACGCCTGGATCACCCTAATCTACCCAAAGTATCGGACTATTTTTCTCAGGACAGGCGAGAATATCTGGTCATGGATTTTATCCCGGGGCACGACTTGCGAGAAATTGTGGATCAAGCAGTGGGTAAGAATCGTTTTCTCGAAGAGGAGCAGGTAATCAACTGGGCGGAGCAACTCTGCGACGCTTTGGAATATTTACACAACCAAGATCCGCCCATCTTGCACCGCGATATTAAGCCCTCTAACATAAAATTGACACCTTCAGGGCTGCTCAAATTGGTAGATTTTGGCTTGGTCAAGTTGTTAACCAGCGATGAGGCGCGCACAGTGACCGTAGTCCAGGGACAAGGAACGGCAGCCTATACACCTCTGGAGCAGTACGGCGGTGACGATGCTCACACCGATACCCGCAGCGATATCTATGCACTAGGCGCCACATTGTATCATTTGTTAACAACACGCGCCCCCGTAACCGCGCGCGAGCGATTCCTTCGACCGGATGCGCTAACACCGCCCCGTATGATTAATCCACGCATATCTCCCGGCGTCGAAAGAGCCATTCTTAATGCGTTGGAACTTCATCCAGACAAACGCCCAGCCGACATTGCTACCTTTAGACAGGCGCTCCGGCAATCGGTGCTCCCCGCGGGATTGGCTCCCCTGCTGCTTACCCAAACAGAATGGCAGAAAGCTGTTGTCAAGAACTTTCCACTCATTGCTGCCGTCGGCGTTTTGGCAACACTAGCCCTTGTTTTGACTCCCCCCTAAGTCGTCTGGGGTAATTGCACGCCTCGCAAGAGCCAAGCGCGCGCTCAAAAATGTAGCGACGCCTTCGCCCAACATCACCAATAAGCCGGTCACGTACGCCAAACCACCAACAACATACTCGCGCCCGCTCAAATTGTGACGCAACTCCGGTCGCCACCAGCAGCCAATCATGATAGCAATATACCCTGCCAGCGCCCCCAAGGCTCCCCACAGGCCAGTGCGCACAGATTTAACTACATTTAAGCCGCGATTGCGCACCCAGAGAAAACCGCCTAGTAAGGCCAATCCTATCCCGGCAAAGCCCCACCCCAGCAAACGACTCCGCCGCACCACCGGCAAATAAATAGGTTCAGGGAGCCGGTGAACCTGCGGCGGCAAGGGCGTCGGGGTAGGTGTTGAGGTCAATGTCGGAGAGGGCGTCGGAGTAGCCGTCGGGGTGGCGGTGGGTGTCGGAGTGATAGGAACGACCTCAACGCCCTGTTCCTCGCGCATGGTCAATTCCAGGCGCACCGAGGATAATGCCGGCTCTGACTGAGCGGTAATCACCATCAGCCCCACTCGATCGAGCATCACCTGCACCCCAGCAATGCCATTGCGCGTCACCGCAGTTACGGTGCGTTTGGTGCCCTCTTGTGGATAAGAAAGTACAAACTCCACGGGGGTGCCATCCGGCACAGAATGGCCGTTTTTATCCAGGATTTTACCGGCACGCAAATAGATCAAATTATTCAGCATAATGCCTTCGGTCGAGGTCAAAGGATTACCGCTGGCATCCACCAAATCGAGCGGAATAAGCTGGTTGGCGTCCGGCATGGTTTGGAGTGGGATGTAATAATTGAGAGCCGGCACATCTACCGGAGAAACGCCGCCGGCAGTAAGTCCCCGAAAAAGTGTGCGCACACTAGCCTCCACAAAAGCCGGACCTGAGGCGTAAAGAGCATAGTAGGCATCCAGTTTGCTGACCTCTGTGCTGTCCAACTCATAGGGCGGCCCTAAAGAGAAGACAAATATCCGTGTATCTGGAGAAATAGTCTGCTGCGCCAAGAACAGTTTAAGCGCCTGGGATTCAGGGGTCTTGGAATTGAGGCCCGTTGTAACAAAGACCAACCAGCGCGCCTCTTCCAGCGCAGTCAGGACACGAACGGGAAATGGAACAGGCGGGGGGGTACTCTCCACAGTCACAGTCACAGGTAATTCAGCTTCAAGCGCCACGGGAGTGGGCGTCGGCGAGGGCGTTGGCGTCGCATTAGCCAGACGGACCTTGGTTTCCAGCGCCAGCAACAAATCCGCGAAAGTATACACTTGAACCAGCCTTTGCTGAACAATGGCAGTACCCTCTGGGCCATACAATTGAAACAACGACTGCCGCCAGGCATCCGCAGATAATAAAGCCAGCGAGACATTCGCGTCGGGCAATTGCAAAGACTGCTCTTGGACAAAGATAACAATAGATTCACCGGACTGGGGCGGTTCGGAGAGCAAATCCTTAGAAATAGGGAAAATGCGGGTCAATGCTTGCGCCGCCACCTGCACGCTGATGTCTGATTTCGCAGTGAAAACCGGCGTCAGCGGGTCTTGCAATACTGACGCCAGCGCGAACTCAGGACAAGCCCGCAGTTTCATCGCCAACAAACGCGCGACGGCCCCATCCACCATGGTTTTAAATGTTAGATCGGTTTTGTAAAGCGCCGTCAAAAACTCTAGTGTGCTTCGAACGTTGGAAAAATGCCCATCCCAATCAGCCTCCGCGGCAAAGCGATCCAGAATCAACAAATCATTGCCGGCGTTTAGCGCATCCTGCATGATCAAACGCGCATTAAAAGAAAGGCCGCGAGGATCGTAAGAACGGCGAATAGAACGCATCCCCAAATCATCCGCCACCAACACCCCACCTCCCTGCCGCCAGGGAGCAATCTCCGGCAAATTGGTTACCGATTGCAATGCCTGCGCATCCAGACTGATGGGGCGCGTAGCCTGGCGAATATTGCCCTGGAACCCCCGGTAACGAATATGGGTCACCAGGAAAGCATCCGCCACATCAACGGCCATGCCCGGCGGATTTTTAGCGACGGCAAAGAAAGGGGCCAGGTCAATCTGTTTCAGTTCCTCCAGGGTTTTCTGAACTGTCGGCACTTCCTCTTCCAACACACGATCTGCGCTGCCCAATCCCGGCAAATGGCGTGGCACAATCAATAACTTACCCCCACTTCCCTCTCGCAGACCACTGATGTAAGCGCGGCCCATCTCCCCCACCCAAAATGGATCGCTGCCGAAGCTATTGGTTCCCAGGTCGGAAGGATCGCCAGGACGGGGGGTGTACAACACATCCAGGTCTGGCCCCAACAACATATTAACACCTACCGCCATCAATTCCCGGCCCAATACCTCCCCGGTAGCAGTTGCCAACGCAGGATTCCAGGTAGCGCCCAGGGCCATATACGTGGGCAACGCCGATGTGCCAGAGATGAACTGTGTGACAGGAACCCCTTGAATGGTTGCCTCGGTAGCAATAAGCAGGGGGATAAATGGAGGGTTTAACTGCGCTTCACTGGATTTGAGGGCAAACGTTTGAGCCGCTTCCGAGGCATACATTTGAAGCTGATTGGTCATCGAAATCAGGGATGCCGAGGCTGCCGGAGTGGTTCCAAAATTACCATTTTGAGGATGAAGCAGCACCCCCCCTACCCCATAATCACGGATCAACTCAGCCAGATCGGAATCAGCCTCTATCTCCATTCCGGGGAACGAGATCAACACCAATTGCCCCACCTTCATCTCGGGGGGCATTTGGGATAACATGTTGACGATTGCATCCGATAAAACAGGATCAGGCGTTGGTGTTTGCGCTCTTACCGGGGGGACTATCAAGAGCAACAGTAACAACGCCATAACCCCGCGCAGCAAAACACGGGTACGCATCTATTCTCCTCCACGTCCCATTGTAATCGAGAGCAAGTATTAGGCAAATCCCATTTGCCCATTTGTCATTACTCTGGTAAACTTGCCAAGTCATTTACGACAATCGAGGTCTGACCAATGAAACATCGAAGTTTGGTTTTACTGGGGATTCTGCTCCTTCTGCTCAGCGCCTGTAGCGACAAACCGTTACTACAGGATGTATCCATCTCCCCAACCATCATCACCCCCAACGCTGACGGGGATACGGATCTGGCAAAGATAGAGTTTCTGCTCAACCGCAGCGCCACCGTCGCTATTACACTCTTCGACAAAGGCGGGAATGAGTATATTTTTCGCGCTCCTTCCCGACTGCCCGTCCATGATGACGCATACACTGTCTATTTCGGCGGCGTGGTTGAAGGTTACACATTGCCGGATGAGACGTACGACTATACCATCCTCAAGCGAATGTTGCCGGACGGTGATTACACCTGGAAAATCCAGGCAGAAACCGCTGAGGGCGAACGCGCTGTAACTACCAGAACCCTAACGATTCGCAACGCCGATACACTTATGCCCGGCATTCGCGGATTCAGCGTCTCCCCCACCTCTTTTTCCCCCAATCAAGATGGTATTGACGACCGGGTGCAAATCAATCTATTCCTGGAAAAAGACGTCGAAAGCTCCCGCGTGTACGTGTTAGATGCCAACAATCTAAAACACCACATCTCAGAGGACGAGGAAAAAGTGACCCCCAATGCCCGCGGCTTTCACGCCTACAATTGGGACGGGGGCATTGACGCCGGCAGTGAACCGCCAGAGGATGGCGTCTACAGCCTCTATGCCGAAGCGCACGATAGGATGGGACAACACGTCATTGTGAGCCGCTCACTGGAAATCATCAACGCCGGGATGCCGCGCGCCTACATCCTCAACGCCGAGGTAGAATATTCGGTGGCAACCAGCATGATCTTGTCAGAAACGCTCTGTTTCACCTTGACCGTTGAAAATGATAGCGTCACGCCACTGCGCACCACCGGGCCGTGGGCCGGCACCCACTACCGCAGCGATCAGAACTTCAACTCATTCGGGCGATCAGAAGAATCCGGCGTCTTCCGCGTGGGGATGGACTTTGACACCAGCCTCCGCAACTACCCCTTCCGGTGGGGCATTGGGCAGCCGGGGGTGGACCTGGTGCAAATCGGCGAACACTGGTATCTTCCCCCTAGTGCGCGGTCTACGGTCACAGGATGCGTGCAAATCACTGACCTGCCGGTGCGCAATCCCCTCTATTATTGGATGGGATTGATCCACGAAGATGTGGAAATTGCGGCAGTCAACAACCGCGTAGACCCTGTCTTCATCAGAGTATACGAACCGTAAAAATGGGCACCTCCTCTATCACCCACCTGGGCGTCATCATCGTTTCTTGGAACGTGAAAGAATTGCTGGACGCCTGCCTTTTATCACTACGCGAAGATATAAGCAAGACATCCCAAGTCGCCGCCACAGTCTGGGTGATAGATAACGCTTCACACGATGGAACCGCCGACATGGTATGCAGTCGCCATCCGTGGGTCAATCTGGAAACCTCTCTGGAAAACCTGGGGTTTGTGCGAGGCAACAATTGGATCATAGAAAGGTTGCTGCAAACCAGCGCGCCGGATTACCTTTGGCTCTTAAACCCAGATACCGTCATCCAGCCAGGCGCGCTGGCAATCTTGTTGGATTTTATGAACGCCCATCCTCGCGCCGGACTGAGCGGGCCACAGTTGCTCAATCCAGATGGCTCGCACCAACCCGGCGCATTTCGCTTCCCCGACGTGTGGCAGCCTCTCTTCGATTTTGGCTGGCTCCCACAACGTTTCTACTACACCCGTTGGAACGGGCGCTATCCGGCGCAGGCGTACGCGCGCCAGCAGCCCTTTCGCATTGACCATCCATTAGGCGCGGCCATGCTCGCGCGCACGGCTGCCGTGCAGCAAGTGGGACTGTTGGACGAAGGTTTCTTTATGTACTGCGAGGAGATTGACTGGGCCTGGCGAATGCGCAAAGCCGGATGGGAAGCCTGGTTGGTGCCGGAAGCCCAGGTCATTCACGTTGGAGGCGCCAGCACGGGGCAGGCGCGTGCAGAAACCACAGCCTATCTCTGGGAGAGTCGGGCCAGGCTCTACCGCAAACATCGCGGCCGGCTGACGCGCGCGTTGGCCGGTTTCGTCGTACAGCGTGCGTTCTCAGCAATGATGGAAAAGGCGGAATCGCCGGCCTGGGAGCAGGCATACCGCAGAATCATGCGGGCATGGCAAAACGAAAAGGAATGAGCCAATCTCTGAACCGCCTATCCGCATCACGATTAGCAAAGGACGTTATGCTCAAAGCAGTCATTCTGACCTTAAACGAGGCGCCCCACATCGCAGCCTGTATCGAGAGCGTGCAGTGGGCCGATGGCGTGTTGGTATTTGACAGCTTCAGCACCGACGCCACCGTCGTGCTGGCCCGGCAGGCCGGCGCGGAAGTCATCCAGCATCCTTTCGAGAATTACGCACAACAACGCAACGCAGCCCTGGATGTAGTTGCCGCCGACTGGGTTTTTTTTGTGGACGCCGACGAGCGCGCCACACCCGAATTAGCGCAGGAAATCCGTCAAGTTGTAGCGACCGACGAGAAGGTCGGCTGGTGGGTGCCCCGCCACAACTACATCTTCGGGCATCGGATGCGCGGGGCTGGCTGGTGGCCCGACCACCAACTGCGACTGCTGCGTCATGGGCGCGCCCGCTACGAGCGCGCCGTACATGAAGTCGCCGTGCTAGACGGCAAAGAAGGGTATCTACAAGCCCCAATGATTCACTACAATTACGATACACTGCAAGACTTCCTCAAAAAACAACAGCGCTACATCAACTACGACGTGAAAGTCCTGGTGGAAAAAGGGGAAAAATCGCGCTTCTACACGCCGTACCGCCAGGCCTTGCGACACTTCTGGTGGCGCTTTATAACTCTAAACGGCTGGCGCGATGGCGTCTATGGCGTCCTGCTCTCAGGGCTAATGGCCTACTATGAGATGGTGAAATACGGGCGAGTGCGCCGAATTTATCAATCTCAGGCGCGCACAACATGAAAGTTACTATGCCGCCGCGGGCGCTACTGCTCAGCGCCGGATTATTATTCCTGGGATTGCTGTTGACATTCGCGCCCCAATTGTTCCTCCCGGCAAGCCCTCCCCCGTCGCCCCCCTTATCTTCCCGGCGGCCCACACCGACCTGGGGCCATCTCCCCACCCGGATTCCCACCGCCACCCCATCGCCCACACTGGACCTGGCGGGCACCCCGGTGCAAACAATGCGTGAGGCCCTTGCCCAACAAGACTACATCGCCGCACAGGCAGCATGGAACGCCGCCCATCAGATGGCGCCACAAAATCCCATGGTGGCCCGCGAAGGCGCGCGGCTCGCGCTCGCCCGCGACCAGCTACACTTTGCGCAAAGCCGCATCTGGCGCGCGCTGAACGCCGATGCCCACGACGCGGCGTCATGGGTGCTGCTCGGCGCCACCTACGCGCGGCGCGGCGAATATCTGGAAGCGGAACAAGCCTGGAGCGTCGCGCAAAGCCTAGACCCGGCGCTGGCGCCGGCGTTGTTCCTCGATCGGTGGTATGCTGCCCGACAGGCCTACACCGCCGGGCAAGGCGCCGCAGCCCTCAGCGCGCTGGCGCAGACGTATAGCCGCACTGCCCCCGAAGACCCACTGGCTATCTATTACCAAAGCGCGGCCCTGTTAGCGGTGGGGGATGCAACTTCAGTCATTCCCCCCCTGATCAGTGTCCTGGGCAGCGATCCCAATGCGCCGGCCGTCCTTTGGTACACGCTCGGTGAGGCTTATCTGGCCGGTCACGCCTATTCGGAAACCATCACGGTGTTGGAAGTGGCCGGCTCGCGGTTTGCTCAGGGGGATACCAGCCTGTATCTTGCCAGCAACGATCCGATTTACGATCTGAACCTGCGGTTGGCGTATGCCTACCTAGGCCGTTCTGAGCCGCTCGCCTGCGCCAACGCGGAGCCGCTGTTGCGCCGGTTGACACAGCGGCTTCCTGAATTGACACCGATGATCGCGCAAGCCATCGCGTGTCAAACGCCGACGCCCACCTGGACGCCCTGGCTGCCCAGTCAACGGATTGAAGTAACCCCCACAATACCGTGAAATCCTTTCTGTCCGTGAGTCCTGAAACACCTACAATCCGCCAACATAAAAAAACGTGAGGCTTGGCTGGTGCAAGCCTCACGTTTTACATCTCACAAGTCGTTATGCCACTGCCGGCGCCAACTCTGCATACACGCCGTACACTTGTTCGCGCTCGCGGCGGAACTGGCGGGTGTACAGGTCGTAGTAGTGCCCACGCTGGCGGATCAACTCCTGGTGCGTCCCGATCTCTTCGATGCGGCCCTCTTTGATGACCAGGATACGGTCGGCGCGCTTGATGGTGGAGAGTCGGTGCGCGATCACGAAGCTGGTGCGCCCTTCCATCAAGGCGTCCATCCCGCGCTGGATGTGCGCTTCGGTGAGTGTATCCACCGAACTGGTCGCCTCGTCCAGAATCAGGATGTCGGGATTCGCCAGAACCGCGCGGGCGATACTAATCAGTTGCTTCTGCCCCACCGAGAGCAGGTTGCCGCCCTCACCTACGTCTTCATCGTAGCCTTTATCCAGCTCGGTTATGAAGTCGTGCGCGTGCGCGATCCTGGCGGCGGCTTCCACTTCTTCGTCCGTCGCGTCCAGCTTGCCGTAGCGGATGTTCTCGCGGACAGTGCCGGAGAACAGGTGGGGCGTCTGCAACACCATCCCCACGCGCCCCTGGACGGCTTGCTGCGTCAATTCGGTGTAATCGCGCCCGTCAATGCGCAGCACACCCTCACTCGGCTCATAGAAGCGGCAGATCAGGTTAACGATGGTAGACTTGCCTCCGCCCGTCGGCCCGACCAGCGCGATGTGCTCGCCAGGGTAGACATGGAGGCTGAAGTCCTTGAGCACGTCCTGTCCTTCCTTATAACGAAAGGTTACGTTCTCAAACGCCACTTCGCCGTTGACGAAGCCGGGATTCTCTGCGCCGGGGCGATCCACCACGTCCGGCTGCGCATCCATCAGCGAGAAGACCCGCTCCGCCGAAGCAACCGTGCGCTGCATTTCGGCATAGATGCGGGCCATATCCTGCACCGGCCACATCATAAAGGTGAGGTAGGAAAGGAAGGCCTGCAAACCGCCGATGGTCAGGCCGAGCACGGTCACTTGCAACCCACCGCGCCACACCACCGCCCCAATCGCCAGCGCGCCAATGATCTGAATCACCGGCAGGAACAGGGCCGAGAGCCACGCGGCCCGATACGCCGCCCGGTACATCGCCGAGGACTTCTCGCCGAATTCCAGTGTATTTTGATGCTCACGCACCAACGCTTTGATCACGCGCACGCCGGTGATGTTCTCGTTGTACGCCCCGGTAATCATCGAATTGAGCTTGCGCACCTCCCGGAACTGCACCAGGATCAACTGCTTGAACCAGAATGCCACCACGAGCATTACCGGGACAACCGCCGCGACGATCAAGGCCAGTTTCCAGTTGATGATCGCCATGAAGATCAGGGAAGTGGTGATGTTGAGCGACGACCACACGATGTCCACCAGTCCCCATGTCACCAACTCGGCAATGCGCTCGGCGTCAGAGGTGACACGCGACATAATCCACCCTACTGGCGTCTTGTCGAAGTACGAGAACGACAGTTCTTGCAGGTGGTCGAAGAGCTTGCGGCGCATGTCATACTGAACGCGCTCGCCCAGCAACCCGGCCAGGTAGATGAAGCCAAAGACAGTGATGGCCTGCACGATTGCAATACCGCCATAGATCATCAGGCTACGCCTCAGAAAGACTGCATCGCGCGCCACAATGCCGTCATCAATGATCTGCTTGCTCAGGTAGGTGAAGTAGGAATCCAGCCCTGAGGTCAGCGCGATCATCATCAGGAAACCCAAAACCCAATACCAGTACGGGGCGACCTGTTTGAGAATCCGCAGCACAACCCGCCCGTTGAATTTTGTTGTGAAATCTTGTTCTTCAAATTCGTAAGACATGTTCTTTTCCTCTTTCCTATGAAGGGAGTTTGGGATGACGTGTTACAGACCGCAACCTGAAATCGCCTTTTTTATCAGTTGAGCGGCATCACAGAAGCGTAAACCGGCGCGTACTCACCTTCTTCCACAAACGCTTCGACCGGCTCTTCTTCCGCCACGTCCGCCACTTCCTCGACGATTTCCTCTTCGATCCGCGACTGGATGTCGTAGATGTCGCGGTACAATCCCGGCTGGCGCACCAGGTCTGCGTGCGTCCCGGCCTGAATCACATGGCCCTTGTCCAACACCAGGATCAAGTCGGCGCCCATCACAGTTTGGATGCGGTGCGCCACAACGAAGGTGGTGCGCCCCGGGATCAGCACGCTCAACGCCTGCTGGATCTGCTCCTCGGTCTCGGTGTCCACCGATGAAGTCGCGTCGTCCAACACCAGGATGCGCGGGTCTTTGAGCAGCGCGCGCGCAATCGCCACCCGCTGCCGCTGCCCGCCGGACAACGTCATGCCCTTCTCGCCAACGATGGTGTCGTAGCCCTGCGGAAACGTCAAGATGATGTCATGAATCGCCGCCGCCTGCGCGGCTTGCTCGATCTCCGCCTGCGTTACCTCGCGGCCCGCCCCATAGGCGATGTTCTCGCGGATGCTGCGGGAGAAGAGGAACGGTTCCTGTTCCACGATGCCCACGTTACGGCGCAGCAACGACTTCGGATATTCCGTCAGTTCGACGCCATCCAACGTGATGTGGCCGGACTGGTACTCGTAGAAGCGCAGCAGCAGGTTGATGATGCTGGTCTTGCCAGAACCGGTCGAACCGAGCAGCGCCACTACCTGGCCCGGCGCGCAGGTGAAGGAGATGTCATGCAAGACTTCCACCGGCTTCAACGCCTCCGCCTTCTTCTCCGACGCTTCAGGTTCAGGCTGACCTTTGCGCGCCTTGCGGTTCTTCTTCTTATCTACCTTTTCGTGCTCCTTGAGCACTTCCATCGGCTCGTAAGCGAAGTTGACATTCTCAAAGGTCATACCGCCTTGAATTTGGGTATCCAACGCCACCGATCCGCTCACGATGTCCTCGCGATCCGGCATGATGACGTCCACCACGCGCTGGTAAGACACCAACCCGGTTGAGACCTGGACGATCAGCCGGCCCAGGTTGCGCATCGGCCAGATGATCCAGACGAGCATCCCCATCATCGCCATGTAGGTGCCGACGGTAATCTCCCCACGGATCGCCATCAACGCGCCGGTCGCCATCACGGCAATCGTCTGCGCCGCACAAATGATGTCGGAGATCGGCCAGTAGAGTGAGTGCATCACCAACAGCTTTTTGCCACGGTGGTACTTCTCCCAGTTCTCCCGGTTGAACTTATCCATTTCGTAGGCCTGCCGGGCAAAGGCGCGCACTACGCGCACGCCGGTCAGGTTTTCCTGGAGGGTGGTCGAAAGTTTGGCTTCCTGATCCTGGTAATGGTCATAGGCCTTGGAGACGCGCCCGAAAAACCAGTAGGACATCGCCACAATAATAGGCATGGTGATAATGGACATCCAGGCCAACCTGGCGTTCATCAGCGCCATCATCGTGAAGTTTATAACAAACAGCGCGACAATGCGTCCGATCCCCAATGCCTGATCCGCGTAGAAACGCCGCAGGGCGTCCACGTCCGAGGTGACGCGCTGAATCAACTCGCCGGTCTTGGCGTAATCGTGAAAGGCGAAGGGCAGCCGTTGGAGGTGGTCATAGAGGTAATTGCGAAGGCGCAGCGTGACGCCTTCCGATAGCTTGGCCGACCAATCGCCGCGCAAGTAGGCGAACAGCCCTTCCAACGCAGCCAGCCCCACAAAGGCAAGGGCGACCCACGGCAGGTTGGCGAGTGATTGCTCACCGCTCAACAGCTCGTCTACGACATAACGCAGCACTTGATAGTAGTACGTGCGCGCCAGCGCCCCCAGCGCGACCGCCAGGAGTGCGCCGACAAACAACCAGCGAAACCCTTTCAACATTTGCCACAGGCCCACCAGGCGATTAGACGCCAAGGTGGTCTTCAAATCCAGGGTCAGTTTCTGTTCTATTTTTGGGTCCAGTGTCTGAGACATAGTTTCGTTACCTTTGCCACCGTATTATTTTGAAATGGAATGAAGAATCGAAGACTCCCTTGCTTGCCGCGCCTCGCCATACACGCAAAAGCGAGCGGGGCTTTTTCCGCATTGTGGGTAATACGACATTACCCACCCCAACCTGATTGTGGGGGCCCGCTCGCCGGTAAGGTATTATTGACCGTCAATCTACGCCGAACGACGACGCCAAAGCGCCGCCGCCACGTAGGGATACCTGCACTATGATTTGTAACGGTCGCTAAATATCATCCCGGCGGTCGGGACCCGCTCCAAACGGACGCCCGATGCACTATCATGCACGCCATTGCCACCTCAGCCCTAAACACTCGTGTTTTCTCTGCCATTGTGCTCCTCCTATCGAAAAACTAAAGTCTGTTTGCACTGCCGTAACATATCCAGTATAGCGAAGTTTGTAGGTGTGTCTACTAGCCACTTGAACAGTCCCGCACCTGGTCAGACGGACGGGAGGCAAACTAAAACCTAACCAGGCCTTAGCATAACACATTTGAACAAACTTTCAAGTGCGGGCAATTTTCAGGGCTATCGCATTTGACTGCATCCGGCAACTGAATACGGCCTAAAGGCCGGGGATAAGAGGGCTTTTTGTGGCGGGGCGTCGCCCCGCCACAAAAAGCCCTCCGAAAAACGCCGCTTTAGCGGCACAACAGGCAGCGC
>JAKQHY010000181.1 GCA_029555965.1 Chloroflexota bacterium | reverse complement strand
TCGCTGCGCATAGTAGGCTCCCTTGAAAATAGCCACAGAGATCACAGAGTTCACAGAGAAAACCCTTTGTGTCCTTCGTGTCCTTTGTGGTGAAAATTTTCATCCAACCGCTGGTGAACCGCCGGTTAATGATGAATTCCTCTGAAAATAAAAGACTATTTCACGCAAAGGCGCAAAGACGCAAAGTAAAAAACAAAAACTTGGCGAGCTTGGCGTCTCTGCGGTGAAAATTTTCATCCAGCCGCCGATTTGAGAATCTCCTCAATTGCGGCCAGCTCTTCCTTCGCAAGCTCCATCTTCGCCAGCGCGCCGACGGCGTCCTCAACCTGCGCGACTTTGCTCGCGCCGATCAGCGCGGAGGTGACGCCCTTGTGCCGCAGCACCCACGCGAGCGCCAACTGCGCCATTGTCTGCCCGCGCGCCTGGGCGATGGCGTTGAGCGCGTGCACCTGCGCCAGCTTTTCGTCGGTGATGTGGGCGGGCCGCAGGAAGCCGTGCGCCTTTGCCGCGCGGGAGTCGGCGGGGATGTCGCCGCCGAGGTATTTGTTCGTCAGCAGGCCCTGCGCCAGCGGCGAGAAGCAGATGCAGCCGACGCCTTCTTCGTCCAACACGTCCAGCAGGCCGTCCTCGATCCAGCGCCTGAACATATTGTAAGCCGGTTGGTGGATGATGCACGGCGTCCCCAGGTCGCGCAAAATCTGCGCCGCGCGGCGCGTCTGGAGCGGATCGTAGTTGGAGATGCCCGCGTAGAGCGTGCGCCCGCTGCGCACGGCGAAATCCAGCGCGCCCATCGTCTCCTCCAGCGGCGTGTCCGGGTCGAAGCGGTGGCTGTAGAAGATGTCCACGTAGTCCAGCCCCATCCGCTTGAGGCTCTGATCCAGGCTGGCGATAAGATATTTGCGCGATCCCCAGTCGCCGTAAGGCCCGGCCCACATCCCGTAACCGGCTTTGGTCGAAATGATGAGTTCGTCGCGGTACGGCGCCAAATCCTGCCGCAGAATCTTGCCGAACGTCTCCTCGGCGGAACCGGGCGGCGGCCCGTAGTTGTTCGCCAGATCGAAGTGGGTGATGCCCAGGTCGAACGCGCGGCGCACGACGGCGCGACCAGTCTCGTAGACATCCACGCCGCCAAAGTTGTGCCACAGCCCCAGCGAAATCGCCGGCAGCCTCAGTCCGCTGCGCCCGCAGCGGCGGAACGTCATCGCATCGTAGCGTTTTTCGTAAGCGATATACATTTCTTTGTCCTCCGTCGGAAATAGCTATGGGCTGTCAGGTGTTAGCTGTCAGCCGTTAGTGGAATCGCCGCTGACGCGGCAAAGGTAAAAAAGACACGTCTCTGTATCTCTTCAAGGATCACGGCTTGCGATTCGGATCGCGGATCTGACCGGTCTGAACGTACTCAGCCAGGTAAGGATTCACCGGAATGGGACCAGGGAGGCGCACTAACAATTCGCGAAGAATCGAATATGCGTCGAATAATGACTTTTCTCTAGCAAAAACCTGCAATTCGATCTTCTGGCCGTAGGAATCTTTAACAATGAAAGTCCAATAACCTGGAGAGTGGCTAAGATATCCACTGGTGGAAGAACGGTGGGAACGAGGCCGCGTCCATTTGCCATCCATCGCAACGATATCCGTTAATCGCAACGTGGTATCTCCCTTCGCATCCCTATACGTGATGGCCTCACGGCTCAATATCACCCGTTCATTTCCGGTCGGTCGTTTTAGAAACGTGAACAATACTGGAAGAAAAGATAACCCTGCGCCAAATATGACCACCAAAGCTATGACAGGGAGAACCCAACCTGGTAAAGAAGCCCCCGCCTTCGAGAGATTTGGCAATACCTGGGGCAACACACACACCAGGGATCCGATCGAGAAAACAACGGCAACGATAAGGGCAAGTTTGAGAACCATATCTTGAACGGTGACCATCGCCATATTGGGAGTGTAGGTAATCTCATCTCCTGAAGTATAACAACTATTTGAAGGAGGATTCGCAACCGGGGCTTGCGGCTTCACCACAAACTCCGGGGATTTACCGGCCTGAACATAAGCGATGATATTCGGATCAACCGGCACAGTTTCAGGAAGGCGCGCCGTCAAATCCCGGAAAATTGGGCATGGGTCGAACAAATACTGCTCACCGGCGGAGTCGAATTCAAGCTTTCGACCGTCACAGTCCTTTATAGTAAAAGTCCAGTAGCCTGGGTGAAGATCTTCATTCCTTTCATACGGCGGCGTCCAAACACTTTCCAGCGCCACAATATCCTTCAAACGCATCGTGGTTTCGCCGTTCGCGTCTTTGTACATGATCCCGTCACGCCCCAACATCACCCGTTCATTCCCGGTTGCGCGTTCTCTAAACGCCGAGATTCCAGACGAAATACTCTGGTACCCAAAGAACAGCGCTCCCAACAAAAGCACACCCAAAAAAAGCCAAACCCCCAGCGGCACATTCTTGATGGATGTTACCGTGATGAAGATAAAAAAGAAAAACCCTCCGGCAATGATGGTGGAAATCACAATAGCCAAAATGGGTGCAATCGCTTGAAACCAAACCATTTTGCGAACTGGAGTATAAACTATAAAGTCGTCTATAATTCTTCTCCCTTATTGAAGGATCACTGCTTGCGATTCGGATCAAGAAGCTGACCGGTCTGAATGTACTCAACCAGGTAAGGATTGACCGGGATGGTATCAGGAAGGCGCGCCAGCAAGTCTTGAAAAATCTGCGCTGCATTAAACGACTGTTCGAAGTAGCCAACCCTGAACGCAATCGTCCGGTTACGCCGGTCACGGATCGTAAAGGTCCAATAGGCCGAAGGGATACGCACGCCTCCATACGAGAGTCGCCACTGCGTCGGCGTCCATTTGCCCTCCAACGCAACAATGTCACTCAAACGCAGAACCGTCTTGCCGCGCGCGGTGCTGTATGTGATCGTGTTACTACTCAAAATCACGAGATCATTCTTCCCCGAACGGGTCTTATATAACCGCACCCCGATTGTTACATTAAAAGCCCCTATAAGAAACCCAATGAGCGCAAAACTCATTCCCGCAAACGAGAAAGATGGCGGCTTCGCCAACAACGGAAGGATTGTAAGCAATAGCCCGATCAGGAAAGATACACCCCCTACAACAACTCCTGTCCCAATCGCAAAGAAGGAAATAATATCTCGAACTTCTATAGCGGAAGGATCAGACGTATACACAACAGGATCCATGAGCAGCTACCTCCAAATAGGCGGAACGGCGAATTGCGAATTGCAAACCACGCTTTCACGCTTCCCCAAATATAACATTCCTCACGATAAGAACTTAGCCTCCAACTCCGCAATCTCCGCGTCGCCGATAGGCGCCAACGCGCCCAGGGATGTTGTGTGAAGCACAGCCTGTGCGCTGAACTCGGCCACTTCCATCCGATCAAAAGCCTGCAACAAGGTCGCGCCGGTGGTGAGGAGCGCCTCGTTCTGGATCAACAGGGCGGGCGTTGCTGGCGAGAGAGGCGTGGCAACCTGTTGCCATGCCCCAAACTGGACGCCGTAAGGTAGCAGCGGGATGTCGCGCAGCATGATATAGCTTTCGGGGATGAGGCGCGTGTCGAGCGGTTGCCCGGCGACGCCGAAGGCCATCACACCGGGCGGTTGGGCCATGAGGATCGCGCCAATATCGGGGTGCGCCGCGTAGATCGCTTGATGCAATCGCGCCATACGACTGGGCGTCTTGCCCTGCTCGCCTCGTCCTTCCTGGATCAATACGAGGTCCTCAATCTCAAAATGCAGCCGATCCTGACCGTGCGGGGTGATGAGGAATGTGCGCGCATCCACACGGGCGGACGCATTGCCGGCTGCGCTGGTCATCAACTGCCGCTGATAGGCGCGGCGGGTGAAGGCGACGATTTCCTGGCGCAACTCACGTTCGCGGCCGGTGTGTGCGGACGGGGCGAATGTCGGGAGCGTCTCTTCTTGCTGCGCCAGAGCGAGTTGTTCATCACTCAGCGGCTGCGCCTGGTTGTGCGTCCTCGCTGCCGCGATGAGCGTCCGCGCGCAAAAGTCCAGCGTCTCAAAGCGTTGAAACGCGGTCAGCAAACTTGCACCTCCGGCGACGATGCCGTGATTTTCCAGCAGCACCGATGCAACCCCCTGCGCGAACGTTTCGGCGATAATCGCGCCCAGTTCCAGGCTGCCGGGCAGGCGATAGGGCGCGTAGCCTACCGGCCCGCAGAGCGCGTGGGTCTGGGCGAGGATGCGCGTGTCGGGCGTCTGCCGCGCCAAACTGAACGCGACCAACGCCGGCGGGTGCGCGTGGACGATGGCGCGAAAGTCGGGGCGCTGGGTATAAATGGCGCGATGGAAGGGGTACTCTGAGGACGGTTTGTGCGGGCCGACGATGTTGCCGTCCGGGTGTACGCAAATAATGTCAGCGGGCCTGAGCGTGCCCTTGTCCACCCCAGCCGGCGTGATCCACATATCGCCGTTCTCGTCCAGGATGGAGAGGTTGCCGCCAGAGGTGGTCGTCATCCCGTAGTGGTAGATGCGTTCCATTGTCGTCACGAGCTGATCGCGCGGGTGCAAAAGTGAGAATTTCATAGATCAATGCCTCCTTGGGGAGTAGGGATTAGGGATTAGGGAGTAAGGGTAATCCTATACTTCATACTCCTTACTCCTTACTCCCTTCACAAAAAATCAAATATTTACCAATACCTTGAGCGCGCCGGGCCGCGCAGCATGATCAAAGGCGCGGATGGCCTCGGACAGGGGATAGCGGGCCTGGATGAGCGGGCGCACCTGAACCAACCCGCGTTCCAGCAAGGAAAGCGCCGGCGGGAACGGGCCACAGCGCGAGCCGATCAGGGTGATTTCACGCACCACCAGCTCTGAAAAGTCCGTGGTAAGTTGCTCGGCGTAGGTGGACTTGAGCACCATCGTCCCGCGTGGGCGCACCAATCGCAGCGCGGCGGCGTAGCCATTGGGATTCCCGGTTGCCTCGACAACAATGTCCGCGCCGGGCGCGATGGCGGTTTCATCCAAAGTTGTGGCGATTCCCAGGCCGGCCAGGATGTCCAGCTTGTCTCGGTGATGGCCGAGCACGATGAGGTCGCAGCCGGTGAGCGCCAACACCTGCGCACACAGCAGGCCGAGCTTGCCGTCGCCAATCACGACGACGCGGTCGGTGGGCGCGAGGTGCAGTTGCGTGGGAATTTCGCAAGCGGCGGCCAGCGGCTCTGTGAAGACGGCGACGTCGTTGGGGACAGACTCCGGCACGGCATGCAGGTTGTGAAGGGGGAGGGTTAGGTATTCCGCCAGCGCCCCGCCGCGCTCAATCAGGCCCAGGGTGGCGCGGGCCAGGCAATGTGTGGGATACCCCATGCGGCACATCCGGCAGACGCCGCAGGTAATGTTGATCTCGCCGACGACGCGGCGACCCTCCCAGGCGGGAGCGTCCGGCGCGGATGCTACGATGCCGACAAATTCATGGCCGGGGATGCCCTGGAAATTCTTGTAGCCGTGAAGCAACTCCAGGTCTGTCCGGCAAATTCCGACCGTTTGCACGCGGATCAAGGCTTCACCGGGCAACGGCGTAGGTGGGGGATAATCTTCGACAATTCTCAGGAACTCTTGCAATACTAAAGCGCGCATTTGGCGAGGCGCTCCCTTCTTTCGTTCTATGAAGATTATACCGGAGGCAATAAAAAAGCCCAATCAACCGATTGGGCTTGTAATGGGTCGTACAGGATTCGAACCTGTGGCCCTGGGCTTAAAAGGCCCCTGCTCTACCGGGCTGAGCTAACGACCCGCTTGACGGCGATAGTATAACATGACCGGACGAGATGTCAACCGAATTTTTCACCGCTGAGACGCAGAGAACGCTGAGTTTCATTCCAAAATTTATTCTCTAACCGGATTCTGGTAATCAGTATTGTCCACCACAAAATCGCTGCGCTCTTGAGGGCGATACGTTGCCAGATACCATTGTTGCGCGGGGATGTAGCGGGCGTGGTAGCGATCCACGATGCCCGGCCCATAGCGGGGAACATCCCGCACGGCCACGCGGCGCAATACCTCATCGAAGGACACGTGCAGGAAGATGCGCAGGTCAAAATACTCATCTACGGGCGGGCGAAAGAGCAGCACGCCCTCGACCAGGACGACGGTATCGGGGCGGATGACGTACCGCCGCGTGAGTGTGAAAGCGTCGCTGTCCAGATCGAGCAGCGTGAGCGTCTTGTCCACGCTCGCGCCGCGCCGCGCCGGGGCCAGCAGCGCCGCTTCCAGCAGCGGAAGATTGAACGCATGGGCGATGTATCCGCGCACCGGGTCGGGGCCTTGGCTGCGGAGGGCGCGCGGATGGTGAAAGTCATCCCCGTGGATGAGGGTTACGTGCTGCCCGCGCGCCGCCAGGAACTCCGCCAGCGCGTTCGTGAAGACAGTTTTACCGGACGTATCCACCCCGTTGAGTCCCACGAGGCGCGCCCGTGTCGTGGGCATCCCGGCAAGGGTGTCCGCTATCTGGGCAAACAGATCGTCCCGGTACATTTCCAGTTGCGGAGCGTGATGGGCAGATAGACCCGGTGTGGGGCTACAATTGCCAGGATGGCCTGCTGCGGCAGCACAAACGTGGCCGAAACCGGGCGTTCAAGGTTGAGCCGGGCCGTGCGGCTGTGGGTGTTGGTGGGATCGTTAAGAATGGGGACGGTGAAAACCTGGGTGGTTACGCCCGGCGCGAAGGTCAACGTGCCGCCGGCCGATAGATAGTCGCGCCCGGCCAGCGCCGTCAGGTCATGGGTAGCATACGTCACCGTCGCTGTGATGTCGGCGGGTGGATGCAGGTTCACTGCGATAGCCGCCGCGCCAGCATCTTTCCACACCGTGTGAATGGGCTGGGCGAAGGTGAACGCGGGGTCGTGCGTGGTCGGGATCAGGCACCAGTGGTTGAGGACGCCGGTATCCCCCCCCGCGTGATCCGCAACGTGCAGCCGCCACGTCCCCGAAAAGTTCACACCGTTGAAGACGCTCAATGGCTCTTGCGGGCGGTAGACGCCGCCGGGCGGGTAAGCTGGCGTTTCAGCGCGACACGCTTCGCCGACGGACTGCGCGGCGCTGTCGTCCAGGAGGATGTCCATATCGTCGCCGGGACAGCCAACCATATTGGATACGGTGCTGCCGGGGCGCGCGAGCAGCGTGGTGGTAATTCCTGTATTCACGTGTTCCAGAATGACCACCAGATCGCCCACAAAATTGTGAGTGATGCTGATGGCGACATTCAGATCGCGCAGGGCGTCGAAGTCGGGCAGCAACAGACTATCGTTGACGCCGGGAGCGTAGTTGTCGGGAATGGCTGCATACGGCTCACTGCAAAATTCCGCCGGCGGCTGCGGCGTGTGGAAGCGCCCTGGCGCAGAATCCGGGCCGGCGCCGCAGGCGTTGCGGGCTGTCACCCGCCAGTAGTAATCGGTGGCATAGTTGAGGGGGAGAGCGAGGGTGTGGCTGACTATGTTGCCGGCGGCGGGTATGGTGATGGTGTAGAGCGGCGCCGCAAAATCCGCTGTGACCGCGACGCTGAGGTCATACTGCTGCACATTGGGGAAACCCTGCCAAACGAGGGTGGGCCAGGCTGTGGGGACTACCTGTCCGTCGTGGGGCGTCAACCGTGTGACTCCGGCTATCACCGGTGTGTAGACATCGAGCGTCGCGTGGGTGGCGTGGGTGCTGTTGGCCGCGCTGCCGGTGATGGTCAGCGGATAGCTCCCGGCCAGCACGCCATCGGTCGGCGCGAGGATTACCTGCGCCGATTCGCCGGGGGTGAGGGGGTTGGGCTGAATGGTGAGGCTCGCGCTCTCCGGCGTTCCGCTGCTCTCCAGGGCAATGGGGTGGGCAAACCCGTTCACGCCGTGGGTTGTGAGCGTGAAGGTCGCGTGGTCGCCGGCGCAGATAGTTTGTGTGGGGGGCGCAACGTGCAGCGCAAAGTCCGTGTTTGGCGCGCAGTTGTAGCAGATGAGCGCGAAATCTTGATCGGTGGGATCGCCGTTGCCAGGGATTCCATCGCCGGCAAGGTTGGTTGCCGTGATGGTGAGGCTAAACGTCCCGCTGCTGCCGGCTGGGAGGAAGACACTCTCCACATTGTTACGCGGGTCGGAGACGCCGTCGGGAATTGAGCTTGCGCCGGAAAAGACGTTCCCCAGGTACGTCTGCCCATTGACCTGCACGGCCAAATCGAGATTGTTGACATAGGCTGCGCCGAAGGTTGCGCCGGGCGCATCCATCCAGACCAGGGTGACGCGGAAGGGGTAGGCCGGGTCGGCAACCGTGCCGCTCAGGGTGAAAACTTCCCCGGTGGCGTGGAAAATGTGGGTTTGATCAAGAATGAGGCGCGCCGTTTCATCGAAGGCCAATCCTAAATCCACTTCGCCGAATCCCTGGCTATAGGAAGGCAGCGTGTCGCCGGCGCCCTCGCCGTTCAGGTAACGTGTGCTGTTGATCAGATAGGCCTTGAGCATAGCGGGACTGGGCGCGGCAGTCCCTATCTTTTCCTGGTAATGCCGCGTCGCCAGCGAGGCGGCGCCGGCGATGGCCGGAGCCGCGTGGCTGGTGCCGGAGGAGGCCGCGTAGAGTGTTTGCCCTGCCGGTTGATAAGAATCGCATACGGCATCCCCGGTATACGTCCCTTGTGAGGCCGCGCCCTGAATGTGTGTGCCGGGCGCGACGAGGTCCGGCTTGTTGCGCCCATCACGCGTAGGCCCGCGACTGGAGAAGGTAGCAATATCATTGGCATTGTCGGCGCTGGTCGGGCCGAATCCGCAGCCATCGCGCCAGGTAGGGCGATAATTTTCCGCTGCGCCCACGCTGATGATGTTTTTGGCATTGGCCGGGGAAGTCGTGCTTGTAGAATCGGGGCCGTCGTTGCCGGTGGAGAAGATGATGAGTATTTCCTGGTTGCCGGGGATGTTCGGTTGTGCGTCGCGCGCGAGAGCATCATATTCCTGTTCATCGGCCGTATACCCGCCTTGGGTGGAAGCGCCCCAGGAGTTAGATACGATCCGTGCGCCGTGTTCGTAACTGCTGCCAACGAGGGGGGTGTAGCTGGCGTAGGGATAGGTCCACGCGCCGTCATTGGCGAAAACTTTGGAACCGGCGACGCGCCCGAAGGGGTTGATGCCCAGGCCGTAGTGATAGCCGTCGGCGTCGGTATAGGCAGCGCCGCTTTGTGCGTTATAGCCGCCGACGATGCTGGCGTTAAGGTTGCCATGGCCGGCGACGCCGTTGGCCGTGGGATCGTTCGTCCAATTGACGTTGTAGGCCAACCGGTCGGGCTTGGCGGGATCGCCCCATTCGTAGAAATCTGGATGACGGGGTGTGTCATCGCCATCATCAATCCCATCATCGGTGATGTCTACGATGGGGTAGGCGTCCGCAGCGGAGGTAAAGCCTACCGTCGCCGTCAGCCAGGTCAGGTAGCCGGGGCCGGCCGGCCGGGCGCCATCAGCGGTGAGGTTGCCGGCGAGGATCTGCCCCTGGATTTCGTCGTGCTGCTGGGGCGTGTGGAGCGGTTCCACGTTAACGACGCCAGGGAGGGCGGCCAGCCAGCCCAGGTCCGCAGCGGCGATTTGCACGGCCAGGTTGCGGTAATGGAGTACGGGCATGGGCGGCTGGAGCATCTGTGCGTGCTCCGTGATCGCGGCAAGGGTGGCGCTGACGGCGGCATGGGCGTAGACCTGCACTTTGACGTTGACCGTAACGTCTGCGACCGGCGCATGTAGCGCGGGGTGGAGGGCGTCGTAAGGTTGGTACACGCCACTCCAACGCACGGGGGCGGCGACCTGCGCTCGATCAAGTTGCGCGCCGGTTCCCCATACCAGGTAGGCGTAATCGGGGAGGTAGGCGACGACGCGCAGGCCGGTTGTTTCCAGGGCGGCATACCAGCTTTCTTGAATGGGGCCGGTGAACTGTATGAGGCGCAGCCCGGCCTCGTCTGCGGCGAGCGCGCGAGCCATCGGGCGGGCGGCGCGCAGCGGATCAAAGTCACCAGCGCGCAGGCGCAGCAGAACAAGGGGAGGCGGCGCGGCGGCCGGCGTTTGCGCTCGTGCTGGCATCGTTGCCGGCAGGATTAGCATAGCGGTCAAGCACCATAGTGCGATACGGGGGAGGATCTTTTGCATGGTAGTCTCCTGGGTGTTTGTTTAAGAGTCTCGAGTTGTGATAGATTGGGCTGACGCTTAGGGTTCCGCAGAAGTTCGGGGTAGGAGCGTTTCAGGCCGGAGGCATACTGGCCGGGGGAAGGGGTGGTTCTTCCGATTCTTTGGCATGGTGCCGGGCGCGTTGCGCCATCTCCGTGATCGCGTTGATAAAGTCGGTTTTGTCGCGGGTGTAGGATTCGCGGTCATCAGGGTATTTTTTTTCCAGGTCGCGTTTGAGTTGTTCGTAGGCATAGGCCGCTTCGGGATGTCGGCACAGGTATTCTTGAAAGAGAATGTGGGTGATCCAGTAATCGCTGTTCCATTCTACCACATGCAGATGGTGAGTTTTGATCTCACCCACGCCCTTGATAAAGAAATGCCAGCCAGGGATAGCCTGTTCTCCCATGTACTGATAGCCGGCAGTTTCCAGTGGCGCGATGCAATGGGTGACGTCTTCTAATTTGTGAAGGCCGGCCATAATATCCAGGATGGGCTTGGCGTAGATACTGGGAATAGCTGTACTGCCGATGTGGCGAATCTCCATTACGTAGGAGCCGATGAGCGCTTGTAGTATGCGCTTTTCGATGTCGAATAGAGTCTGCCATTTCGGTGAATGTGGCGCGAGCTTTACTGCGCCATAGCGTAACCCTAAAACACTGCTCTCTTCCATTGGTTTTGAATTGGGGTGTTACCATTCCTGATTTTGCCTACATTGTAACATGACCCATTCACCGCATTATAACAACTTTGTGAACCTTCGGTTAATTGTGTATGGGGCGCTGGCAGATGCTCCTGGCATTGGTTTGTTGTAGCGGTTGGATTTTGGGAATAAGCTGTGGCGTGTCGTGCGCCGCAGCTTGCTGTGGTCTGTCCGGACGGTTTGGCCGGCGGTGCGAGGGTGACGGGACGATTCAGGGCAAACCGGGAACCGCCGCTTCTGTTGGGGCGGTCGGAAATACCACATGAAAGGTTGTGCCGGCGCCGCGCTGGCTTTCAAACCAAATCCGTCCCTGGTGCAAGATCACCAGTTGCCGCGAAAGATACAGGGCCAAGCCGTTGCCGGGGGTCTGGCGGGTTTCTTCGTCGGAGGCGCGGAAGAATTTCTCGAAGATGCGGGGTTGTTCGTCTTCCAGGATGCCGATGCCGTTGTCTTGGATGGCGATGTGAACCTCTGCGTTGGGTAAGGCTTCTGCCGTGATGACAATGACGCCGGATTCTGGGGTGTATTGTGTGGCGTTGCTAATCAGATTGCTCAATATCTGGATCAGGCGGGCGCGGTCCCCCTGGAGGGGCGGCAGATCGTCCGGCACGGTGGTCGTAACGGTCTGGGTCTTCCCGGCAATTGTATGGGTATGGGGCTGTATCGCTTCTTTCAGTACATCGGTCAGCGGCACAGTGGTCAGATTAAGGGGAAACCGCTCCCCTTCAATTTTATTGATGTCCGCAAGATCGGCCACCATGCGCGACATGCGCTCGACGTTAGTGCGGATCACGTTCAGGAAATTCATCTGTGTTTCGTTGAGCGGCCCCATAATGCCCTTGAGCAGTAGGTCGGTGTAGCCCTTGATGGAGGTCATTGGGACGCGCAATTCATGAGTGACCAGCGCGACAAACTCCTGGCGCGCTTGTTCGGCCTCCTCTGTGGCCGCTTCGGCGGCGCGGCGCGCCATACGCTCGTTATCCAGGGCGTTGGTCAGTTCCCGTATTTGCTCTTGCAGATTATCCATTTATTGATCGCCTTTCTTTGTTTAGTAAGTCTGGCTGAGGAGCACGGCCAGGCCGGAGACGATGATTCCCAAGAGGGTCCCGACGATGGTTTGTGCGGGTGTATGATGGCGCAGTTTGACGCGCGACCAAGCAATAAGGGGGATGGAAATGACCAGGGGGACGGCAGAAAGCCCAAAGATGCGCAGGATGATAACCGCAACGCCGGCGGCCGATGTGCTGTGGATGCTGACTTTCCAACGCATCGTAATACCGAAAATGATAATCCATTGCAACATCCCCGCGCCGGCCATCAGGGTGAGGGCCGGGGGAGCGCCGCCAATGAACATGACCAGCCAGGTGAGGGCAAAGCCGCTGACCGTGACCAGCAGGGTATTGCGGCGCTGCTCACGCAGTTGAATGTCTAAGTCGGTGATGGAACCGCGCCGCAGTTGCCAAACCAGGAAGCTCAGCGGGGTGAGCACGTCCAGCAACAGATAGAGTCCCAACCAGGGCCAGGCGTTGGCGAAGGTGAGGGTGGTCGTCACCAACGCCAGCGCAAACAGCCCCCACACAGGCGGGCTGCCGATTTGTGAAATACCATAGGCAATATATTCCCCAAAGGTTTGAGGTTTAACGATAGCGTGGAGTGTTGTTTTTACTGGCGGCTGAGAGAAATTGTCTTCCCAATCCAATGTGTCACTCAATCTCTGTTGCATTTCCCTTCTCCTTTATACAGTGTTTCTTTTGAAGGGGTGAGCCTTGTATAACCATCCCCCTGGCAACATTAATCCCCATTTGACGGTCTGACCGCTTTGAGTAGTATAGGGTGGTGAATCTATGATAGTTCAGGCAGATGTTTTGCGTACTTCCCTTCCATTATACCAGATTTGGGTTGGGGAATGGATATATATTTGCCCGGATGTTAATCTCAGTGGTGGAGGATACTTATGATGCAATGGCGCGTAGCGTTGGCACAGATCAATACCATCGTGGGGGATTTGGAGGGCAATCGGCTGAAAATTGCCGCCGCCATCCACCGCGCGCAGACGGTGCAGGCTGATCTCGTGGTCTTCCCGGAGTTGACTATAACCGGTTATCCGCCGGAAGATTTGTTGCTAAAGCCAACCTTCCTGCAAGCGAACCTGACCATGGTGCGCGAATTAGCCGGCCTGACTCAAGGGCTGACGGCAGTCATCGGCTTTGCTGACGTGGTAGACGATGAAGTTTACAACGCGGCGGCCCTGCTGCACGACGGCGCGTGGGTCCATACCTATCACAAACATTATTTGCCCAACTATGCTGTCTTTGATGAGGATCGCTACTTCCGCCGAGGAACGACCTTCCCGGTATTTCAGCGGGATGGGGTGATCTTTGGGGTGAATATTTGCGAAGATATCTGGCATCCTACCGGCCCGGCGGATGCACAGGCGTTACAGGGCGGGGCGCGCATCCTGGTGAACATATCCTCCTCGCCATACCACGCCGGCAAAGCCCGCGCCCGCGAACGGATGCTGGCGACTCGCGCGGCGGACAATGCCGCGCTGGTAGTTTTCTGCAACATGGTGGGCGGGCAGGATGAGCTGATTTTTGATGGTGGCAGTTTGATCCTTGATGAGCATGGCGAAATTTTGGCTCGTGGCGCGCAATTCACGGAGGATTTCGTGGTGGCGGACGTGGATGTGGGCGCGGTGTTTCGCTGGCGGCTGCACGATCCGCGCCGGCGCCAGGTGCGAACCGAACAACTGCCTGTAATCCCGCTGGCGCCTTTGCCCGAGTCGCCGCCGCGCCCGCCCCTTGTCCCGCATATTGTGGAACTGCCCACGCCGGTAGCCGAGGTTTACCAGGCGCTGGTTTTGGGCACCGGGGACTATGTCCGTAAAAACGGCTTCCAGAAAGTCGTCATCGGCCTGTCGGGCGGGGTTGACTCGGCGCTGGTAGCCTGCATCGCGGCGGACGCGCTTGGCCCGGAAAACGTCACGGGCGTGGCGATGCCCTCGCGCTACACCTCCGACATGAGCAATGACGATGCAGCGGAGCTGGCCCGGAACCTGGGGATTAATCTGCTGGTGATACCCATTGAGACAGTGTTTCAGGCGTATCTCGAGGTGTTGGCGGCCCCCTTTGCCGGCGCATCGCCCAATGTCACCGAAGAGAACCTCCAGGCGCGCATCCGAGGCAATTATCTGATGGCGCTTTCCAATAAATTCGGCTGGTTGGTGCTGACGACCGGCAACAAGAGCGAGATGAGCGCAGGGTACGCGACGCTCTACGGCGATATGGCCGGGGGCTACGCGGTCATCAAGGATGTGCTCAAGATGCTGGTGTATGAACTGTGCCGCTGGCGCAATGCGCAGGGCGAGGCGGCGGTCATCCCGGAGCGCATCCTCACCCGCCCTCCCTCGGCAGAGTTGCGCCCGAATCAGAAAGACTCCGATTCGCTGCCGCCCTACGAGGTGCTGGACGCGATCCTCAAAGCTTACGTAGAAGAGGATCAGGCGCCAGAGGATATTATCCTCACCTTGGGGCTATCGGAGGACCTGGTGCGGCGGGTGGTGCGGATGGTGGATCGCAACGAGTACAAACGACGACAAGCGCCGCCGGGGGTGCGCATCACCGGGCGCGCCTTTGGCAAAGATCGCCGGTTGCCGATCACGCAGCGGTTTACGCGGTAGATGACGTAGGGCGGGTTTCTAACCCGCCCTACGTTTTTAGTCAGCAGATTGAGCAGTTTTTTCCCGATCACGGCTCATCGGCTGTTTCCCAGGGAGCCGGACCGACCCAGGCATAGGTTTTCAGGTCAATGCGGCCGGCGCTGTCGAATGTGACGCCCTCGGCTTCCAGCAACTCGCGTTGGATGCGGGTGCCTTCGGCGTCCAGGCTGATGCGCCCCTGTGAATTGATGACACGGTGCCAGGGCACGTCCCCGGCGTCGTCGGTGAGCGCGCGCAGCGCCCATCCCACTGTGCGCGCGCCGCGCGGCCAGCCAAGCCAGCGGGCGATCTGCCCATAGCTGGCGACTTTCCCGATGGGGATGCGCCGTATCAGGGCATAAATGCGGTCAAAATTGGTCGGTGTTGTCATCAGTCCTCTTCAATACTCAACAGATTGAACGGATTCAACAGAGAAATCCGTTCAATCCGTTTCATCCGTTGACCCGTTTGGCGCGCCAGTCCATGATGGCGAAAGGGGCGTAGAAGAGCGCCATAAAGAACAGGCCGATGAGTTCGATGATTGGCAGATACCAGGGCCAGGCCGGCATCATGTCTATGATGCTGGCGGTGGGCGGTTTATGGGCGATGAACAGATAGTTGCTGCCGATGAGGAAGTTGAGAAAGAAGATAACAACGGCGTAGAGGTTGCTGTAGATTATCACGCGCTTGAGGGATTGCGGAGTGGGGCGGTAGCCTTCCACGACGGTCATATACAGCGCGGCAGCGACAATGATGCTGTGGGCGGTGAGGGTCTGGAAGATGCGGAAGTGCGGGAAACCGTAAACACCGGCCTCTGGGGTCAGCAGGGCTTGCAGCGCGCCCGCAGCGCCTAACAAGTAGGCGAATTCGTAAATCGCGTCATTCTTGGTGATCAACATCACGACGGTCAACCAGACCATGACGCTGCACAAGTGCAGGGGAAGCATCTCCTGCGGCGTCCACTCACCGACGGCGATTCGCCAGATGTGCCATGAGGATTCGGCGATGGTCAGGGTTATGGCCAGTCCCCAGCGGATGGCGGTGCGGGCGCGGGGCGAGGCGCGTTTTCCGAAATACAACAGCGCGGCAATTGCCAGCGCGATCACCCCCAACGCGATCAGATGTCCTGTGCCAAACAGCTCGAAAGGCGCGCCTTGCCAGTCTTTGGCGAAAATGTCTCCCATAAAAATTCTCCTTCAAATAAGTGTTGGAATGTTCCGACGTTCCAATGTCGAAACGTTGAAACGCCGGTCATGATGCCAGGGTGTATTTTACACCGTAACTGTAATTTTGGGATTAAAAACGTGCCCGGCCCAGAGAAAACTCTCTGGGCCGGGGCTTGAGCGGCGCTTTTCGGACTGATCTGGATGTGTTATGGCGCGGTCGGGGGGGCGGTGGGTTCGACGGGCGTTTCCAGGAAGTCCGCGCGGACGTTCTCGGTCAGTGTCTTGACGCTGTATGAGGGCACCGCAGCGTAGTAGTCCGACCCGGAGTACTTGGCGGCGTAGCTCGTATCGTCGGTCTGCGCGCCGATGAGCATCGTGTAGGTCGCGTCGGCAGTCTTGAGCGTGATCGTCGCCAGCGGCGCGTCGAGGCCGTATTCCGGCTTGGCCGTTTTGCCGAGCGGGTGGGCCATCGCGATGCGGCTCACGCGCCCCACGACGCCGCTGGTTTTGCCGGGGGACGGCGTTTCGTCGGCAGTCAAGTCGGCCAGTTGCCATTCCTCACCGGATTTGACCAGCGTGAACGTCCCGTTGGCGTTTTGGATGATCACTTCGGTTAACTCTGCCTGATCCACCTGACAGTAGGTTGTGTCAATCCACGAACTGACGGTCGCGTTGACTTCCCAGGTGGTCATCTCGGCCGTCATGTACGTCTCCGTCTGGCCGTCAACCCGAAAGTGGGTGGCGGTGTAGCGGGGCGCGGAGCCGAGATAGAGGGTGTAGGTTTTGCCGTCGCGCATCGCGATCTCGAGGCGCCGCACAAAGTCGTCCTCGGCCACTTGCAACTGCTTGTGACTCGCGGCAGTCTGCGCCACCAGGCTCGCGTTGGTGAGCTTGGGCAGTTTTTCCAGCAGGGTGGTGAGGGTGGCTTCGCGCACCGGGTAGGCGTCAGCTTCGACCAGGCCCCACGTGTCGCCCTCTTTCTGCATTTTTATAGCATTTTCCTGGTCGTCCGTGATCGTCAAGGCGACGATATCCTCAACCTTGAGATCGGGGAAGATAGCCTGACCGGTTCCGCCGGTTGTCTGGCGCGGCCAGAGCAGCACCGCGCTCAAGATGATCTGGACAATCAGGATGGCAGCTAAAACTTGTTGATGGCGTTTCATCGCTTACTCCTTCAGATTCTCGGTTGGGATGAGTTCCAACGGTTCTTCGTTGTGGTGGGACATGTGAGACACGGCGCCGATCACCACCAGGGAGATGAGGGCCAGGGCGAGGTTCAGGTAGACCCAGAACGATTCCTGCCCCTCTTTGATGGTGAGCAACCGCGCGCTGGCGCCACGGGTGCGGATGTTGAGCAGGTCCAGGTCTTCGGTGGCCCAAGCCACGGTATTCTGCATCATCTTGAGCGTGTTGAGATACCGCTCGCCGCTGAGCGTGGTAGAGATCTCAAAGACGATGTCGTCCAGGAATTCCAGACTGCCGACGACGATGAGCCGCGCGGTCTCCGACGAGGTTTCGATGACGCCGGTGGCGGTCGTTGCCGCAGCTTCGGGCGTCGGCGTCGCGTCGGGGGCGGCCGCCGGCCCCTCGGTGGTCTCAAACGGCGAGGCCTTGCCCTTGAAGTAGCTCTCGAACACCCCCTGGATGGCGACGGCCACGGTGTACGTCTGCTGCGTAGCGCCGATGGGGAAGCCGTACTCCGGGTATAGCGTTGTATCTGGTTGGATGTTGCCGTCGGTCGTGGTCCAGGCCCGGTCGCTGGAGCGAAGCAGCGGCGTGACCGTGCGGGCCGCATTCTTGGCGGTTTCCACGACGACCGGCGACGCCCAGTTCACGGTCATTGCCGGGAGGTTGGCGAGGACAGGATGATTTTCCGCCATCCCATCCGACTGGATGTCCAGGAAGAAGGGGTAGTTGAGCGCCTGGTATTCCTGCACCTGGAACGCGCCCACCTGGCGCATGACGGGCATGGGGAACGGCTCGTTTTGCGGGTCGAGGATCAGGGAGGGTTCCACCGTGACGCCGTAGTGTTCCAGCATTGGCTGTAACGATTCGGATAGTTGGCGGACGGCCAGGCTGCCGGTGTATTGGTCGAGCGTGAGCGCGTAATTCCCGGCAGCCACCAGCACCACGCCGCCGCGCATCAGGTATTGGTCCACGGTGTAGCGCATCTTATCGTCGAGATTCTCTGGCCCGACGAGGATCAGGATGCTGACGTCGGCGTCCACGTTGCCGGTGCTCAGGTCAACGGTGCGCACTTCGTATTCCTGTGCCAGCGCCTCGCGGACATATTCCCAGGACGATAGCCCTTCCTGCGTCTGACCGTACATATCGGTGGTCGGCGTGCTCGGCGGCGTCCAGAGGCCCACAACTTGTAGGAAGCCCGTCGCGGAGCGCTTCAGCGCCGATTCGATGGCCGTGCGCACGTCGCTTTCGCTCAACGCGCCAGAAGGATAGATCGCCTGACCCTTATCGCCAACCTGCAACAGCATATGCAGGTAGTACACGTCGTTCGAGAACAGTGATACGGCGTAAGGTTGAATCTTGTAGGTGTCGTAAAGTTGCTGCGGTGTGACCGGACTCCCGGCGGCGGTGGGGTCAACGATGCTGTAGGTGAACTTGCCGTTGGCGCGATCTGCGATGTCCTGCACGACCTTCTCGATGGTCGCGGGCGCCTCGGCCAGCTCGGCGGGCAGGGTGTTGGGGGTCAGATAGATGGTCAGCGCCACCGGTTCGTTGAACGAAGCCAGCACTGTGTCCAGGTTTTGGAAACCGTACACCACTTTTTTGATGGTGCGGGTCAGGTCATATTCCAGGTTTTGTAGCACCACGTCAAAGGTGCCGTCGCTATTGTTCTCAACGTTGATCAAGTCCTGGAAAGAGAGCGTGGTGCTCTGATCGCCATACTGGATCAAAATATTGAAATACGAGTTGATGATCGAAGCCTCGTAGCGCCCTGACACCTGGAAGGGGGTCGGCTGGATGCCGTAGATTTGGGCCGCTTCGGCTTCTTTGTCGGGGTCGGCGGCCGGGTCAATGATGTCCACCTGCACCCTGCCACCCCCGGCGTTTTCGTATTCCATCAGCATATCCTGCACAATGGGGGCCAACGGCGCGAGTTTGGGATGCGTCTTCTCGCTGAAGTATCCCCGGATGATCAACGGTTCTTGCAGGCTGCCGAGCAACTCGCGGGTGGTGCGGGAGAGCGTGTACTCGTGATACTGCGTCATATCCACGCGCAAGCCGCGCAGGGGATACGCCCACACGTTAACGACGATCAGGTTCAGGATAACCAAAATCGCGGTGATGCTGATGCTCTGCTTGACGAACCACGAGGCCGTGAGCGTGCTCCAGCGCTTGGTTTTGAGCGCGAGCACGTTGAGCGTGAGGAAGATCCCGGTCAGTGAGAGGTAGTACAGCAGATCGCGCACGTCAATAACGCCGCGCTGGATGCTGTCGAAGCGGCTGCCCGCGCCGATGGCGCGCAGGATGTTCCCCGGCGTATTCCCGGTGAAATCGGTCATCGCGCTTGAGCCAATGAGCTGGAAGAGCGCGCAGAGGGTGATGGTGGAGATGAGCGCGACGATCTGGTTGTCGGTGAGCGACGAGATGAACAGGCCGATGGCGGCGTACGCGGCGGCCAACAGCAGCGTCGCCAGGTAGCCCCCGATGACCGGCCCCCAATCCAGATTGCCGAGTATTTCGACGGTGATGGGCAGGAAGAGCGTCAGTCCCAGGGCGAAGGCTACGAGCGCGAGCACGGCCAGGAACTTGCCGATAACCAGGTAGACGGTGGAGACGGGCAGGGTCAGCAGGATTTCCATCGTGCCGGAGCGTTGCTCCTCACTCCATTGGCGCATCGTCAGCGCGGAGGTCAACAGGATCATCAGGACGGGCGCCCAGTGGAACAACGGGCGCACGTCGGCGATGCCGCGCACGAAGAAAGTGTCCACCCAGAAGAACGAGATGATGGTGGTGAACAGGAACACGCCGATGAAAATAAAGGCGATGGGCGAGCCAAAATAGCTGCGCAGTTCTTTGCGGGCGATACTCAGGGCCTGTTTCATGCGGTCACCTCCCCGGCAGTTGCCAACTCGTTGAAGACCATTTCCAGCGTGCGCGTGTCGCGGCGCAGTTCGCGGACGGGCCACTCGTGGGCGCGCGCCAGGTCATAGATGGCCGGGCCAAGGGCGCCGCCGGTTTCCGGCTGCCCGAAGATGCGATACGCGGGGAAGCCGTCGGTGCTGGTGAACGGCTCCACATCGCTGGCCTGTTCCAGTTCGCGCAGCGCGCCCACGACGTCTGGTAGCGCTTTTTCCAGCACCAGGACCGCGTTGGTCGTCGCCGCCAGTTCCGCGAGGCGTGCGTCGGCCTTGATCTGCCCGTTGATGAGGATGATCGCCCGGTCACAGAGCGCTTCCACTTCCGACAGGATGTGCGTCGAGAAGAGGATCGTGCTATGGCGCGACAGCCGGCGGATCAGATGGCGGATCTCGACGATCTGCGTCGGGTCGAGGCCCACCGTCGGCTCGTCTAGGATGAGCAGCTTAGGGCGGTGCAGGATCGCTTGCGCCAATCCAACGCGCTGCCGGAAACCCTTGCTCAACTGCCCGATGGGCCGGGTAAGGTGAGCTTGCAACCCCGTGGCGTACACCGCCGCCGACAGGGCCGCCAACTGTTCCGCCACTGGAATCTGGCGCAGTTCGGCCATCATCATCAGGTACGCCTGCACCGTCAGTTCGGGGTAGAGCGGGGCCGTCTCCGGCAGATACCCAATCTGCGCCTGCACTTCCCGTGGCTGTTCCAGCACATCCAGGCCGTTGACACGAACGACGCCTCCGTCGGGTTGCAAATAGCCGGTGAGGATTTTGATGATGGTGGTCTTCCCGGCGCCGTTAGGGCCGAGCAGCCCGACAATCTCCCCGTCGGCGATGCTGAACGTCACGTCGCGGAGCGCCTGGATGGCGCCGTAGGACTTAGACAATTCGCTGACATCAATCATAAATATCTCCTCCTGAAAATAACAAATAGCGAATAGCAAATGGTGAATGAGCGGATAGCGGGCCTTATATTTGCCAGTGAGACTTTAACATATATCGGGCGGGGTGTCTTTAAAGAGGTTTCAACGCAACCTTAAGAGAAGTTTAAGGAAGGAAAGGTTTTAAGGGCGAGCCTCGCTCGCCCTTAAAACCTTTTTAAAGCAAAATAGGGCGGAGGATTAGTCCGCCCTATGAGGTGGGTGAGGTTACTGCGCTTTGATCGTGATCTTCTTGGCCGTCTTGCCGGTTTCCACTTTCGGCAGCGCGATGGTCAGAACGCCTTCTTTGAAACCGGCGGTTACTTTGTCGCCGTTGACCTCGGCGGGGAGCGTCACACTGCGCCGGAAAGACCCGTAGGACCGTTCGATGCGGTGGTAGTTCTTGTCTTTCTCTTCGCGCTCCTCTTTCTTCTCGCCGCTGATGATGAGGAGGTCGCCGGACAGACTGACTTCGATGTCCTTCTCGGTCATCCCAGGCAATTCGGCGGAAACCTGGATGTCCTTGTCCGTTTCGACGATGTCCACGCTGGGAGTAAAACTCCCCGCGCTTTCACCGAACCCCTCGAACGGCGCCGGCCAAAAGCTGCGGCCAAAGAATTCGTCAAACAGCCGGTTCATGTCGTGCTGAAACACATCTATCGGTTGGGCATTCTCGCGCTGTACCGGCACTTTCTTCTCACGTTTCCAGGGAATCAGATTGGTAATGCTCATCTTTCACCTCCTGTAACAAAAGAGTAGGGAGTCTCTTATCCTCTATCCTGACTCCTAACCCTAACTTCCTTTCACTGCAATCCTCCGTGATGTCGGGATGGCCTTGGGCAACACCAGCCGCAGAATACCGTCTTTCACCGTCGCCTCAATCTTGTCTTGATCGATCTCGTTGGAAAGTGTGAAGCGGCGCTGGTAATCTCCGATCCGGTACTCGGCATAGACCAGGTTGTAGCCCTCCGGTTGCTGTGGCGTGACGTAACCGTTCAGGGTCAGCACGTTTTTCTCCAACACGATGTCCACGGAGTTTTCATCCACACCGGGCATATCACAGACAATGTGGATGCCGGCGTCGGTCTCGTAGATGTCCACGCGCGGGACGAAGGCCACGCCGGGGCGGGTGCGTTCCGCGTCACTTTGTTCCACTTCCTTCTTTTGAGTTTCCTCAACTTGCAAAGTCTTTTCCTCTGCCATAGTTCACCTCCCTTAGTTCATTAAATCTCTGGGCACGCCAGGCCTCTTTTTTATCAGCAGATTTAGCGGATTAAGCAGATTTTAGGTGGAATTGCTATGTAATCTGCTTAATCTGCTGACAGAATATAGACTTTTAACGTGCGTCACGTTGATAGTTACCCGATCTTGATAGCAATTTTCTTCGGCTTGCTCGCCTCGGCGCGCGGCAATGAGATGTGCAGCACGCCCTTGTCGAAGGTGGCCTCCACTTTGCCGGCCTCGACCTCGAACGGCAGTTGCAACGACCGCTGGAACTTGCCGCAGCCTCGCTCACGGCGATGGTAGGTGGCGTTCTCTGCCACTTCCTCCGGCTCGCGGGCGCCAGTGATGGTGAGCGTGTCGCCAACGACGGCCAGTTCAATGGCGTCCGGGTTGCACCCCGGCAGTTCGGCGGTGATGATAACACCCTCCTCGCTTGTCCAGGCGTTCAGCGCCGGATACGCCGGGGCCGGTCGCACATACGAAGGAAAGTTGGTGAAAAGTCGGTTCATCTCTTGCCGCAGCCGCTCCATTTCGGGAGCCTGCGCTCGCGTATTAAAGAATGGATCTCGGTACATACTGTCTCTCCTTTCTTTAGTGATTTTGCATCCAGCCCGTATTGGGTTTGTGAGAGGCTGTTTGCTTGTTACACCCATACTATAGCGAAATTGCATTAGAATAACATTAACAGAGCCTTAGAATTGCATTAGAATTTGTCGGATTTGGGGCCGGTGGACGCGATGCACTTGGGTGGACGGTTGATAGGGGATTCTACTTGACCTGCGAGATGCGCCTAAAGACGCGGTTTGCAGAGTCTTTTTGTTGGCGAGCGCACCTTGCTAACGAAAAGACTCATTCTCAGCAGCGTGGCATAAAGCGCCTAAAGCTGGTTGAGAGGGGGATTTAGCCACGAGCGCGACCGATGGGGTGCGCCCGCGGCTGAAGGCTCACGGTTGGTACTGGAGAATCACGCCGCTGAATTCTGGCAGCGACTCTACCGGGCGATAGGCAGTAAATCCACCCCGCGCGGTGACTTGCGGCGCGCGCACTTCACCGGCTCCCATCAGCAGCGTGGGGGGCAGCCCCTCCTGGAATGGGCCTTCCTCCAAGGTGAGCGTGTAGTCCGTCACCGGTTGCTGCCCCAGGTTGAGCACCACTAGAATCACTTCATCGGCAGTAGCGCGAACGAAGCTATAGACGCGCCGGTGGTCATCTTTGACCGGCAGCCAGGCGCCGATGCGCAGAGCGGGGTGCGCGGCGCGCAGGGCGACGAGCGCACGATAGTGTTGCCAGAGTGAGTCTGCCTCGGCCTGTTGCGCCGCGACGTTGCGCTCGGCCTGGTCGCCGAAGTAATCCCGCCATGGCGCGCCGTTGCTGAAGCCGCCTTCGCTCGTCCATTGCATCGGGCGGCGGATGTCTTCGTCGGGCTTGCCGCCCTGCATCCCAATCTCCTCGCCATAGTAGATGAAGGGCACGCCCGGAAAGGTCAAGTGCAGTGTGGCAGCTACCCGCGCCTGCGCGTCGGTGAGGAGTTGCGAGCGGGTGCGGGTCTGATCGTGATTCGCCAGGAAGGTGGCGAACTGCCCCGGTGGATAGCTGGCGGTGTTTCCGGCGGCGTATTCCAGACTCAGCGTGCTGCCGCTCCCGGCGGCTTCCAGGAACGCGCTCGCCAGATCGAAGTCAAAGGCTAAATCCACTTCGTCGCCGATGTAGGGGATGACAAGATCGGTGCTGCTCCATACTTCGGCTACGGTCATCGCGTCTGGCGCGATTTCTTTGTAGAAGGGGAAGAATTGCTGCTCGAACCAGGTGTGGGTGGCCGGCGTGTTTTCCAACGTTTTGCCGTCTTCGATGAGATACTTGATGGCGTCCAGCCGGAAACCATCCACATCCATGTCCTCCAGCCAGAAACGCACGACGTTCTGCATTTCGGCAGTGACTGCGGGATTTTCGTAGTTCAAATCGGGCATCTGATCCCAGAAGTAGCCGTAGTAATAGCCGGCGGAATCGGTGTGCCAGCCTTTCGCGCCGCCGGGTTGGTCGTCCCAGACGTACCAGTCACGGTGTTCGGCGTCCGGCCCGGTGCGTGCGTCCTGGAACCAGGGATGCTGCGCGGAGGTGTGGTTGAGCACCAAATCCACGATGACACGGATGCCCCGTTGATGCGCCTCATCCATCAACCGCTTGAAGTCCTCATTCGTCCCGTACTCGTCGTCTATCTTGTAGTAGTCCACCACATCGTAGCCGTGATAGCTAGGCGACTGTGCGACGGGCATGAGCCAGATGCCGGTGACGCCCAAATCGTCCTGCGTGGCGGGATCGCCGTCGTTGAGGTAGTCCAATTTTTCGATGAGGCCGTCCAGGTCGCCCACGCCGTCGCTGTCGCTGTCATAAAAGCTGCGGACGAAGACTTCGTAGAAGACGGCGTCATTCCACCAGGGCGCGTTTTCGATGCCGGAAAATGAGTTGGCTTCAACGGGCGTTGGCGTTGGGGTGGGGGGCATGGTGGGCGGGGCGACCGTAGGCGGAGGCGCCGTTGTTGGTGTAACTGTGGGCGCCAGTGTGGCGCGGCACGCGCTCAACAACAGCAAGAGCAACAGAAAATTTCGGAAAGGCTTTTTCATCATTTGTAATTCGTAATTCGTAACTCGTAATTCGTAATTCGCAACTCCTAACTCGCCTTTGTGACGAGGCCTGTATAGCCGACGAGGGCGCGAGCCTGCGCCGCTAACTGCGCCGCGTCGCCGCTGGTGTAGAAGTGGTGTCGCCGCAGGCGGTCGGTGGGCGACGCGCTGAGTCCGCGCTGCTGCAACACGCGCGCGACCTGCCTTGCGACGGCGGGGGCTGGATCGATCAGGGCCACGTCCGGGCCGATGATCTGGCGGATGGCGTCGCTGAGGAAAGGGTAGTGGGTGCAGCCGAGTACGAGCTGGTCAATGCCGGCGTCGAGCAGCGGCGTGAGGTAGCGCCGCAGTAGCGCCTCGGTTTCGGGCGTATCGAGCGCGCCGGCTTCGACGGCCTCGACGAGGCCGGGACAGGGCTGCGTGTGCAGCGTCACGTCGGCGGCGAAGCGCGCGGCCAGGGTCTGGAAGAGGTCGCCGTGGAACGTGACCGGCGTGGCGATTACACCCACAACGCCGGTATGCGTGTGTTCGGCGGCCGGTTTGACCGCCGGCTCCATCCCCACGAAGGGGGTGGTGGGGAATGTTTCCCGTAGATAGTGGAGCGCCGCCCCGGAGGCCGCATTGCAGGCCACGACGATGAGCTTGGCGTTGTGATCCAGCAAGAAGCGCCCGGCCTGCGCGGCAAACCCGCGCACCTCTTCCAGCGTGTGCGCGCCGTAAGGAATGTGTCCCTGATCGGCGAAGTACAGCGTGTCCTCGTGGGGCAACTGCCGCACAATTTCACGCCAGACGGAAAGTCCGCCGACGCCAGAATCGAGGATACCCAGGGGGGAGTCGGATAGTGTCATAGTAGTTTCTCAAGAGAGGGATTGGGGAGTGGGGATGGGGTTTCTAGCCCAATCCCCCGATCCCTAATCCCCACTCCCCTTTTTTCAGTGGAATTACTCCTGCTCTAACGCAAACTGATACTTGGCCGACTCCGTTGTCACCGGCGCAAGGGCGGAGATGGTGATGACCGCTTTGTCCATTTGCGCGCTGAAGGGGATGACCCATTCGCCGCTGACGCCGTCGGCCATCAGAAGCCGCTGCACTTCGGTCTCGTCGCCGTACGTGACCAGTTGGACGATCCATTCCTGTGGCAGGACATTGGCGTGGCGGACAAAACCTTCAGCGATCCAACCATCGGTTGTCGCGTTTTCCATATCGTCAGCAAAGACCGTCTGACCATCTACTACGATCTCCACGTCATCCAGGGCAAACCCGGATTGGTTGACGGCGGCGTCGGTAATATACTCAAAGCGCACCGCGATCTGTTGCCCGGCGTAGTCGCTCAGATCGGCTTTTAGTTGTGTCCAACGCCCGCTTTCGCCGGTAAGCCCGCAGCCGAAGTTGTTGTTGTTAGGGTTCGCTGTGGTACATTTCAAACCGCTGTCATCCAAAATGCTCCAGTGAAGGTACTTAGCCTTCTCGGGGTTGCTCACGTCTTCCGCAGTGATAACGCCGCTATCGCTGGTTCCCACCACCACATAGGCGTAGTCCCAATCCTCTTCGATGTGGTACCAACTCCAGAACTGCAACTCGGCGGAACTCGCGCCGGTCAAATCTACGATGCGGGTCAGGCGGGCGTCGGATTCATCGGAGCGATTAGACCACCACAGATATTGACCGCTATGTGCGTCTGTGTCCATCAACTTCGCCTGGCTCGCGCCCGTGAAGGTGAAGCGTAGTGGCTGGCTGCTATTGACTTCAACATAGTCCACGCCGTATTGTCGAACGGTGCCGCGCCGGTCGGCGGGATAGTTGCTGGTGCTATAGGTCTTGTCCATACGCGGCGAGCTCACATCAATCTCGCTGTAGTCGTACTGGCCTTCCCCTACTTGGGGCGTATCCAACAAATTGGCGATGATCCAATCGGCAAATATGTCCTTATGGCTGAAGGAGAGTTCCAGGTCTTCCTGGAGTACAGCGTCTACACTTCTCATCCCATTCTCGTCATGCGAGACCAGGGCTTTGGTGGCGTCTTCACCGAAGCGTTCCAGGAAATAGCTCATAAACAGGTAAGCGCCGCCGTAGTGGGCTGACGCATCCCCGGCCGTTCCCTCCGGCCAGGTCGTGAGCTGCGTGTCGGGGTCGAGCAGATACGAATACTCGCTGCCGCCGACGTCGTAATGGCCGCCGGGATGCGCTCGGTTGTTCAACTCCATCGCCAGCTCGGAGCAGCCCTCGTTAATCCAGGTGTCTTCGTTTTTGTCGTTGTACCAGTGGATCATGTGTTGGAACTCGTGCGCCAGTACGCCGTTGTAGAAGTCATTGCCAATGGTATTGTTGCCGAGGTGGATATAGAACATCTCCATTTCATTCGAGTCCGAACGCACCTCCTGGACGTAAGAATCGGCGCTGGAAAAGTACCCTGCAACTGTGCTACCCAGCCCATAGGCGTGCAACACGCTCAAGTGCGGATCATTGTCCACGCCGGGGGTCCACTCCGTCCCGAAAAACTCCCGGTTGGTGGGGTAGGTATGCTCTTCAAACAGATCCGCGGCCTCGCGGATCCGCTTCTCGTTGACGTTGGCTCCTTCCTCCACCCACATATATATATGTTCCGTTTTGTAGACGAGGACGGCGGTGACTTCAAACTGTTCGTCGTTATCCACATCCGAGGCGTAGAAAACCCGCCGTGTGCCGACGGGATAATCAGGGTTGGGTTCGGAACGGGTGCGCGAGGTATTCGGGTCTACACCCAGGAAGCGAATTCCTAACTCGTGCAAGTCGGAATCCGGGATGATAGCCGTGTCGAGGGCTGCAAGGGTTTCTGCGGCTTCATCCGGTATGGGGCCGGTTGTCGGAGGCGCAGGGGTAGCGGGGGGATTATCCGGGCCGGTAGGCGTTTCCCCCGGCTCAGGGGTGACATCCCACTCGTAGTCGGGTTCAGGAGTGATGTCCCACTCGAAGTCAAGATCGGGCGTGGGATATGGCTGCGGGTTGCTGGCGGCGAAGGCCCAAAACGCCAATCCCCCGCAGGTACAGCAGGTGCATACGAGCAAAAGGACTAACACGACCGCAATCCCACCGTAAATCCAAGTCTTTTGTTGTTCTTCCATCGTTATTTCTCCCTATGGTAAGCGAATCCAGACAATACCCCTTCTGGATATGTAAAACGTGAAACGTGAAACGTGATGATCCTATTACGCAGGCTTCACGCTTCACGTTTCACGTTTCATGATAAAGTACAATCTCAAGATGTAACTGAGATTATAAGACAGAGGAGCAATAACGCAACCTTTACCCGGTAGACGTTTTGCCCGAAACGCGCTATAATGCCTTCGTCAAATGGCAATGGTAAACAGTGATCAGAAATCAGTAATTCGTGATAAAGCGTACAGCCTGCGCATGACGAGATGGGCGACCTGCCTGCCATGGGCCGTCTTCGCGGCGGTGTGGCTGCTCTACATCCTCACAGCGGCGCCCGGCACGATCTTCGGCGACCCTTCCGAGTACCAATTCATTCCGGCGATTTGGGGCATTGCGCATCCTCCCGGTTACGCTTTCTATACCTTGCTGGCCGGCGTCTGGCAGCGGATTTTTGCCCTGGGAAGCTGGGCGTGGCGGACGAACATTCTGGCGGGAGCCGCCGGCGCGTGGGCCGTGAGCCGGGTTTGGTTGATGGTGCGGGATGTCGGACAGGGGTGCGGGGGAGCTGAGGAGCAGGGAGGCGAGGGAGCAGAGGCGCAGGGAGAGGGGGCGTGGCTTCTCGTAGCAGCAACGGGGGCGGCGGCGTCCCTGGCGGCTTCGGCGGACGTATGGCAGCACAGCGTTCACGCCAACGCCCACATCGTCAGCCTGGCGTTGACAATGACGCAGCTCTGGCTGCTGGGGCGCTGGCACGTTACGGGCCGCGACCGCTGGCTCTACGCGCTGGCGTGCTTCTGCGGGATTGGCGTGGCGCACCATCCCATCACCGTTTGGGGACTTCCGGCTTATGCCATTTTTATTCTGATCACGCGCCCAAGAATTTTAACGCAACCCAAGACGCTGATTCTCTTTGTCCTATCCGGTTTGGCGGGCCTCGCGCCCTGGCTCTACTTTCCCCTCCGCAGCCCTGATGTCCCCTTTGGCCCGACGGACATGCGCACCTGGGAGGGCTTTCTCCGTCACGCCACAGCCCAGGGATTGCGCGTGAATCTGTTTCACTTTGGGCCGGCCGAGCAGTGGGATCGCGTGCGCGTCTTCTGGACGCTGCTGCGCCTGCAATATGCCTGGCCGTTGCTCCTTGTGATGGGCATCGGCCTCGTGGTGCTGGCGCGGCGGCGTTCCCACTTCGCGCTGCTGTGGGGACTGTTCCTCGGCGGGCATATGCTCTTCACGCTCAACTCCGTGCAGGATGTGATGGCCTATTTGCTCCACGTCTTTGGCGCGCTGGCCGTGCCGGTGGGCCTGGGGATGGCGTGGTTGCTGGAACAGGCGTCCTTCCGCTGGGGACGCCGGGTGACAACCCTGGCCGCGCTCGCGTTGCTGGCGCTGCCGACGGGGACGGTGATTCACAACGCCCCTCGCGTCTCGCTGCGCGCGTGGACGGACGCCGACGACTTCATTGCGCGCCTGTTCGCCCGCTTCCAGGGGAAAGAGGAGGGCGCCGCCTTTGTGTCGGACTGGGAACATCTCACGCCATACTTCTACCACACCTACGTAGAAGGCGTGACGGTGGCCGAGGCGGATTTGCGTCCGGTGTACGTCACCGGCGCGTTGCCCTGGCCGGAGGCGGTGTTCGGCAGCTTGGCGCGCGGTCCGGTGTACCTCTCCAACTACCGGCGCGACATCCGCGATTTGGGCTTTCGCCTGCGGCCAGAGGGCGACTTGTGGCGCGTCCTGGAGCCGCCAGCCCTCGATCCGGTCGCACCGCAATATCCCCTCAAGGACGTGTGGGTGGATGGGCGGCTGGAGCTGTTGGGCTACGATTTGCCGGTAACGGCGACCGCGCAAGGCAGCGTGATCCCGGTGATCCTCTACGCGCGCGTCGCCGCGACGCAGACGGCCATCTTAATGCCCTACGCGCGCCTCGGCGACATCGAACAACGGTGGACGACGGACAGTCGGCATCTCACACCCGGTTGGCGGCCCGGCGAGATCATTGTGGAACGGTACGAAGTCTTTGTCCCCTATTCATTGTCGCCGGGAACGTATCCGCTGACCCTCGGCTACACCGATATGACTGCGGGCGTCGCTACGCTGCCGTTGGCGGGTGACGAATCGTCGCTATCGCTAGGGATGTTAACCGTCTCGTCTGCTATGCGCGCCGCGCGTGAAAGCGCCGTCCTGTTGCACGCGCTGACCAACCTCGGCAACGACGTGGCGCTGGTAGCCGCCCGCGCGCGCGTTGGCCTCGCGCTGCGGCAGGGGCTGTGGGAGGAGCCGCTGCCGGTCAAGGCCGGGCAGCCGCTCCATCTGACGCTGACCTGGCGGGCGTTGGCGCGTCCACGCACCAGCTACACCGTCTTCATCCACCTGATAGACGCGGGCGGGACGCCGTGGGCGGGGCACGATTACACGCCGTTGGGCGGCGCGTTCCCATCCTATCTGTGGTTCCCCAAGTGGCTGGAAGGCCAGCAGGTGATCGATCCCTATCGTCTCGTGATCCCCGATGGGACACCGCCGGGCCAATACTGGCTGGAGGTGGGGATGTATGAGATGGGCAGCGTCCGTCGGATTCCCCAATTCAATTTTGCGGGTACAATGGTGGGGGACCGGTTGATCTTAGGGCCGGTGATGGTTGAGCCGTGATTGAATTACGAATCACGAATTACGAATTACATTCTGGTATTCGTAATTCGCTATTCGTTATGATCTGGGAGGCATTATGAATTGGTTATTGATTCCCTGGGTGATTGCGTCCACTGTTTTACTGCTGGTGGTTGCGTACTGGATTTATTCAGTGGAGCAGCGAACCAAGGCATTGGATGCGCGTTATCAGAAGATTCTCGCGTTGGCCGAGGAAACCGATCAGGCAACCATTGTGCAGCTTTTGACCCGGTTGGAAGCCCGTGAGAGTCAGGTTGTAGAAATGGAGGCGGCTATGACGCGCTTATTGCAAGCCCTGCCTCACACTATCCAGGGGTATGGCGTTGTGCGGTATGATGCGTTTGAGAATGTCGCCGGCGATCAGAGCTTTTCACTGGCTCTGGTGGATGTGGAGGGCAGCGGCGTGATGTTGAGCGGACTCCACTCGCGGGCGGATACGCGCGTCTACGCCAAGGCGTTGAAGCAGTGGCAGGCCGGGTATGGCTTCAGCGCGGAGGAGCAGCAGGCACTGGGGTTAGCGCGGCAGGTGCTGGAAGGAAAGGGGAACCAAGCGGACGTTTGACAAACTGTATAGCTTGGTTATGATAAGGCTTGACCGGGGCAGGTATCACATTTTGATTCCGGTCAGGGGTTGAGACCACTAAGAACAAGGAATACACTTTTAAGGAGGTTTTAGATGTCATTCTTAGGAGGAAAAAGCAAACCTAAAGGAACATCCCCCACTGTCAGCCCACCGGTCAGTGATCGCAAGCATCCACCCTCGACGACGATTGAATCTACCATTGGGCCGAATACTTATATCAAAGGAGATGTTCAAGGGGATGGCGGCCTGCGGGTAGATGGGGTGATTGAGGGGAATGTGGAGTTGACCGGCAACTTGGTCATTACCGAGAGCGCCAAGGTGCGCGCGGAAATCAAAGCGAACAATATCTCAGTGGCCGGCGCCATTCAAGGCAATGTGACCGCCAATCGTGTGGAAATCATGGATACCGGGCGTGTGTGGGGTGATCTCACCGTTAAGTCCTTGCTGGTGAATGAAGGCGCATACTTCCGGGGGCAGACGTTTATGCCGCAGGATATGCAGCCGCCGCAACTCGAGGCGCCTAAGCAACCTCCCGCCAGAGGCGGTGGGGCGGCGCCCCAGGCTGGTGCGGTTGTAGATGTAGAACCTAAGCGTCCCGATAAATAATGCGACGAGATCGGAAAGTTGGCGCGACGAGCTACTGCTCGTCGCGCCAATTTGTTTTAAAGTGAAGAACCGGCCATTTACTGCCAAGGACCAAAAGCGCGCCGCCCAGGTAGATAAGGCTGAAGGCGATGAGTCCAAACTGGCGCAGGTAACAGGCCAGCCATAATGTGAACACCGTGTACAGCATCATCCCCACTTCGCCCGGCAGCATACGAGGGACGCCGGCGGGCCGTATCTGTTTGCGCTGGGGCCGATCGTTGGTTTCCAGGTTGAATTTGGGCGTGCGGGTAAACTCCCCTCCCCAAGATTGCAGCCCTTCTAGATAGCCGCGCGTAGTGCTCCACGCAATCCCCAATCCCAGGAACATTAGCACCGGGTAGTACACAATCCGCTGCGGCCAATCGCGGTAGTGCGCGACTTGCCCCAGAAAACACAGCAGCGGCATGACCACACTGGCTACGCTAAGGGCGGCGCCGGCGAGCGGCAATTCGGGATGATACGCCGTCATCGGCAGGGTGAGGATGACGAGCAGCAGCAACAACGGCTGTGTAACATAACCGTTGAGATGCAAGAGCGCCATCCCCTTTTGCCGCCAGTTCAGTTGTGGAGAGACGATGATAGGTCGGGCCAACTTGCGGAACACCTGCATCGCGCCCTTGGCCCAACGCGCCTGCTGTTGCTGGTACGTAGCGACCAGCGGCGGCAGTTCGGCGGGCGCCACTACGTCTGGCAAGTAGAGCGTCCGCCAGCCGGCGAGCTGGGCGCGATAGCTCAAGTCCAGGTCTTCGGCGACCGTGTCGCTGCGCCAGCCGCCTGCGTCCAGGATCGCGCTGCGCCGCCAGACGCCGGCCGTCCCGTTGAAGTTCATCAGCAGCCCGGAGCGATTGCGCGCGATGTGTTCCACCGTGAAGTGCGCATCCAGCAGGAGCGCCTGCGCGCGGGTGACGACGGAATAATCTACATTGAGGTGTCCCCAGCGCGCCTGCACCATTGCCAGCGTCGGATCGGCGGCCAGGTAGGGGACAGTGCGGCGCAAAAAGTCGGCCGGGGGGCAGAAGTCCGCGTCGAAGATGGCGACATATTCGCCCCGCGCTTGCGGCAGCGCTTCGGCGAGCGCGCCAGCCTTGTAGCCGGTGGGGCGCGCGCGGTGCAGCAGCCGGATCGGCGTCCCCTGCGCCTGAAGCCGGGCGATCTCTGCTTGCATCAGGGCGGTAGTCTCGTCGTCCGAATCGTCCAGGATTTGAATGTCCAGTCGGTCGGCAGGCCAATCGAAGGCGGCGACGGCCTGGAGGATGCGCTGCCAGACGTGCGGCTCGTTGCGCAGCGGCACTTGCACGGTCACGCACGGCTGAGCCGCGGGTGGAATGTCTGGCAGCGGCGGCGCCGGGTCGCGTCGGTGGCGCAGATACAGCCCGATCAAGATCAACACGTACAGAGCGTAGATCGTTAATCCGCCCACCGTCGCCAGATAGAGCGCAGTGACTACATAAGAGAACAGTGGCAATATCAACGTTCACCCTGGATTTTTGAAACGTAAATGTGAAACATCAAGATTTTATCGTAAAAGTCTTACGTTTCACGTTTTACGTCGGGAACTTTACCGTGTGGCGAACGTGTCAATCATGAGCCGCACATCCCCTAGCGGGTAGAGGATGGGGCAGGTCGCGCCGCGTTTGAGGTATTCCTTGACTTTGGCGCGCGCTTCTTCCGGCGTGCCGGTAGCCGTGATGTGCAGCACCAACTCGTCGGGCACGTAGACCATCGCCTTCTCGATTTGCTCCTTGGTGGCCGGCCAGCCGAGGATGGACTGGATGTTCTGCACCACGTCCGGCCCCACGCCGCTGGCTTTGGCGATGTGGGGCTGCTGCGCCAGGTATTGGGTGAGCAGCCGCTTCGCGCCGCGGATGGCCTCGGCGTGATCCTCGTGGACGGAGCAGACGATGAGCTGCGGGCGATCCAGGTCGTCCAGCGTGCGCCCGGCCCGCCGCGCCCCCTTGTCCAGCAATTCCAGCGCCTTGTCGTTGTACTCCGGCGGGACGCAGTAGTTGAGGACGGCTCCATCGGCGATCTCGCCCGTCATCTCCATCATCTGATCGCCCGTTGCGCCGATCATGATGGGGATGTGGCGCGGCTCGCGGCGGCCATGGACCACGTCCAGCTCGATGCCGTTAACGTGATGGAATTCGCCGTGATAGGTCACGTTCTCCATCGCCCACAGCTTGCGGAGGATTTCGATGGTCTCGCGCATGGCCTTGAGCGGCTTGCGGCGGTCAATGCCGACGTTTTTCGCCAGCGGATCCCACCACGCGCCAATGCCGCAGATGATGCGGTCGGGGGCAAGGTCGTCCAGCGTGAGGAACGTGGCGGCCAACAGGCCGATGTTGCGCGTCCAGTTGTTGATGACGCCGGAGCCGACGTGGAGCCGTTCGGTCACGGCGGCGAAGGCGGCCATCGGCACGATCGCGTCGCGCACCAGGCGGCTTTCGGCCTGCCAGACGGCCTCGAAGCCGCGCTGCTCGGCGTACTGCGCGTAACTCATCCCATCGCGGATGGGGTGGGCGTCCTGCAAATACAGGGCTACCCGGGGAATGTCTGTTTGTGGCATGGGAAACCTCCTTAAAATAGCGAATGGCAAAACGTTGAAGTGTTTGAACGTTCAAACGTTGCAACGTTATTTTTGTTTACCGGAACATGTCTTTTTCTGCCGGGCGTTGCATGTCGGTGGCGTGACCCTCGCCGCGAGGGTAGTCCGCGCCGCGAATCAGGACTACGGGGAGGCTCTCGGCGGCTTGTCCGCTGACCAGGCCGGCGGCGGCGGCCAGTTCGTCGGCGCGGGCGACGGTGGTGACGCGCAGGACGTAGCCGTCACGATCCGGTTGGCCGCGCAGGTCGGCGATGGGCAGCATCCCGGCGACGCCCAGCGCGACGTTGACGGTGCCGAGCCGCCACGCGCGCCCGTGTGTGTCGCTGATGATGACAGCGATGTCGGTGTACGTCGCGGCCATGAGGCCCGCGCGAATCGCACGGGCCGAAGCGTCCGGGTCGGCCGGCAGCGTCAGGACGGTCTCGCCGTCCGGCCCGGCGACGTTGGAGCGATCCACGCCGGCGTTGGCGCAGATCCAGCCGTGTTGGGTTTCGGCAATCAGCAGCCCGGTGTGTTGGCGCACGATGCTCCGCGATTGGCGGAGGATGACTTCGACGTGGCGCGGGTCTTTGTCGGTGAGGGCTGCCAGTGCCACGGCCTGGGGCGAGGGCTGCACGGCGCTGAGGTGGAGGACGCAGCCCTCCGCTTTGGAGACGATCTTGTGGGTGACGACCACCACGTCGCCATCGTGCAGCGTTAACTGCGCGCGCGCCAGGGCATCCAGGATCAGTTGGGCAACGTCATCTCCCGCCTGCACTTCGGGGATTCCCGGCAGCGCGTAGAGGGCGATTTGGGGGGAAGGCATAGGCGCTGGCGTGGGGCTACGGCAGGCCGGTGATCCGAATCCCGGTAGCCGGGACTTTGTAGCGGCGATTGATGCCGATCAGAATGGAGGTCAGTCCCTCGACGGCTTTCGCGTTGGCTAGCGGGCCGGCGTCAATGCCGCGCGCGCCGAGCGCCTCGGCCAGTTCGACGGCGATGACTTTGGCGGCTTTGTCGTCGCCGCAGATGAGCACGTCGCAGTCCACCGGATGCGCCAGGTCTTCCAGTAGGTGCGCGCTGACGTTTTGGAACGCGGCGACGACCCGCACGTCCGGCCCCAGGAGCGCCTGCGCCTGTTCGGACGCGGAGCCTTCCGGCGGGATGTAGACCTGGGAAACCTTCGGCGGTTGGAGGGCGACGGTCGCCGCAATGAGCACTTTGCCTTGCAGGGTGGGGCGCAGGCTTTCCAACAGCGCGTTTTGGGCGGCGTAGGGCACGGTGAGCACGGCTACGTCGCCCTGCTGCGCGGCGGCTTCGTTGTCCAACCCCTGAATGACGGGGCGGCCCAGGCGGGTGTTGAGTTCTTCGGCCACGCGCTGCGCCTTTTCCACCTGCCGTGAGCCGATGAGGACCGTCATGCCGGCTTCCGCCCAGCGCAGGGCCAGGCCGGGGCCTTCGTTGCCGGTGCCGCCTAAGATGGCGAGCGTGTGCGGGGGGTGTTCCATAAGTTATAGCAACTCCAAAGTACATTCTTCTTGAGCCAGGATGCAGTTGGGAAAGACGACCTGCGCCTTTGCCAGCATCTTTTCCAGAGCTTCGTCGTCGTGCGAGGGGCTGTGATGGGTTAAGACGAGCTGTTTGACGTGTGCGGCCCGCGCCACGTTGACCGCCATCCGCCAGGTGCTATGCCCCCAACCTTGCCGCACCACGGTATCGCGCCCGTATTCATGCTCATCATATTCGGCGTCATGCACCAATATATCAGCATTTTCGGAGAATTTGATGAGTTTCTGATCGTCATCCACATAGCCTTCGGTGTCGGTGGCGATGACGAGGCTACGGCCCTTGTACTCGATGCGAAAGAAGAGGATGCCGTCCTTAGGGTGGTTGTAACCGTGGTTGATTCGGATGATGACGGCGTCGTCTGGCAGGGGGGGGATGATCTGCCCCACGCTGTAATGCTGCACCGGCTGCCCGTTGTTCTGCAACACCAGGGTGCTGCCATGTTTGGTCTGTTCGATGCGGCGGGTGCTGTAGAGTTCCTCGGTGCCGATGGGGAAGACGGGCGGTTGCATCACCCGCTCTAAAAACTCCTCAAACGGTTCTTTGGTGACGAGGAGCTCGGGGCCGAAGATGTCAAAATAGCTGTGATAGTGACGGGTTGGCACAAAAAATGGAAATCCCTGGATGTGATCGTGGTGAGTGTGGGTGAGGAGGATGGTGGCCCGGATGGGTTCTTGGGTGACAGCAAACTCCCGCATCATTTTGCGCCCCAGGTTGATGATGCCGGTCCCGCCGTCCACGATGATATGCTGACGTCCCGCCTCGATCTCAAAGCATGTGGTATTGCCGCCATATTTGATGGTGGTCGGGCCTGGGGTGGGATAGCCCCCGCGCACCCCCCAGAACGTGAGATTGAATTTATCTTGCGCCATGGTACCCCCTGTTATTGAACTACGTGATGGAAAATGGGGAATGAGTTATAGAGTGCGGCTGGCAGATATCGAATGAATCCTTTCTATTATGCAACTCACCAATCCTCACTTGCCATTCGCTATGGTGAAACTTTGTTTATATTATACTGGAATTTTCTTCTCTGTGAAACTGCCTGATGGCTTGTTCGGGCTGCTCCGGGGAGGGGTGATGAGGGTAAGCCAGCGGCGCGCGGCGGCTTCCCAGGTGAAGCGCGCGGCCTGCGCCAGGCCTGCCGGCTGTAGCTGTTGCCGCAGGGATTCGTCGGTGAGCAGTTGCGCGATGGCTTGCGTCCAGGCGGAAGTGTCGTATGGGTTGCATAACAACCCGGCGTCTCCCACAACTTCCGGCACGCTGGAGGTGGTGGAGGCGACCACGGGCGTCCCGCACGCCATTGCTTCCAGGGGAGGGAAGCCGAAGCCTTCGTAAAGGCTAGGGAAGGCCAGGAGCCGGGCTTGCCGGTAGAGGGCCGGGAGGTCGGCGTCGTGACAGAAGCCGAGCAAGTGGACATAGTCGCGGGCTGCGGCAGCGATCAGGGTGGTGTCGGCCAACCAGGCCGCTTTCCCGATAATGACCAGGTCAAGATTGTGGGCCTGCGCCAGCGGATCGCAGGCTTCCATTAAGAAGGGATAGTTCTTGCGGGGCTGGATGGTGCCCACTGCCAGGATGTAGGGCCGTGCGCCGACGCCATATTGCACTTGTAGTTTCTCGCGTTCTCCCGGCGCGGCGATGGGGGTGAAGTGCGGCGACACGCCAGGGTAGAGCGTGGCGACGTTCTCCGGCGGGATGCACAACAATTCGACGATGTCTCGGCGGGTTGCCTCAGAGTCTGCCAGGATGAGGTCGCTGTGGGCGACGCTGCGGGGAACGCCGGCGGTCAGGTAGGCGCGTAGGGCCGGCGGGAACGTCTCCGGGTGACGCAGGAAGGAAAGATCGTGAACGGTCAGAATGGCGCGCGTGCCTCGGCGCAACGGCGGCAGGACGAAATCCGGCGAGTAGAAGAGATCGGCGCGTCCCGTGATGAGGTCGGCGGGCAGGGGGAGGCGCGCGCGCTGCCACAGCCGCGCCATCCAATCGTCCGTGAGTGGCAGGTCGCAGAAGCCTAGGGGCGTCGCTCCGGCGGCCTGACGCAGGCGGGACTTCTCGACGTCCCATGCGGCGCCCAGCCCACCCACGGCCGCCATTAACGTGTAACGGTGGGATGTCTCGGCGGCCAGAATGGCCGTGATCAGCTCGCGGGCGTACCGGCCAATCCCGGCGCCCTGGCGGGCTGCGGCGGTGTAATCAATGGCGATGTGCATATTGAGTGCTGAGGACTGAGTGCTGAGTGCTGAGTGCTGAGTGCGAAAGGTCTTTCCGTAATTCGTAATTCGCTGATCCGCTGACTCGCTGATCCGCTTTCTCGCTCACTTCACGTCGTTGTACGTCCAGATGCGGTTGATGAAGAAGTTCCAGAGGAGGACAATGCCGACGGCGAGAGCCAGGGCCAGATTGCTGCCGAGGCGGTAGGCGTGCCAGGTTAAGGCGGGCACAAGGCTGGCGACCAACTGGGCGAAAGGCTGGTGAGTGAAGGTGAGGATGGGGACGCGGATGGCAATGCCGATCAGGTTGATCAGGAAGAATTGGGCAAACTGGCGGCCCAACGGCTTGCTGCGGGAATCGGGGTAAGTCCAGTAGCGATTCCAGATGAAGTTGCTGATCACCGCGATCACAAAGGAGATGCTTCCGGCAATCGTCGGGCCGAAGTTGGCCGGGTCTTTCAGGCCGAGGTTCAGCAGGAAGGCGTACAGCGCGCCGCCGACATTGGCCGCCGCGTTGATGGGATCCAGAATCAAGTTGTACGTCCCGAAGTCCACGATGGCGCCAATCGTGCCAACGACGAGAAATTTAGAAAAGCGCACCAGTTCCTTGCGGTGCGTGTTGGCCAGAGTTTTCAGTTTTTCGAGCATTCTTCCCCCTGAGAAAAAGGTAGGTCAGGCACACTGCCCGACCCGCCGAGATTATAACTTTGGGAACAGGGAAGTCAAACTTGACTTTTGCGTTGGGTGGGTTCAGTATACAATGAGGAAATTGGAGATCAGAAATGAGAAATGGCAAATGACGAAGATACGGTTAGCAAAGGTTGAAGATAGCGCCGCACTGGCGCAGATTCAGGTGAACAGTTACCGGATAGCTTATGCGGGCCTTTTACCGCAGGAGTATCTGGATCATTTTTCCTACGAGGAGCAGACGCAGGATTGGAAAGATTTGCTAGGTGACACAATGACAGACGTACTGTATGTGGCGGAAAATGCAACGGGCGACATCGTCGGATATGCTGTGGGGCGACCGGGCCTGACGAACCTGGAGAGGTACGATTGCGAACTGGTGTCGCTACACGTCCGTCGTGACGATCAGCGGCAGGGCATTGGCCGCCGCCTGTTCACGGCGACCGCCGCGTGGCTGCAAGCGCGTGGCTGCACGTCGTTAATGATGTGGGTGCTGAAGCAGAATCCATCCCGCGCGTTTTACGAGCAGTTGGGAGGTAAGCTGATCGGAGAGCAGACGATTATGTTGGGGGACGATGTCCAGGCGATTGAGGTCGCCTATGGCTGGCCGGAGATTGCGCGAGTGGCGAGTTAGGAATTAGTATGGATACAATGAAAAAGATCGCCGGCGCTGCGTTTCCTCTGATCGGGAAAGCCTTGTTGTTGGACTTGGGCATTTTTGCCCTGGTCAGCCTTTCATGCCTGATCGGCACCCATTGCACAGGCATCCTATGGGGCGAGCGGTTGTTCTGGGCAGGATTGTTCATGCTGTTGCTGACCGGGGGGGCCGCGGTGACGATCTTTGGCTCCGGAAAGCGCCCGGACTATCGGGCAGTGGCGCGGGGTGAAAAATACGAATCTTTTGACGACCCCGAGGAGCGAGCCAAGTATACGCGCCGGAGCCGATTCGCCGTGCAAGTGGGGCTGATGGGCCTGGGGCTTATCCTGGTTAGTGTGTTGATTGACTCACTGGCGCGCCGCTAAAGTTGGCTACCATTCAGGGAGGTTATAAGGAAATAATGTTGATAATCAGGCGTTATCTGTTTCCCCCTGTTTTTGCGGACGATGAAGAGAAAACCCGCGCTGCCAGTGTGCTGAATGCTCTGCAACTGGCTTTGATCGTGGTGGTGATTCTGGCGGCCCTGGCGTCAATTTTCGTTTTCGCTGAAAAGCTGGGCAGCCTGTTGGTGGTGGGCGGCCTGGGCGTGGTGATGACCCTCGCGCGCGTTCTGATGTATCAGGGCAAAGTGCGACTTTCGAGTATCCTTGTCTTGACGGGCATCTGGATCGTGGTTACACTGCTCGTCACATTCGCCGGCGGGATGAATTGCATTGACGCGGTATACTACCTGTCGCTCACCGTGATTGCCGGTCTGCTGTTGGGCCCGCGGGCCACCATGTCTGTGGCGACCATCACCAGTCTGGCCGGCGGCGCGATGGTATTGAGCGATATGCTGGGGTATCCCCTCCCCCGACTTTTCCCCCTTCCGCCGTTGGCCGGTTGGATCAATCTCTCATTCAGTCTGTTTTTGGCGACCATTACCCTGAATATTGCCCTGCGCAGCCTACAGGAAGCATTGGAACTATCCCGACAACGCCTTCAAGAACGTGAAGTGGCGGAGGTCGCGCTCTCGACCAGCCGGGCGCGGCTGCACCAACTGTTGAGCGTGAGTCCGGCAGTCATTTATTCTTTCACGGTCAACGGCGAGGTGCAGACCCCCGTTTTTATAAGCGAAAATGTGCGGCGGCAGTTGGGGTATGAGCCGGAAGACATCGTGAACGATCCCACGTTTTGGCCCACGCATGTGTACTCCGATGACCTTCCCAGGGTGGCGGAGGCGACGCAGCGCGTACTGCAAGCGGGGTACAGCGCCGTCGAATACCGGTTCCTGCGGCAGGCAGGCGGCTACTGTTGGTTGCGCGATGAGATGCGGCGGGTGCAGGACACGCGCGGCCCGTTGCCGGAAGTGATCGGGGCGTGGTATGACATCACCGAGCGCAAACTGGCCGAGGCGGAACGCGAACAATTGCTGGCCCGCATCCGCGGACAGGCGCGCCAGGTTCAACAGATCGTGGACGCAACGCCGGAGGGGGTCATTTTGTTGGATGTGGAGGGTTGCGTTGTTCTGGCTAACCCGGTGGGACAAAAAGAACTGACTTTCCTGGCGGGCGTTCAGGTGGGCGATGTTCTGACGCATCTGGGAACCACCCCCCTTCCAATCTTGCTGGCTGCGCCGCCAACCGGCCTCTGGCACGAATTAGCTGTAGATGCGCACGTCTTCCAGGTGCTTGCCCGTCCCATTGTCGGCGATGACGCCACGGAGAGTTATGTGCTGGTCATCCGCGATGTGACGCAGCAGCGCGAGATGGAGCAGCGCGTCCAGGAGCAGGAACGATTGGCTGCGGTGGGGCAACTGGCCGCCGGCATTGCCCACGAGGTGAACAATCCGCTGGGCGTGGTGCTGATGTACGCGCATCTGCTGAAGGACAGCTTCGAGAAAGACAGCCCCGCGTGGCGCGACTCCGTCATGATCGCCGAGCAGGCGGACCGCTGCAAGAGAATCGTGGCCGGTTTGCTCAACTTCGCCCGCCAGAACAAGGTCCTGCGCCAGCCGGTGGATGTGCGGCACCTGATCGGGCAGAGCATCAAGCTTGTCCCGGTTCCGGATTCAGTGAAGGTCGCCACGGAAGTGGAGATGCCGGACTGCATCATTGACGTGGACGGCGACCAGATTGTGCAGGTGATCAGCAATCTGGTCAGCAATGCGGTGGCGGCGATGCCGAACGGCGGAGAGCTGAAAATCGGTGCGTCGGGCGATGATTCCCATATCCGCATTACGGTTGAGGACACCGGCATTGGCATTTCCGAACAGAACGCGAAGAAGGTGTTTGAACCG
>JAKQHY010000180.1 GCA_029555965.1 Chloroflexota bacterium | reverse complement strand
TCCGGCGGCGCGTATTCCGGCGTGCCCATCCCGCGCATTACCGTCTTCGTGCGGGGATCGGTGGGGTCCCACAGCTTGACGAGGCCAAAATCTACCAGCACCGCGCGCCCATCGGCGTGCAGGATGATGTTGTGGGGTTTGATGTCCCGGTGGATGACGCCCTGCCCATGACAATAGGCCAACGCATCCAACAATTGCTGCGCCCATTGTAGCACATACGGTTCGGGAATCGGGCCTTGTCGTTGGATGCGGGCGGCCATGCTCTCTCCCTGTACCAGTTCCATCACCAGGTAAACGTTGCCTCCTTCTTCAAAGGAATCTATGACGTGTACCAGGTGGTGATGACTGAGTCGCGCGAGGGTGTTTGCCTCGCGTTTGAACTGCTTGCGTAACTCTGCCAGCGCTTCTGGAGACAGGCCGGGTTGCGGAATCAATTCCTTGATCGCGACCGAAATCTCCAGTCCGGTGTGCCAGGCAACGTAAACGGCACCCATCCCGCCCTGGCCGAGGATATGGGTGATGCGATAGCGATTCTGCTGTAAAACAGCGTCTTTGGGCAACATAGATTTTTCAGCCAAGCTCCCCTCGAAAAGAGTGAATGGAAATCAGGGGGCAGGGGCAGGAAGGGGAAATTTATGAATCCCCGACACTAGCTTCCAAGCCCCTGCCGCGCCCGCCACAGCCGCGTTCCACGGCGCATCCCCTGGCGCGGGCCTCATGCTCGAGCCGGCAGCCGCCGCCGCACATCGCCAGATCGGGGCAATCGCGGCAGGCTTCCGGCAGACCGGTGGCTTCCGGATCGCGCTCGCGGTCGCGGAAGCTGCGGAACAGCGCGCTGTTCCAGATGGCATCCCACGGATCGGTGAGCAGGTTGCCCGCCGCCACGTAGTACGACTGGCACGGCAGCACGTCGCCGTTTGGCTCGATGCACATCGAATACTCGGCAGCATTGCACCGCTTGGGCGCGAGGTCGAACTCCAACGGCGAAAAGCGGCAGTAGTCCGTCACCGTGTACCACAGGAAGTGCATCCCCAGGTCGGCGGCGCGGTCGCGCACGGCGACGAGCAGGCCGGACAGCGCCTCGGCCGGGAGCGCGTCGGGGTCAGCCATGCCGCCGCCGGCGTAAATCATGCCGTTCATAGCGAAGGTATGCAATCCCAGATCGTGCAAGAACTCTACAATCTCGACGGCGTGATCGCGGTTACGTTGCGTGAGGGTGGTGTTGGTGATCGTGTGCAGTCCGCCCATCAGCGCGTTCTGGATGCCGCGCACGGTTTCGTCGAAGGACGTGGCCCCTGTCATCGTGTTGTGGACGGCGGCGCGGCTCGATTCCAACGTCACCTGGACGTGGTTCAACCCGGCGGCGGCGAGATCGTCCACCAACGCGGGGTCGGCCAGACGACGCCCGTTGGTGTTCATCCCCACGATTTGCCCGCGCGCGTCGGCGTGGCGGATAAGCGCGGGCAGGTCGGGGTGCAGCGTTGGCTCGCCGCCGGTGAGGATGACGTGCGGCACGCCAATGTCCGCCAGGGTGTCGAGGACGCGGAACCAGTCATCCCGCGCCAGGGAGCGCATGGGGAAGCGGCCCGGCTCATTGTAGCAGTGGGGGCAGGCGTTGTTGCAGGCGTAGGTCAGGGCGACATCTACTTTGAAGGGCGCGTGCACCGGCGTGCTGAACACGGGTTTGAAGTTGACCAGCGGGGCGACCGCGCACACCGGGCAGCCCTCGGCGGTGCGGAAATGCCCCACCATGGCGTACATCGTCGCCACCTCGCGCCGGAGCTGCGCCTTGTCCACGCGGGCGAAGCGCCGCCGCATCTGCTGCTGCGCCTGTTCCGGCGGCGCGCCGTCGAGCGCGAGCTTCGCCATCTCCGTCGCCGTCGCATTGAGGTGGATGACCTCGCTCACGTCCACGAACAGCACGCCCGCGCCGTCCGGCTCAACACGCAGGTGGATGCGCCGGCGTCCGCCCTCCAGCGCGATGGGGTAGGTGTAGAGTCCAGGGGGCAGGGGGGCGGAAGTGTTGCCGGCCCACAGGCCGCGCCACTCCGCGCGCAGCGTATTCCAGAGAGTTTGAGGTGACATTTTCTCAAATCTTTGTCAGCAGATTGAGCAGATTAAGCGGATTTTCGGTCGGCTGACTGGGTGTAATCTGCTAAATCCGCTTAATCTGCTGATGGCATTGAGCCGGCCCTACCACTTGGGCGCTTCTTCGATCTGGTAGGACGCACCACAGTAGGGGCAATCCACGAAGATCGCGCCGGCCTTGACCGTGAGATACTCTTTGCCCAGCGCGCCGCCGCAGGATTGACACTTCATTTGCTCCAAACTGACATCGCCGGTGAGGTCAATTTTCTGGACGTGCGTGACCTGGGTTTGCGTCGGGCGCATCCGCATCATGTAGATGAGCGCGCCGGCCGCGCCCCACAGCACCACGCCGACGATCAGCCGTCCCAGTTGTCCCTGCATCCCGACGATGAAAATAAGGCCCAGAAACAGTAACGCTGCCGCAATGATGTAAATGACGGTTTTCATAACGCAGTTCTCCTGTTTTAGCGTAAATGGGTGAGTTTTCTTCAGTATAGCCCAAGCTCCAAGAGAGTCAAAGGCCAGGCCTTAGACTTATCCGAAAATTGTAGCGGCGTTGCGCCGGGTCTTGCGGCTAAAGCCGCTTTCAGGAAGGTGTTTTTTCGTGGGCGGGCTACGCCCGCCCACGAAAAAATACCCTTCAAACCGCGCCTTTAGGCGCAAATCGTGGACCAAAACGATTTTTCGGATAGATTCTTAGTTATGGTTCAATGTATTTTCGTGGTATGATAGGGGGCGGAGGCATCCCGTGGATATCCAAGCCTGGCAATCTTTCATTGAACACCTGGCCGCTATTTGCCAGCAAAGTGGCGTTCTCTCCTGGCCGGCCGCCCTACAAAAGGTATTGGCGTTGTTTGCCGCCGTATGTCACACGCAAGAAGCCGCTATGCTCGTTCTAAATGAAGCGGCTTCTCCTTTGATCTGCCTCGCGTTGCCCCAAAATACCCCCGTTTTGCCGGGCGAACTCCGGGCGCATGAGGACCTGTGGCAAACCATCCTTGCCACATTAGAAGGGTTCAGTGTCTGGCATCCGGAACGACAGACTCCGGTATGGGTGCAGCCGGTGCCCCCGCAACCTACCGGCCCGCGCGCGGCCCTTATCTTCCTGGCCGATCCGCTCGCGCCGCCGGCAGCACTTCTGGCGCAGGGCGCTGCCCTGATCACGCCTTTGGTGCAAACGGCGCAGTTGCGGATGATGGAACAGCACCATGAGTTGATTGGGGCCAATATTGCGCTGGCGCAGACATTGGACCCCAATCAGGTATTGGATCAAACGCTGGAACATCTCAAACGCATCATCCCCCACGACGCCGGGTGTTTGTTGCTGCTGAGCGGTGATGTATTGGAAGCCGCGCGTTGGCGCGGCTATGAGTACTTCGACGCTGAGTCTGTGATTGCCACGCTTCGGGTGCCCTTGCACAATCCGCACATCCGCTCCATGTTGAATAGCCATGACGCGCGTTTGGTCGCCGATACCGCCGAGGATCCGTCGTGGGTAGTGTTCCCCGGCCTGGAGTGGATCCGCGCAAATGTCATGGCCCCCATCATTGCCCAGGAAAACGTGATCGGTTTCATCGCCCTGGACAGCGCAACGCCGCGCGCGTTTGCCGCATGTGACGCGCGCTGGCTTAAAATGTACGCGGATTCTGTCGCCATTGCCATCCAGAATGCCCGACTGTATCAGAACGCGCATAAGCAATCGGAAGAGACCGCGTTGCTTTATGATGAATTAAAGCAGCGGCAGATTTATGTTGAGAACCTCAATACGGTGATCTCCGCCGTCAACTCTGCGGTCAGTCTGGATGAGGTCTTACAGATTGGCCTGGAAAAGGCGATCCAGATCGGTGGTATGGCGCGGGGCGTCATTTGTTTATTGGCGACCAACGATATGGAATTGTCGCTGCGCGTGCAGCAAGGGTTCGCGCCAGGGGAGCTGGATGCCGGGCAGATCTGTCGCCTGGGACAGGGGATCACGGGGCAGATCAAGTCTGCCGACGCCGTGGCCGAGCGGGCTTTGGCTGCGCCTCATGAGCACATCAGTCTGCCGCTGATGGTGGAAAATCAGTTGGTCGGCGTGATGAATCTGGATGCGCCGCGCGAGCAGACGATTCCTTTAGCTGCGCAGCAGTTGTTGAGCGCGATTGCGGATCAGTTGACGCTGGCCGTGCAACGCAGTTTGTTGGCCGCGCAAACGCGCGAGCAACTTCAGACCGTCCACAATTTGTACGAGATCAGCGCGGCTTTTCTCTCGCAATCCAATATCGCCGGCATCACTTTCATCCTGGTGCGCACGCTCTGCCATGCGGTAGAAGGCGCCTTGAGTACGGCTTTTTACCAATTGTCGGGCGATCAGTGGACGCGCGAGCGTGTCTACATCTCGCGTCGCGCCCCCGCCCTGGTGAAGCAGCGGTGGGCGGAAGGTCCGGCCTGGGAGGCCGAGAAAGAATTCCTGGAGGCCTGCCGTCAGGAGCGGATGCTGGTGTTGGCGAGTCACGCGCGGGGTCGCACGCCGCCCACCTGGCCCGAAATCGAGGCGTTGGGCGCCCGGCAGATGCTCTATTTTCCCATCTCTCTGCCCAACCACAACCTGTTTTATGTGCTCAACCTTATGTTGGCGCACGATCACCCCCTGGCTGCCCATGAATCTACACTGACGTGGGCCATCGTTCAGCAGGCTTCGGCGGCTCTGGTGCGCGTGCGCCTGTATGAGCAAAGCCAGAAGAGTGAGAGCCGTCTACGCGCCATCCTGGAGTCCTCCCGCGACGGCATTTTCCTGGTAGGGCATAATTTGACCATTCATTATGTCAACGGTCAAGCGTTGCAATTGCTTCATTTGCCCGGTGATACGACGATGTGGGAAGGGCAGCCACTCGCCAACGTCATCGCTGCGACGCGCGTGGAAGCGCCCACCTTTGCCGGCTGGCTCATTCACAATACCGCCGGAGAAGGCCGCCACGCCGCCAGGATTGAGGATATGGAATTTGAGACGGCTCATGGTTTGTTGCTCAAACTCCAACAGACTCCGATTCATTCCAACCATGATCCCAATCCTGGCGCATTGTTGTTGCTGCGGGACATCACCGAACAGCGCGCGCTGGAACGTATGCGTGACGATTTGCTCAACATGTTAGTTCACGACATGCGCAATCCCCTCGCGGTTGTCCAAAATGCCCTGCAAATGCTGGCGGACCCGGTACTACAGGAAATGAGCGCAGAAATCATTGAGATGGCGTTATCCAACACTACTAAATTGATGGATCTGGTCAACGTCATCCTTGAAATCAGCCGGGGGGAAGTCGGGCGCCTTAATTTGAGTTTCGAAGCGGTTTATCTGCCCGATTACCTCTACGAGATGGCGCGAGAGTTGATGCTGGAGATTCCCACGCTCGATTTTCAAATTGTACTGCCGGATAACGTGCCGTTGTTATGGATTGACATCAACATGATCGTGCGCGTCCTGGAAAACCTGTTGAGCAATGCTCGCAAATTCATTCCACAGGAGCATGGGATCATTCGCGTCACAGGAGCTTATGACGTGGATTGGCTGACTCTGGAAATCTACAACAATGGCCCTCCCATACCCCCCAATGTCTATAAACAGCTTTTCCAGAAATTCATGGCGGGCGACTATGAGAAACGGGGATACGGTCTGGGGTTGGCTTCCTGCAAAATGGCGATTGAAGCGCACGGCGGGCAAATCTGGGCGCTGAACCAGCCGGAAGGCGGAGTGTCGTTCTACTTCACCCTGCCCGTCTTCCACGTCCCCGACTTTCCCGACGAAGACGTGTGATTTTTCACCGCAGAGCGCGCGGAGAACGCAGAGAAACTATAAAATCTCTGCGTTCTTTGCGCTCTTTGCGGTAAAAGAGTATCGGGCGGCTGGTTAAGCCGCCCGATACTTTTTGTATGACAAAATCCGTTCAATCCGTTGAGACAGTTAGCGTTTCGGGAAGCGCGTCAGCACTTCCACGCGGAGGGGCAACTGGGTCCGCTGCCCCATCTGCAAATCGTGCGGCGCTTTGGCCTCACGGCGCGGCGTCACCAGGACGAACAGCGCCGTCCCCGCCTTCTTGTAGGCCTCGTCCACGTAAGCCTGGCCGAGCAAATACCCGTCTTTGTCCACCGCGCAACTGGTGACGTACCCCGCCACGCTGCCTTTTTCATCCACCAGCCGGTCGAGCTGCTGCGGCTTGGGCTGCCCCTTCTCCGGCACGCGGAAGCGGATGATCTCGGCCTTGCGGGCCGCCTCTTTATGGATGAACGCCTCACGCCCCACGAAAAACGGCTTGTAGGTCTTGACGTAGGTGTGGAACCCGGCATCGCCCATCGTGAGGGTCAGCGGGCCGGCCATCTCGTGGCCGTAAAGCGGCAGGCCGGCTTCGGTGCGCAGGCTGTCGCGGGCGGCCAACCCACACGGTTTGAGGCCGCGCACGCCGCCCACGTCCAACAACGCGCGCCAGAAATCGCCCAGCCGGTCGGGATGGACGAACAATTCGTAGGCGATGCGCTCGCCGGTGTAGCCCGTGCGGCTCACGATCACGTCGAAGCCACCGAGGGTGACGCGCGCGATCCCGGCCCACGGCAGCCCTTTGACGGTCGCCAGGTCGCCCGGCTCGCCGCCCAACGCCAGCAGGATGTCCCGCGCCTTGGGACCTTGCAGCGCCAGCTCCACGCGCATGTCCGCGCCGGATGATGGATCGCGCAAGTCGCGCAGGATCACGCTGCTGGACGGGCTGTTCCAGCGCACCCAGGGCCGTTCGGGATCGATCTGGACGGCGCCGCTCAGCACGCCGTTGACCCACGCCCAGTCCTTGTCGTTGTTGGCCGCGTTGACGACGACCAGATAGTGGTCTTCCGCCATGCGATAGACCAGCAGATCGTCCAGCGGTAGTCCGTCCACGCCGAACAGAGCCGAATATTGCGACTCGCCCACTTCCAGCGCGTTCACGTCGTTGACCATGACGAGGTTGAGGAAGGCCGCCGCCTCCGGGCCGCGCGCGTCCCAGCAGCCCATGTGGCTCACGTCGAACAGGCCGGCGGCCTCGCGGACGGCGCGGTGCTCTTCGAGGTTGCTCGTGTACCAGACCGGCATGTCCCACCCGCCGAACGGCACCATGCGCGCCTTCAACTCGCGGTGGATGGCGTGCAGGCGCGTCTGGCGCGGCGCGGCCTCTTCAGGCTCCGTCCACTTGAAGGTCGGCAGCGCGGGACCGGCAATTTCCTTGCGCGCCCATGCGCCGACAAAGTACGGCTTGGTGAACGGCCCGGCTTCCGCTTGCGGCGTGGGCTGCGGCGCGGGAACCGGCCCCAAATCGCGCACGGCGTTGAGGAACGGCAGCCGCCCGAACACGTCGTCGGTGGCCGCGAAGCCGTCCACCAGCGCTCGCAGCCACGTCAGCACGCGCGCGGCCTGGGCGCGCGGCACGTCGAGAGTGTATTGCTCGGCGCTCACGCGGGTGAGCATACCGGCGGTTATCGCCTTACCGTTGGCCTCCAACAGCGTGACCGGGCACGCTTCGCCATCTGCCATGCCTGCCGTGTGGGAGGGCGTGAGCCAATCCACGAAGGGCTTGGCCTGCCGCCCGACCAGTTCCAGGCGTTGGTAAGCGCCGGCGGCGTCTGCGCCTTTGAGCGCGTCGTTGAGGTAGTAAAAGTGCGGATAGCCGCTCGGTTGGGCGATGGGATCGGGCACGCCGGCCTCGGCGCCCAGCGCCGCGATCTCCAGCTTGACCGCTTCCAGCGTGTCGAAATCCACGCGGGTGCGGTAATCCAGGCGCGGCGTGTCGCGGCGCACGAAGCGGTAGGGCTGCGCGGCGTGCAAGAGCTTGCTGATCGCCTGCGCGAGCCGCTGCATTTCCGGCTCCTTCAGGCCGCGCTGCGTGACCCAGGGCGTGCCCATGCGGATGCCGGAGGGGTACGCGGCGGTCGTGTCACCCGGAATCGTGTTGCGGTTCGCCACGATCCCCGCAAGGTCAAGCAGGTTGGCGGCGGGATCGCCCATCAACGGCGTGCCGTCCGGCCCTTTGATCGGCTTGCAGTCCATGAGCAACAAATGTGTGTCCGTGCCGCCGTAGGCCACGCGGATGTCCGCCGCTGTTAGCGCATCCGCCAGGGCGGCGGCGTTGCGCACCGTCTGCTTTTGCAGCTCGGCGAACTGCGGCGTGCTGGCGATTTTCAGCGCCGTCGCCACCGCCGCAACAGTTTCCATGTGCGGGCCGCCCTGGAAACCGGGGAACACGGCGCGATCAAACTTGGCGCCCAGATCGGCCTTGTGGGTGATGATGACGGCGCCGCGCGGCCCGCCGAGCGTCTTGTGGGTGGTGAAGGTGACGGCGTCGGCGATGCCCACCGGGCTGGGATAAACGCCCGCCAGCACCAGCCCGGCGACGTGGGCGATGTCGGCCAGCAGGTACGCGCCGACATCGTCGGCAATCTCGCGGAATTTCTGCCAGTCGGGCGCCCAGGGGTAGGAGGTGTACCCGCCGATGATGAGCTTGGGTTTGACGGCCAGCGCCTGCTCGCGGATGGCGGCGTAGTCCAGCCGCTCGGTATGCTCATCCACGCTGTAGGAGACGACGTTGTAGGTTTTGCCGGAGAAGGCGACTTTGCTGCCGTGACTCAGGTGGCCGCCGACGTGGAGCGCCATCGAGAGCAGCGTGTCGCCCGGCTGGAGGAGGGCGTACTGGACGGCGGTGTTGGCGGGCGCGCCGGAGAGCGTCTGCACGTTGACCCACAGGCGCTCGGCGGGCGTCTTGGGGGTGGCAAACGCCTCGGCGACGCGGCGGCGGGCCAGGGCTTCCAACACGTCCACGTATTCCATGCCCTTGTAATAGCGGGGATCGCCGTACCGGCGGAAATGCCCCAGTTCCGTCTCGTAGTCCAGGATTTGCGCCGTTGTCATGGGACGGGTGCGTTCATCGGGGTAGCCCTCGGCGTAGAGGTGCGAGAACACCGATCCCAGCGCGGCATGCACGGCTGCCGGGGCGATAGATTCGGAGGGGATCAAAATCAGCTTGCGCGCCTGACGCTCGGTTTCGTAGGCGATCAGCGCGGCCACTTCCGGGTCTAAGTCTGCTAACGCTTGGCGAAATAGAAAATCTTCCATCAGCTTGCCTCCTTGAGTGAATGGGGATGAGGGATTAGGGGATGCCTAATCCCCAATCCCTGATCCCCTATGGTGGATTTATTCTAGCACAGGCAAGGTTTGCAGCAAGTGGGTAACGTTAAAATCCTCCTCCGAAAATGGCTTTGCTGTCCGATTCACGCAAGCGGCCCATAAGATGGGAAACTGATAGGTTGCTGCCTGAACCGGGCAGGGCTTTATCATTCTCGTCAGATCACGCTTACCGGGCAGATTTTGCGGCTGAAGCCGCCGAAAAAAGGAGGTTTTGTGGTGACGGGCGGTAGCCCGTCACCACAAAACCTCCTTAAAAATCACGGCTTTGGCCGTCTTCTGTGTTGCGGCGCACCACCTGGCGG
>JAKQHY010000167.1 GCA_029555965.1 Chloroflexota bacterium | reverse complement strand
CTGGTTCAGTTTCCTCCGTCTTACGCCTCGCGGGCAGCACCCGCCGCAGGTAGGGGAGTTCGTAGCGGCCCATCAGCCCTTCGGGGCGCAGGAGCATCATGACCAGCAAAACCAGGGGGTAGATGACGAATCGCCAGGTTTCGTAGCCGGCGGGCAGGTTACGCAGGACGCCTTCCAACAAAATAATCCACGCGAAGCCGGTGAACAGCGTGCCAGTCATACTGCCCAGGCCACCAAAGACTACTACGATAAGCGGGTCGAAGGATTTGATGAAGTTGAAGGATTGGGGGTGTAGGAATGCAACATCGTGGGCGCGCAGACCGCCAGCCAACCCGGCGAACACGCTGCCGACTACGAAAGCCAGCAATTTTGCATTGGCAACGTTGACCCCGACCAGTTGAGCCGCGCGCTCATCTTCGCGCACAGAAATGATGGCGCGGCCGGTGCTGGAGTGGAGAAGGTTGCGCATCACCATCACCACCACCAACAGGCTGAAGAAGACCCAAGTCCATGTGGTCAATTTGGGAACCGTCATCCCGCGTGCCCCTTGCATTTCGGGGAACGGCAGGATAGTGTCGGTGTTGTCGAGCAATACTTTGACGATGATGGTAAACCCTAAGGTGGAGATGCCGAAATAGTCCGATCCCAGCTCCAAAACCGGGATGCCAAAAAGATAGCTGGCGATTCCGGCAATGCTCGCGCCGCCTATCAGCGCGCAGAAAAATACAACTTGCCGCGAAATCTCTTTGGGAAGCGCCGATAGAACGGTTCCGGTGATCGCGCCAAGCGGTTGCGCCAGATACGATACAGTGATGGCAAAACAGAGAATCGTGCCGAATAAATAGAAGAGGAAATGCGTCATCACACTGACGCGATAAAAGCGACGTAGAAATGCCCCAATCCCTATGTAACACAGCAGGGTCAGCAGCGCACCGCCCAACACCACGACAATCCCGGCCGGGTCCGCTTTAATATTCCAGCGATAGGTAATGTCGGCGGAGGTGTAGGCGCCGATGGCATAGAACCCATATTGTCCCAATGAGAACTGTCCGTTGAAACCATAGATCAGGTTGAGGCCGAGGGCTAACATGGAGATGGTCGCCCCCCAGAAGATGATACCAACCCAGAAGTTGCCGAGAAGACCCGTACTGATGAAGATTTGGACGACCAGGAAGGCGACCAACCCGATTCCGATAAAGCCTACACTTTCTTTTTTCAAAAAAGTTAATAATTTTGCTTGCATGGCAACCTCTTACACTTTCTCTGTCGGCGGTTCGCCGAAAATACCTTGTGGGCGCACCAGGAGCACAATAATCAATAGGGAAAACACGATCGCGTCGCGCATGGGGGTGGAAATATAACTGGCCGCCATTACTTCGGTCTGCCCCATGATGAGCGATCCGACCACGGCACCTGGAACGCTGCCGATGCCGCCGATTACCGCGGCCACAAAGGCCTTCAATCCGGGAATGATACCCATCAGGTGGTGTATTTGTTTGTAGGCGGTCGCGTAGAGAACACCGGCAGCGCCGGCCAATCCTCCACCCAGCGCAAAAGTCAATGTGATGACGCCGTCCACGTTGATGCCCATCAGCCGCGCGGCGGGCTTATCGTAGGCGGCAGCGCGCATAGCTTTCCCCACTTTGGTGCGGTTGACAATGTATTGCAGCAAGACTTGAAGCACGATAGAGGCGCTCATGATGACCAGGGACACATTGGAGGTGGAAAGGTCCCACACCTTGCCGTTGGTTTCGATGCGGATGCCGGCGAGGGTCAGTACTACGGCGATCAATCCACCCAGAAGCAGTCCAAATTGCAATACCGGATGTCGTTTGGCAACCTGCG
>JAKQHY010000154.1 GCA_029555965.1 Chloroflexota bacterium | reverse complement strand
GACGCTCTTCCGATCTGTCACCCTGCTCCCTCCTGACACGGTTGACCCGATTGTGGCGGAGGATGATTATTCCAACATCATCGGCTGGCGCGTGACCCAAGTGTTGGCCCATCCTGATTTGTTGGGGCGCCGAATGATCATCACAGACGAGTATTATGTCGACCGGCGCGTCCATACGAGCGCAATAGACGGACAAGCCGCTGTGGTTACAATTTATCCCAACCTCCTGGGGCGCTTGACGATTGTCCATATCGCCAACAATCTGGACGAGGGTGACACGTTCGGCCACCCAGAAGCCGAGGCGCTGGTCGAGCTGCTCCAACGCTATAACACGACCCTGGAGGCCGCCGTAGATGGCAACGAACGCCAAGGCAGGCCCACGCCGGTCTTGAGCTTTGAGAATGTAGCCGACCTGGAGAAGTTTTGGACCGACTACGGCACAAGGGAAAGCCGGGAATTGCCCGACGGCACGACTGAGCAAGTCACCACGATTGGCGTAGACCTCACCCAGATTTTGACCGTCGCCGGCGCGCAGTTTGAGTACAAGTCACCTGGTAGCTTTACCCAGGACACCGCCAAGCTGCTGGAACTCATGTTCTATCTGCTCTTGGAACATGCGGAGATCCCGGAATTTGTCATGGGCAACGCCATCGCCAGCAGCATGGCGAGCGCTAATACGCAAATGCCGGTATTTGAGCGATTCGTAGAAGGGCGAAGAGGCGACGCGTCAGGGTGGCTTGTGGAAGTTGCGCAGATTGTCAACGCTTATCAGTCGCTCACGACGCCAGGGGTGGCCGTGGCCGCTGTGCCAACCTTGCAATGGCAGAAATTGACCCAGGACAACGCAATGACCTTGCAGGCGATTTCGTGGGCCTACAGCGAAGGGCTGCTTGATGAACGCACCGCGCTGCTACTCGCGCCGTTGGATGTTGAGGACATCGACATGGTCCTGCAGAAGGCCAGAGAGGAACGCGCCTCACGCATGGAACAAGAACAACAGATGTTGATGGACAGCAGGATTCCTGAAGGAGACGAGGAAGATGTCACTACCCAAAACACTTAATCGAATCGAAGAGAAGTTGGATCGGGTGCTGGCGATATTAGAACAACAGCCCGCTACGTTACCGCATCCAGAGGAAACCATAGATTTACGGGACGTGCTTGAGCCGGAAGCGGTCGCTATATCGCTCGACTATGACACCTACAACGCTAAAGAAATTATCGACCGCGCGCCAAGCCTGGAATCGTGGCAACGCCAGGCGCTGGCAGAATACGAGACGACGCACGCCAACCGCAAGACCGTTTTGGAGGCACTTCGCGCCGGATGATCACTTTTATCGCCCGTCGAAGGCGCCATCTGCGCGCCACGTCGCAGCGTTTTTTGGAGGAACAGCGCACATTGGCCAATGTTGCCGGGCGGCTGCTCATACAGAATGCCACGGCGCGCGCGGATGATGGGAGCCGCATTCTGCCCAATCGCCGGGCGACGCGCGACGCGCTCAGTGTCGCCATTTGGGTGCAGGTGCTAAAGCCTTTTTACCTGGGTGATCGTGAACCCTTTATAGGGCCGCGACCATTATCACCTTATGCCCGGCTGCTCTACGATGGGGTGGCCGGCATGGTGCAGATTGAAGCCGAGCGACAAGCGGCGTTGGTGCGCCGACTGGCGACGGATGACACAGTGATCGCCTGGCTCGTAGGCTCAAATGCCAGCAGCGTACGCGAGATGTCATTTGCCTCATTTACGCAATGGGTCGATCCGCGCGGCTTCCAGCTTGCGGACCGCATTCAGCGGATGGCCGTCGAAGTGCGCAGCCGGGTGGGGCGTTTCCTGGATTACCACATTGGGCGGGAAACGCCGGTGGTGACCATGACTGACCGGCTGAACGCTTTTTTGACAACGCGCCCCCCGGGCACCCGACGGCAACAAACGCCTTACGGCCAACAGGGCGCTTACCCGGCCAAACGGCTGTTACAGCATGAGATGATGCAAGCCTTAGGGAGCGCGACCGTGGGGATAGGCGCCATCAACCCCTACGTGCGCGGTGCGCAGTGGCTGCTTGACCCGACGCACCCCAAGGTTGACCATTGTGACGTGAATGCCACGGGCGGCGAGGAGGGGGACGGGGTGTATCCGTTATCGGAATTGCCTCCATTCCCTGACCACCCCAATTGTCGCTGTGGATTGCGTGCCGTGCCGGTGCGCAACCCCGCGGCTACGACGCGGGCGATCAGGGCAGAGATTGATGGCAGGACACCGGCGGCTGCGGCGCTACAGGGCGCACTCAATGCGGGTGCGCTAACGAATCGAATTTTGACCGGGGAGATGAGCGTATGAGCATTATGAACACTGTCGCCGTCATCGGGGCCGATGCACCACCCAAGGCGATTCAGATCGGCGGCATAGACGACAGCGGCGACTTGCAGCCCATCAAGGTGAACGCCAGCGGCCAACTAGAGTTGGCTGGCGATGCCATCACGATTGCCAACGTGGGCGGGCTGATGGCGGTCGCCAGCGCCACCTTCAGCCGACCGGCGAACACCGACGCCTACGCGGCCAAAGACGCGGTAAGCGACTCCACAACGGCGCCGACCGTGTTGAATTTTGCCGACCTAGCCCGCGAGAATGGCGGCAGCGGCTACATTACCAAGGCGCGGCTGATCACCAACCAATCCACCAATGTCGCGCGCTTTCGGCTACATCTCTACCACACCGCGCCCACCGCCATCAATGACAACGCGGCGTTTACGCTGCTGTGGGCCAACAGAAGCAACCGCATTGGCTACCTTGATTTTGATGCCTGCCAGACAGAAGGCAGTGGTAGCGACGCCGCCAACGCGCTCAATACCACCATCCGCCTGGCGTTTGACTGCGCGGCGGCTGACCGCGACCTGTACGGGCTGCTGGAAACCTTGGATGCGTTCACGCCGGCGAGCGGACAAAGTTTTCACATTGAATTAACGGGGGACATCAACTAATGCCACTTGCCAAACGGCGTAGACGCTTGCTGCTCGACCCTGTTCCCGGCCCGTACCTTATCCGCGATGAGTTTACGAGCGAGCGAGCCGCGGGCGCTATCCATCGCACGCTTGCCGAGCCGGGGCCGGGGGAGCGCTTTGTGGTGGACACCAGCAGCTATGTCACGCTGACCGGCGGCAAACTCGCCATCAGCGGCGGCGGCTCCACCTGGGGTACATCGGTCATGGTCTACGCGGCAGGAAAACGCACGCCGGGCAAACTGATGGTGGCCGAAATCACGCTGGCGAACAAACTGTTCGCCGTCGTCGGCTGGACCAACAACAGTACCGGCCTGGGCAGCAGTACGCAGAATATCCAGTTCTATTTTCGGGATGTGCTGCGCTTCTGGGGTGGTGACATTGGCTACAACTACGGCGCCTACGACACAGCCACCTCATACAAGGTGGCATTGGTGCAACGGGCTGTGGGTGGCTTTTTGTTCATCCGTAATTATACCGGTGACTACTGGACGCTCTTGGAGATCATGCGGGCGGGGACCGCCGACGGCAACCCGCAGATTAACTCATTCAATGCGCAGTTGACGAGTGATTACCTGCGTGTGCCGGCAGCAGCGTGGTTGCCGACGCCGCTCTGTTCGGACGGCTTTAGCGCCTGGGGAACCAGCGACGGGAAGGGCCACCCGGAAGGGGTGACGGGCGGTATTGGGGCCGGGGGTAGTGGGCTGGCCTGGACGCAGCAGGTAGGCTCCTGGAGCGCCGCGGGCGGTGCGGCCACGGCGACCTTGAGCGGCGGGCGGGCGATTGCCACCGTCGATGCGGGCAAGGCCGATGTTATTGTGATGGCGAAATTGACCGGTGGCGCAAATTCAGCCGCTATCCTGGCGCGCTACAGCACTGAGTCCGACTATGTGGAGCTACGCCACACCGGCACGAATGTGCAACTGGTCAAAGTGGTGGCGACGGTCAACACGACGTTGATCAACAGTGCCGTCACGTTTGTCGCTGGCGCGGAGCTGCGTCTGACCTGTGAGGGGCAGAAGTTCCGCGCTTACTATAACAACGCCCTCGTTGGCACAGAGCAGACCATTGCCGACGCCAGCCTGGCCGCGGGGACGCTGGTCGGGCTGCGCAGCGCCAACGCCAGCAACAGTTTTGATGATTTTGTGGTGCGAGCGCGCGGGTCGGGTGGCGAATACAGCATACTCGACAGTTTTTAGGGGGTAGAAATGCCAGAGGAAACTAGGGAAATTAGCGGTCGCTTCACTGACATTACGGCGATTTCGGAATTGCGCGGGGCCTACCCGACCGTGCCGATTGCCGCTGATGTGGACTATGCGGAGCTTATCGCCGGTGATGACGATCCCCAATTTCTCACGATCCCAATCGGGAAGGCCAACGTCAAATCGGGCAATGGTCGGTATTACGATGAGGCATGGTTGCAGGAGCTGGAGCGCCAGACCCTAACCAATCGCCCTATCGGCCTATTTGGTCATTTGAGCGAATCTGAGCGTGCGACAGCGTTCCCAATGGAAGCAGTTCATTGGGTGGGCGCCGTGCGCGAGCAGGATTCCGGCATTCTCTGGGGCAAAGCCTATATCGTGCCTGGTCCGGCGCGTGACCGCATTCGGCGCTACAAAGCCCAGGGCAAGACCCTGGCTACCTCTATCGATGCCCATGCGGACGGCGCCTGGGATGAGTCCCTGAACGCCTACCGCATGGACCCGAAAACGTTGAAGCTGGCGCAAATCGATATCGCGCCGGCTGATCGGGCCGGAATTGCTACGCTGGCAAGAGTGCCGGCGCTAACAAGCGAAATGCAAAACGGAACCGTCGAATTAAGTGAAGTTCAAAATAAGGAGCCAAAAATGGCTGATAAGACGAAGTTGGATTATATCAACGAAATGGAAGCCTCGGACGCCCGCTTGCTGCCTGATCCGGTGCGCCAGGCGGTGCTGTCCACCGTGCCGGTTGCGCCAGAAGTGGCGACCGTGGCCACCATCCGCGAGACCTTGGGCCTGGACGCCAAGGCCGACGTGGCTGGCGCGATTGCCGAAATGAAGCGCGTTCAGGCTGAACAAGCCAAAGCCGCCGTGACCAACAAAATCACAGAATTAGTAACGAATGGCATCAAGTTGGAGGATGTGCGCGCCGATGTCACCGAGATGATCGTGGCGCGCAACCCGCAAACTGTGCAACAGGCAGAGGACGCCTACAAGGCAGTCATCGAAATGCCTATCGTGAAAAAGCTGCTTGGTGCCCGTGTCGTCGAAACGATGGGGCCACCCCAGCGCAACCCGGTGCAAGGGCAGCGCCAGGCGGGCGGCAAATATTTCCAAATTCCCGCGAGCGAGCAAAATAGTTAACACGGATAGGGAAAAACACGGATAGCGGAACAAAAAAACAGTGTTTCTTCTTATCCGTGTTAACTCAAAAGTGGCTGAATAGCCAAGGAGTAAAAATTTATGGCAACGACCGTAGCCGGCCAGGTCGCGTACCTGGAGTCTGACGGTAAAAGTGTGAACGCCTCCCTCGTGGCTGCCGTGACCAAGGGTGCGGTGGTCTACGCTGAGGGATGGCTGGGCCTCGCCGGTGGCGATGGCGTATCCGGCGACACGATTGCGATCATTGCCGATGATCGAGAATATCAGTTCAAAGTACCGGCAGGGTTGACCGTGACCAAGGGCTTGATTGTCTATATCACGGTCGCCACCACGACCGGCCATTATCCTGACGATGAAGCCTACACGACCAGCGC
>JAKQHY010000153.1 GCA_029555965.1 Chloroflexota bacterium | reverse complement strand
GATACCACCGCCCGTTACAGCCAGCCCAGCGCCGAAGACCTGGCGCAAGCCGCGCAGCGGCTGTTGTGAGGGGGGCGCGATGGCTCTCAGTCCGTTACCCCAATTGCCTTTGGCCGGGATATTGCCGGAACCGCAATCGTCCGCGCCCCCTGCCGGGCGCGTCATCCAGGGCGACGTCCGCCACCTCGCCCTGCCCCAGTTCGACCCCGGCGGCTACGGCGTCATCCTGGCCGATCCGCCCTGGCCGTACCACAACCCGCAGAGCCACGATCCCCGGCGCGGCGGCTACACCTACGCGCCCCTGACCATCGCCGAGATCGCCGCGCTGCCGGTGGCGGAATTGGCTGCGCCGGATTGCCTGCTGTTCCTCTGGGGGACGTGGCCCAAGCTGCCCGAAGTGGTGGGCGTGATGCAGGCCTGGGGCTTCACCCACGTCACCGGCTTCCCGTGGATCAAGCTCACGCGGGATGGTCGCCCGGTCTACGGCCTGGGGCATTGGGTCGCGGGGTGTAGCGAGTACGTGCTGCTGGGGCGGCGCGGCCACGTCTCGCCGCCGGGGGAACACTACCTGGGCTTGCTCAGCCCATCGCTGGGCCACAGCCGCAAACCCGAAGACGTTCACATCCTCGCCGAGCAACTGCCCGGCCCGTACCTGGAACTCCTCGCCCGCCGCGCCCGCCCCGGCTGGACGGTGGTGGGGAATGAGGTGCAGCTATCGGCAGGCGATACTTGAGAGAGGAAATCCGCACTCTCGTTGCTTGTGATAACAAAACCGGGCGGTTATTCCGCCCGGTTGTTTTCATCCTCGCTTTGCACTTTGGCTCGCCAGTTGTGTTTGGCCGATCCCAATCGTTCCATTTTTGCGACGTAGGCCAGCACTTCGGATTTCTGCACCAGCCAGTCGCGTCCGCGTTTCATCCCCTTCAGCCGGCCGCGTTTTAATGCCGCCGTCAGATACCGGGGCGTGCAGCCCGCCAGAGCCGCCGCCTGTGGCGTCGTCAGCCATTCGGATTCTTGCGCATCCATCATAGTTCATCACCCGCTTGCTCGTGTCGCTGCCGCGCGCCAGAGCGCCAGGGATCGTACTTTTCCGGGCCGAGTTGCCGCATCTGGTCTACATAGTCCAGGATGGCCTGCTTATCCAGGAACCAGTCCCGCCCAATCTTGCACGCCTTGAGCTTCCCCCGCCGCGCGAGTTGGCGGAAATGAATCTGTGTGTAACCGGTCATTTCCGCTGCTTCTGCGGTGGTTATCCAGAGGGTAGGATCAAAGTCTTCTGTCATCGGCGTCATCTGCTGTAGTTCAGGTATAACAAAAAGTGGGTAACTTTACCAGTTACCCACTTTATTGCGTGTGCCGAGACTGAGAATTGAACTCAGGACACAGGGATTTTCAGTCCCCTGCTCTACCGAGCTGAGCTATCTCGGCAACTGAAGGAAATTTTAGCCTAAACCAGGGATTTGTCAAGGTATCACTGATCCGCTGATCCGCTCACTCGATCACCACCGTCACCCCCACCTCAGCCCAGTTGTACAGTGTCTCGGCGTCGGGAATGCCCAGGATGATGCAGCCGAACGAGGCGGGGTGGCCCAGGGAGCCGGCCCAGAGGCGCTGTCCGTTGGCGAGGATGGGCAATTCGTGAAAGCCGTTTTCGACGCCGCCGCCGGCCGGGTAGACAGAGATAAAGTAGGGCATCCACAAATCCCATTGGCTGGCATACGCATTGTCGTGTTTGCCCAGCACCTGAAATGTCCCCCGGTGCGTGGGGGAGTCCGGCAGACCGGTGGAGACGATCCAATCGTAAAGCAGCGCGCCATTTTCGTAGACGCGCGTGCGCTGCTCGGCCAGGCTCACCACGATCTTCTTGCCGATGATGGGCATGTTGGGCAGCAAAATATCCTGGCTGGGAATAGTGATCGGCTGCCCCACGCTTAGTTGATCCGGGTTAATGGCAGGATTGGCCGCGACGATCAGGCCCGGCGGCATTCCGTACTGGTCGCCAAGCTTCATCACGGTATCGCCCGAACGCACCTGATGAACTCGTTCCGGGTGGGTCAGATATATATGCAGGCTACCTCCGCCCGCATCGAAAACATCCAGAATTTGTTGCGCGGCTTCATCAAAACGAAAACCGCGCCCATCCCCCATCTCCGCCGCCAAAGTCACCAATGTGGTCTGAATGGCGTACTTGTTGATGTCCACCAACGAACGGCCGTCCGGGCCAGGCGCCAGATACAACCATTGCGCAATATCCTCACGGTCAAACGTCCAAGTCAATGTTTCCTCGGTCAACACATCATAAGCCATCATGGTAATACTGCGCCCCAACAAAGGCTCCACCTGCGCCTTGATGTTTACGGCGTCCGGGTCTGCCGGAGCAACATCGGCGAACACCAGCGGCAGTTCCACGCGATAGAGGTCGCCGCCCACGGCTTGCAGTTGCGCCAGCGTGCTGCTGACGTCTAACACGCGCCCGACCATGCCCGGAACAATGATGATCTCCCCGTTTTCGAGCTTCAAGGTAGGTTCCACCGGCGGGACGGAAATCTTCTGCGAAAGCGTTTCTAGCAGGCCACGCGCAGTGACAGCATCAAAGGTGAAGCGCGGCCACACATCGTGATAGTCCAGCCAGACACTCAGTTGCTCCCGCCACCCTGGTCCCCGGCCGACGGCATAAGCGGCCTGCACAGTTGCGGTTGCATCCACGCTCATCCCGGCCTCCGCCCAATCATACGACCAGCCCCTATCGCCATCGGTCAAGACCAGCTCCCCGGTGCTCACCTGCGCCGCCACCGGGTCAAGGGCGGCAACCGCCTCCGCCGGCGTCATCCCGCCCAGCGCGACGCCCAGCGCGTAGACGTTGGGGTAGATGTGGCCCTGGTACAGGCGTTCCATGCGCTGCAAGAAGACCCAGCCACAAAAGAAGCTCGTCCCAATCAAGATGAGCGTCAGAAACAAGATCAGTCCACCGAGAAGGAGGTCCTCTCTACGGGAAGGCGTCATTTCATGCATGGTCATAGCACCACCTTAAAACCTTCAATATTTGAGGGCGCAGATTTTCGCGGATTAACGCAGGTAAATTTTCAAAATCTACGTGAATCAGGTTTATCTGCGTCCCAATTTCTGCCTATACCGCAGTCTCCAGGCGCAGCACCCGGTAGGAGTGGGGCTTGACGACCAGATTCATGGCGATCTTGCCGGTAGGTTGCCCGCGCCAATCGCGGACTTCGACGCCGCCGGAAATGACCTCGCCGGTCTGCACGTCGCGCAGCGCAGTCACACCGCGATCCACCACGACGCGCACCGCCGTCGCCGTCGGCAGGTTGGACGCGATGATGCAAGTATCGTTGTCGTAGGCGAACAGCATCACCTGCGCCGGCGCATCCACGCGCACCGGCAGATCGCGCAGCAGCACGTCCCGGATGCGCGCCAGCACGGCCTCCGGCAGCTTGTAGAGGTCGTCGAAGTTGTCGGGGATGGTCAACACGTAGAGCTTCCCGCCGCCGTAGTCGGCCACGTGCAGCATGGGATGGCCGGTGGTCTGCGTCAGGCCGGAGACCTCTTCCCACGAATCGTTGGTCAGATAGGCAATGTGCGGGATGAGGATGGGCGCATCCGCGTGATAGACGTTGCCCCAGCCGATTAGGAAGTCCTGCACGCTGGCCTTGCGGTCGGTGACTTCCAGCTCAACGATGTCGCGCAGGCCGCGATCCTGCAAGGCGCGCAGCAGGCCAGAGGTGATGACGACGGTTTTCCCGCCCAGCAGCGCTTGCTTGATCTGGCCCACAATCGCCGGATCGTGTTTGGCCGCCTCGGTGAGCAGCATCGTCGGCGCGTCCGCCGGGAATTCCGGACGCAGGTCAATGGGAATCCCCAGCATCCCCAGGTAGTTGTGCAGGAAATCTTCGCCGGTGGAGTGAAAGGGCTTGTAGCTCCGCACGCCGATGGGGTTGCCCAGCGCGCCAAGCGCCTCGTCCACCTGCGCGAAGGCGCGCCCGGCCGCGAGCGCGATCGTCGCGTCCGCCGGCCAGAATTCGCCCTCCCGCCGCACCGACGCGATCATCGCGTCGAAGTCGAAGCTCGTCCCGCTGCCCTGCCACGGCCCGCGCTGCGCCATCTCGATGGGGCGCAGCAAATTGCGGAAGTCGAAGAGGGTGACTTCCGGCGCTTTGGCGAACAGCGTCAGCCAGAGTTGCTCCGCGTACCGATCCGCGTACCGCGCGCCAAAGGGGTCCACCCAGCCGCCGCCATTGCCGCCCGGCTTGATGGCCTCGAAATAGCGGAAAATCAGGTAGCCCGTGTACGGCTGAAGGTGCTGGTTGCTGAGTACCGCGTCGCGAGTTTCCGTGCCGGTGTAGATGCCGTCGAACATGGGCGGCTCCAGTTCCAGGTTGAAGCCGAGACCCTGAAAATGTTCGTACCAGTTCGGATACTTGATGACGAATTTGATGGCGGGATTCGCGGCGCGGGCCGGCGCCAACACCAGATCGCGCGCCGCGTCCGCCATTAACTCCAGCCGGAACTCCGTCCAACTGCGGTTGCCTTTGGCGGCCACACAGGAAGGACATTTGCAGTTGGTGAAGAAGAAGTCGTCGAGGATGACTTCGTCAAAGAGGCGGGCCGTGTAGGTCACGACGTCCTTGAGCTTCTGCCGGTGCTCCGGGTTGGTGTAGCAGTACGTCTGGAAGCGATTTGGCTCGTTGACCGTCACGGTGATGCCGCCGGACACCTGCACCCCGCGCCCCAACAAATAATCCCGCGCCTGCCGCACGGCGGATTCTTCGGCCACGAGCCAATCGCGATGCGTTTCCAGGTAGACTTTGTCCACCCGGATGTGGCGTTGCATCATCTCGAAGCCCTGCTTGAGCCAGTCCAGATCGGCCATCTGCTGCACCTCATAGGCCCGCGCATAGATGGCAACCTTGAAATTTTGGTAGTGGTCAGACATTCTTTGTATTCCTTTGCAGTAGCTATTTTAAGCTCGTCAAACGTCATGCGCTCATTGTGAGAGCTTCACGTTTGACGTTTCACGTTTTACGTTTCACGTTTCGGATGCATGATATAATTGTCATGCGGTTATGTCAAACACAGAAAGCCCATAAAGTGTATCTTTTCCACTCAACCGAGGTGAACTATGAAAACCGATTTAGATCATCTGATGGAAGCCCGCGACCTGGACGCCATTGTGGTTTCCGGGAAGGTGTTGGGCAACACATCGCTCATCTACATGCTGAACGGCGTGCATCTGACCAGCGCCCAGGTTATCCAGAAGCGCGGCGGCGGCCCCCACCTTATCGTCAGCCCCATCGAACGCGAAGAAGCGCTGGCGGCCGGTTATCCGCTCACGCTCACCACGCAGTATAATTTTAATGAACTGATCGCCGAGTACCAGGGGGACCTCCTGGCGGCGACGGTGGAGTATCAGCAGCGCATCTTTGAAGACCTGGATGTGCGCGGGCGCATCGGCTTCTACGGCGCGCGCGACCAGGGCGAAAGTTACGTTTTCCTCAACGCACTGAACGCGGCGATGCTCTATGGGGAAGTGGTGGGCGAGTTTGGCGAAAATCTGCTTCTGGAAGCGCGCGCCACCAAAGACGCCGCCGAAGTCGCCCGCATCCGCGAAGTGGGCCGCCGCACCGCCGAGGTGGTGCGGCAGACGCTCGCGTTCTTGCAACAGCATCCCGCCGGCGCGGACGAGATACTGCGCCGCCCCGATGGCGCGGCATTGACGGTCGGCGACGTTCACGGGCACATCCAGCATCTCATCGCCGCGCAGGGATTGGAGAACCCGGAAGGCTTCATCTTCTCCACCGGGCGCGACGCTGCCGTTCCCCATAACAAGGGGACGCTCAGCGCGCCCATCCGCCTGGGCGAGTGTATCATCTTTGACATCTACCCGCGCGAGGTCAACGGCTATTTCTTCGATATGACGCGCACGTTCTGCCTGGGCTACGCTCCGGAGCCGATGCAGCGCCTGCATCAGGACGTGCAGGATGTGATGGCGCACATCAAGGCCGCCTATCGCGTGGGTGAACTGGCGCGCAGCTACCAGCAGATGGCCTGCGACTTCTTCAAAACGCGCGGCCACCCGACCCTCGGCGACGACCCGGCGACGCTGGCGGGCTACGTTCACGGCCTGGGGCACGGTGTCGGGCTGAACATCCACGAATCGCCCGGCTTCCAGGACAACGACGCGAACCTGACCGTGCTGCAACCCGGTCACGTCTTCACCCTGGAACCGGGACTATACTACCCGGATCAAGGGATCGCCTGCCGGCTGGAAGACGTGATCTGGATAGACCCCGACGGCGTGGCGCAGACGTTGACCGATTTCCCGTATGATTTAGTGATACCGATGTAGCCGCGATTTCCAAATCGCGCTCATAAATTTTCGTCAGCAGATTGAGCAGATTAAGCAGATTTGTCGCTTACTTTTCCGTTGAATCCGTTAAATCCGTTGAGAGAGACTGTATGAACACACGTAAAATGGTATCTGCGGGCTGGCCGGTGAAAATGGCCTTGCGCCTCGGCAGATTCTTGCCCCTGTGGGGAGCGCCGTTGTTTGCGGCGGTGATGGCGCGGTTGAATGTCTGGTTGCGGCCCGACGTGTATCGCCATGCGGAAGCCAATCTGCGGCACGTCCTGGGGCCGGATGCTCCTAAACGCGACCTCCGGCGGACGCTGTACCAGTTGTTCTTCAACGTGATGCGCCGCTACTACGAATACTTCTACAACATGGCGCGCGGCCACACGCGCATTGAGGATGTCGTCCCGCCGGTGCGCTTCACGCCGGAGACGCAGCAGCGCGTGGATCAGGCGATGGCCGATGGCAAGGGGCTGTTCATCCTGGGCTGCCACATGTCCAACTTTGACCTGGCCGGCCTCGCCACCGCGCAGTATTTGCCGATGCCGCTGTACGTCCTGTCTCTGGCGGAGCCGACGCGCGACATCGAGATGTTCAACGAGATGCGCCAGAACTGCGGCATCGAAATGCACCCCATCAATCCTGAATCGCTGCGGGGCGCGATGCGGCATTTACAAAGCGGCGGCGCGGCCGTGACCGGCCCGGATTATCCCATAACAGAGGAGGCTTCTGTGGAATTCTTCGGCGCGCCGGCCCGCCTGCCGAGCGATTATCTGCGGATTCCGCTCCGCACTGGCAGCCCGGTGATGGTGCTGGCGACGCACTACGAAGACGGCGTGTACTGGATTCAAACCGCGCCGCTCATCGAACTGGAAAAGACCGGCGACCGGCAGCAGGACGTTGAGGTCAACCTCCGCACGATCCTGGCCCGCGTCGAAGACTTCATCCGCCAACACCCCGAAGAGTGGATGATGTTTGTGCCGGTGTGGGACGAGTAGTGCGAAGCTGGATGCTGGATGCTGGATGCTGGATACTGGATACTGGATGCTGGATACTGGATGCTGGATACTGGATGCTAGATGCAAGATGCAAGATGCAAGGTGCAAGATGCTTGCCTCATAATTCATAATTCGCAATTCGCAATTCGCAATTCGCAATTCGTAATTCGTAATTCGTATGCGCATTTTAGGAATTGAAACTTCGTGTGACGAAACGGCGGCGGCGGTCGTCGAGGATGGCGAGCGCGTGCTGTCCAACGTCGTCGCCTCGCAGGTGGACTTGCACGCCCAGTACGGCGGCGTCTTCCCCGAACTGGCGTCGCGGATGCACGTGGAAGCCATTGGGCCGGTGACGGCGCAGGCATTGCAGGAGGCGCACGTCGGCTGGTCGGACCTGGACGCGGTCGCCGTGACCTACGGGCCGGGCCTGCCGGGATCGCTGCTGGTGGGACTCAACTTTGCCAAAGGCGCGGCCCTGAGCGCGGGCCTGCCGCTCGTGCCGGTCAACCACCTGGAAGGACACCTCTACGCGCATTGGCTACATACTGACGCGCGCGAGGCGGCCCCGGACAATCCCCCCGCGCCGCGCGACTTTCCGCTGCTGGCCCTCATCGTCTCCGGCGGCCACACCGAGTTGATTCTGATGCGGGGTCACGGGCAGTACGAATACCTGGGCGGCACGCTCGACGACGCCGCTGGCGAAGCGTTCGACAAAGTCGCCCGGATGTTGGGATTGCCCTATCCTGGCGGGCCGGCCATCGAGCGCGCCGCGCGGCAGGGCAATCCGCACGCCTGCGACTTGCCCCGCGCCTGGCTGCCCGGCACCTACGATTTCAGCTTCAGCGGCCTGAAAACTGCCGTGATGCGCGCCCTGCGCCAGTACCACGAACCGTCGCCGCGCGTCATCAGCGACATGGCCGCCGCATTCCAGGTTTCCGTCATCGAAGTGCTGGCCGAAAAGACGGCGCAGGCGGCAGAGGCGCATCGCGTCCACGGCGTGCTGCTTTCCGGCGGCGTCTCGGCCAACGCGACGCTGCGCGCCGCCGTGCGCGCGCGTGTGACGCGGTCCGTTCACGCCACGCCGCTGTGGCTCTGCACCGACAACGGCGCGATGATCGCCGCCGCCGGGACGTATCGCTACCAGGCCGGCGCGCGCGCGGCGTGGGATCTGGACATCGAACCGGGGCTGCGGCTGGCGTGACCAGGTAATGCAACCGGTTAAAGGAGAGTCCTATGCCAGAAGTGAGTCGCTTTTTTGGTATCGTGATCCGCATGTACTTCGATGAACATTTGCCGCCACACTTTCACGCTATTTATGCCGGGCGAGAAGTTCAGATAGGTATTGACCCTATCCAGATCCTTGAGGGCAAACTCCCTCATCGCGCCATTTCTATGGTTATTGAGTGGGCGGCCTTGCATCAACGGGAATTGCTCAATAATTGGGAACGGCTACGGCGTGATCAACAAGCGGTAAAGATTGAACCTTTGGAATAGGAGGAGCTATGTTTCCTAGAGTTAAACAGGTTCGTTATCTTGGGGACTATTGCCTGGAGTTGAGCTTCACGGATGGGGTTGTGGGGGAACTCGATTTCAAGGCACGGGTGGTAGGGCGTGGGGGCGTGTTTGCCCCGCTGGAAGAGATAGATTTCTTTAAGCAAGTGCAAGTTGATCCAGAAGCCGGCACACTTGTGTGGCCCAACGGTGTAGATCTTTGTCCAGATGTGCTCTACAGCCTGGCGACCGGCAAACCCATCCACGCCGAACCGAAAGTGCCAAAACGCCCCTCTCGCTCAAAACACTTCAAGCAAATTGAATCGGCGGTTCCTTTAGCAACAAGGACTACCTCGTGAAATCCAACGTCTTCCCCGGCCAAAGTTTCCCGCTAGGCGCCACCGTGCTGCCCTGGGGCGTGAACTTTTGCGTGTTTTCCAAAAACTGCGACGCGGTGGATTTGCTCCTGTTCGACGATGTGAACGACGCCAGCCCCCGGCACGTCATCCCGCTGGACCCGCGTCACAACCGCACCTTCTATTACTGGCACGTGTTTGTGCGGGGCGTGGGCGCCGGCCAGTTGTACGGCTACCGCGTCCACGGGCCGCGCGCCCCAGAAAAGGGGTTCTATTTCGATGGCGACAAAGTCCTGCTTGACCCCTATGCCCGCGCGGTGGCTTTGAGTCGCCAGTATTCGCGGGAAGCCGCCAAGCATCCCGGCGACAACTGCGCGCAGGCGATGAAGAGCGTCGTCGTCAACCCCGGCGGCTACGAGTGGGAAGGCGACATCCCCCGCCCTCAGCCTTACGCGCAGACGGTCATCTACGAGCTGCACGTCGGCGGCTTCACCCGGCATTCCAACTCCGGGCTGCCGCCGGAGAAACGCGGCACTTACGCCGGCGTCGTCGAAAAAATCCCGTACCTCAAATCGCTGGGCGTCACGGCGGTGGAATTGCTGCCCGTCCAGCAGTTCGATCCACAAGATGCGCCCCTAGGTCTGACCAATTATTGGGGCTATACGCCGGTGGCGTTCTTCGCGCCACACCAGGGTTATTGCAGTCGCCCCGATCCGCTCGCCCCCGTCAACGAGTTCCGCGACATGGTCAAGGCGCTGCATCGCGCCGGCATCGAGGTCATCCTGGACGTGGTGTTCAATCACACCGCCGAAGGCAGTCACAAAGGACCAACGCTCTCTTTCCGGGGCTTGGAAAATCGCGCCTATTACATCCCGGCGCCGGGCGATCCTTCGCGCTATGCCAACTATAGCGGCACCGGCAATACCCTCAACACCAACCATTCCATCGTGCGGCGGATGATCATGGATTGCCTGCGCTACTGGGTGGCGGAGATGCACGTGGATGGCTTCCGGTTCGATCTGGCTTCGGTGCTGGCCCGCGACGAGTGGGGCCAGCCGTTGAAGAGTCCGCCGATTCTTTGGGAGATTGAATCCGACCCGATCCTGGCGGGGAGCAAAATCATCGCCGAGGCGTGGGACGCCGCCGGGCTGTATCAGGTCGGCTCGTTCATCGGCCACCGTTGGGCGGAGTGGAATGGGCAGTACCGCGACGACGCGCGCCGCTTCATCAAGGGCGACGCCGGCGCAGTCGCGCGCGTGGCCGCACGCATCCAGGCCAGCCCGGACCTCTATCCCCAGGAGGACCGCGAACCTAACCGCAGCATTAATTTCATCACCTGCCACGATGGGTTCACGCTGAACGATCTGGTATCCTACACTCAAAAGCACAACGAGGCCAACCGCGAGCAAAACCGCGACGGCGCGGACGTCAACTTCAGTTGGAACTGCGGCGTGGAAGGGCCGACCACGGACGCAGCGGTCGAGGCCCTGCGCGTTCGCCAGATCAAGAATTTCTTCACCTTGCTGTTTGTCTCGCAGGGGACGCCGATGATTTTGATGGGGGATGAGGTGCGGCGCACGCAGGGGGGCAATAATAATGGTTATTGTCAAAACAATCAGATCAGTTGGTTCGACTGGCGCGGCCTGGAAGAACACGCCGATCTGCTCCGCTTTGTGCAGAGGCTGATTCAATTTACGCAATCGCGGGAAATTTTTCGGGCGGAGCGTTTTTGGAACACAACCTCAGGGGAAGCGCCGCCGGTTATCCGCTGGCACGGCACTCAACTGGACAAGCCCGATTGGGGCTTTGACTCGCGCAGCCTGGCGTTTGAGTTGACCGATTCGCAGTATGACGAACGATTGTACATTGTCTTTAACGCCTACTGGAAGCCATTGACATTTGCGCTGCCCGTCCTGTCGGACGAACAGCAGTGGAAGCGAGTTGCGGATACGGCATTGGCATCGCCGGAGGATTTTCAGGAGCCGGCGCAGGCCGTGACGGTACACGCGACCACGTACCGGGTTGAATCGCGTAGCGCAATCATACTGTTGGCCGGGTAGCCCTATGAAACGGGAGGCTTTTCCGATCAAAGCCTCCCGTGTGTCTGTATTGTAGTGACGCGGTTTGTTTTCTTTAGACAGGATTTACAGGATTAACAGGATGAAAAGAGCCTCTTAATCCTGAAAATCCTGTTAATCCTGTCGAAAAATGCGTAACTGCATAACTACTGTCTGTAGTCGGTTGCTGCCCGCGCCAATTTAGGGCTGATTCCCGCTGAACGTAATCGGGATAAAGGTGCGGAATTGTAGCACTTCCAGGCGGTAAGTGCGATTCATATAATCCCCACTCCAGCCGCCGACCCCGTAAAGCGCGCCATCCCAGGCCGTTAATCCCAGGTTACGCCATTCGCCCACGATAGGCGTCTCAAAGGCCGTCCAGCGGTCGTGGGCAGCGTCGTAACGCTCGCTGAAGCCCAGGTAAGTATCCCAACCGCCGCCGACCGCCTGAAGGCGATTGCCTAGCGTCACCAATCCCAATCCACTGCGCGGTTGCAACAACGGCGCACACCTTTGCCAGCGGCGCTCTGTGGGGATGTATACTTCACAGGTGTTTAACTCGTTTTTGCCGTCGTGTCCCCCCACATAAAACACCCGGTCGGAGAGCAGCGCCGCGGCGCCAAACGCGCGCGGCGTAACCGGCGACGGCAATGCTTCCCACACGTCGGCGGCAAAGTCGTAAGCGTAGGCGGCGGCGCGATACACCTTGTTGGCCCCCATACCGCCGAAAACATAGATGCGTTCTGGCGTATAGGCCAGCGCGTAGGCGCACAACGGCTCCGGCAGTTCGGCAACCGCCGCCCAGTCGTTCTGTGCTATGTCGTAGCGATGCACGGCGTCCGTGGGCTGCCAGGCAGCGTCACAACCGCCGGGGGTCAGCAGCGCGTTTCCCACCGCAACCACGCTGTAGTTTGCCAACGCTGCCGGGCGCGGCGCGGCGGTTTGCCAGTTACCGGATTCAATGTCATAAATATCAAGTTGCGCGGTCGGGCCGTTCTCGGTCATTCCCCCCACCGCGTAAAGGCGGCCCTGCGTTGCGGTCAAGCCCAGGCCAGCCCGGCGCAGGGGCAGCGGGGACAGTTCCTCCCAGCCATCTTCACCGGCCGGCGGCGAGGTGTACACCAACGGTTGGGGTGAGCTGAAAATATTTTCAAGGCCGGAAATATTCGCCTGCCCCGGCGCCCGAACCGGCGTCAGCAGCACGCCGAATGCCAGCAACACGCCGACCACCAATGCAAACCAGCGATGCGTGGGCCAGGGCGATGGGGCAAGCAGAGGCGGCGCAGGTATTTCCTCGTCGCGGACCTCCGCTATGGGGACATCCACCTCATCCGGGGTTTCCGCCACAACACCGGGAACATCAATCCAGCCCTCCTGCATGGCCCGCACCGTCAACTCGGTGCGCGAAACAGCCCCGGTCTTGGTGAAAATATTGCGCAGGTGAACTTTGACCGTGTTGGGGCTGAGAAAAGTGCGCGTCGCAATTTCCCGATTCGTCAGCCCTTCGGCCACCAGCGCGATGATTTCCAGCTCGCGCTCACTCAGGGACTCGCCGTACTCAACCGGCATGCAACTCCTCCGAATTAGGAAATTCTACAACCTCTTTGCCGGCCAGTTTATCCAACACCCGCTCCGCCACGATGTCCAGGTGGCCTGGATAACGCACAAAATCCAGGTCATCCCCCGGCACCGTCAGCACCGGGCACACATCAAAAGCGTCCATCCAGTCGGTATAGAACCGTTCCAACAACGCCAGATAATCGGCGGAGATGTTGTCTTCGATGACGCGCGCCCGTTTCTGGATATGCGTCAACAGCGTGGGCACGCTGGCGCGAATGTAGATGAGCAAATCCGGGCGCGGCAAAGTGTCCACCACCAGCTTGTAAACGCGCTGATAGGCGTGATAATCGCGCTCAGTCATATTGCCAAGCGTGTACAGCGCCCGCGCAAAGATGTGCGCGTCCTCGTAAATACTGCGGTCAATCACCGCCGAATGGGGCAGCATCATCAAGGCGCGATGCTGCTCGGCGCGGTGCCCCAGGAAGAAGACTTGCAGGTGAAAACTCCACTGGCGCATGTCGGCGTAGAAGTCGGGCAGATAGGGATTATCATCCACCGATTCATACGCGACCTGCCAGTTCAACCGCTGCGCCAACCGCTCGGCCAGCGACGTTTTCCCTGCTCCAATATTTCCGGCTACCAGTATGAGATGTTTACTCAAAGAATCACTCCTTAGAAAATAGTGAATGGGGATTAGGGATTGGGGATCGGGACAACCCAATCCCCAATCCCTAATTCCTAATCCCCGTAGGCCTTCTGCTCCTGTGGTTCCTGGAATCGCAGGGCCACGACGCCGGCAGTGTCAGGGCGCACCAGCGCGGCCTCGCTGAGCCGCAGGCCCGCCACCCAGAGGAGGCGACCTCCCGCCTCCACCAGCGGCAGATGGTCACGCCAGGCGCGCGGGACCTTGGCATTGATGAGAAAGTCGCTCAAAGACACCTCGGCGCCGCCCAATCCCTGCGGGCAGAAGCGATCGCCAGGCCGTCGTGTGCGGAGATACGCCGCGCCCGACAGCGCCGTAGCATCCACCCAGGCGGCAAAAGGGTTGTTATTTTCTGCCACCGCCATCCGATCCCAATGATCAGCCGGCTGCGCCCAGAGCGTCCAGCCGCCCGGCAACTCCACCACACCAGGGATGGACAGCGGAATGGTCGCGCCGGGTGGCAGCCAGGGCTGCTCCGGCGGCAAGTGGTGCGCACGGTGATCGGCGATGGTGAGGGTGGTGTAGCCCACCATCAGGCGCAAGCCGCGCGGCAACGTCGCCTCCGCCCCCACGTCGCCGTGCAGCGCAACGTGGAGGGCATTTTCAATGTGAACGAAGTCCACGTCGCGGAGAGTGCAGCGCAGGTGGTAGGCCGCCTGGCGGATAAGCGCGCGTTGCGTCGCCAGCGGTTGCTCCCGCCAGCCGCGCAAGTTGAAGAGCAGCGCATCGTCGCGCGCCTCCAGGAGCAGGGCATCCCACGCCACATGGATGAATTCTTGCAACAGATCATAGTCAGCGCGCACCACCTCGGCCAGATGCCGGAGGCGCTGCGCGATGCGCGGATTGATGTCGGCCAGATAGGGCAGCACCTCGTGACGCAGGCGGTTGCGAAACAGGGTGGTGTCCAGGTTAGTGAGATCGCTGCGGGTTTCCAGAGCGTGGGCTTCACAATACTGCACAATGGCCGCGCGCGGCGTCGCCAGGAGCGGACGGATCACAGTCAGTTCCGGCGCGAAGATCGCGGGCAGCGTCAACAGATGATAGTCGCTCAGGCAGGTGCGTGGAAGCATCCCCCGCAGTCCCGCCGGTCCGGCGCCGCGCAGCAGGTGCATCAACACGGTCTCGGCCTGATCGTCGGCGTTGTGCCCTACCGCGATCTTGTACGCGCCGTTTTGTTGCGCGATCCGCCCCAGGAAGGCGTAGCGGGCGCGACGGGCGGCTTCTTCGAGGGGCAGCTTTTCCCGCTGCGCCAGGGCGGGGACGTCGGCGCGCTCAATGGTGCAGGGCAGCCCCCACGCGGCGGCCAAAGCCGCCACAAAGTCAGCGTCGGCGTCAGCGTCGGCGCCACGAATGCCGTGGTGCAGGTGCGCGACGTGCAGGCTCAGGCACAGGGGCAGCGTCTTGAGGACATGCAGCAGCGTGACCGAGTCCGGCCCACCAGACACGCCCACAACGACCAGCTCTCCTTTTTCCAGGAGGCGGTGCTGCCGGCTATAGTCTTGCACGTCTCGTAACAGCGCCATTCGTTCCCTTGAAAATAGTCCGATAGTCGTCAGTCGGATAGTCGCATAGCCCCCAAAAAACTCTGCGTCTCTGCGTCTCTGCGGTGACATTTTCATCCAACCGCTGGTGAACGTCGGTTAATAATGAATCCTCTGAAGATAGTCTCAACGGATTGAACGGATTCAACGGAGAGAATATCCGTTCAATTCCGTTACATCCGTTGACGCTCAATCTACCGACGAAAAAGGAAGTTAGCGCGCGCCGAGAGTGTGTCGCAGGTAGGCTTCCATAAAGGCGTCCAGGTCGCCATCCAGCACAGCGGCAGTGTTGCCGGTCTCATGCTCCGTGCGGTGATCCTTGACCATCTGGTAGGGATGCAACACATAGGAGCGGATCTGGCTGCCCCACTCGGCGTCCACGTGCGCCCCTTTCAACTGACTGAGCTGCTGGCGTCGTTTCTCCTCTTCCAATTGAATCAGGCGCGATTTAAGTATACGCAGCGCCGTCTCGCGGTTCTGAGTCTGGGAGCGCTCGTTCTGGCACGAGACGACGATGCCGGTCGGTTGGTGGGTGATGCGCACGGCAGTTTCGTTCTTCTGCACGTGCTGTCCACCAGCGGAGGAAGCGCGAAAGTTGTCAATCACTAGGTCATCGGGGTTGATCTCGACCTGCACTTCGTCCCCCAAATCCGGCCACACTTCCACCAGGACGAAGGAGGTATGCCGGCGGTGGGCAGCGTCAAAGGGAGAGAGGCGCACCAGGCGGTGGACGCCGCGCTCGGATTTCAAGTAACCGTAGACATAGCGGCCTTTGATGCCAACGGTGACACTTTTGATGCCCGCGCTTTCGCCGGGCATGGAATCGAAAATTTCCGTCTTGAAGCCGCGCCGTTCCGTCCAGCGCAGGAACATCCGCAGCAACATCGCGGCCCAATCCTGCGAGTCGGTGCCGCCGGCGCCGGCGTGGATGGCGAGGATGGCATCATAGCGGTCGTGCGGACCGTTGAAGAGTAGCCGAAACTCGGCCTGATTCATTTCGTGTTCCAGGCGATCGGTCTCGGCGATCAGGTCGGGTTCAAGGGACGCATCTTCTAGCGCGACCAGTTCGTGCGTGTCCTGGATTTCCTGGCGCAGATGACGCCAGTACTGCACCTCTTCCTGAAGGGCGGATAGCCGCTGCATGAGTTCCCGCGCCTGGTCTGGGCGATCCCACAAATCGGGGGCCGCGGCGCGTTGTTCCAGATCATTCAGTTCTGTTATCTTGTCCGGTAAGTCAAAGACGCCCCCACGTGGCTGCCACGCGGGCGGCCAGATTTTCGAGGCGATTCGATAGGTCACTCATTAGGTTCTCCTGATAATGGTTTATTGTTCCAACAAGCCTTTGACAAAGGCTTCGCGGTCGAAGGGGGCCATGTCCTCTATTTTCTCGCCGGTGCCGACGTAGCGCACCGGCAGGTTCAGTTGGTGGCCGATGGAGAGCACCATACCGCCGCGCGCGCTGCTGTCGAGCTTGGCAAGCACGATGCCGCTGACCTTGACGGCCTTGAGGAATTGCTGCGCCTGGATCAGGCCGTTTTGTCCGGTGTTGGCGTCCAGCACCAGAAAAGTCTCGTGGGGCGCCCAGGCCACCCGGCGGGCAATGATCCGCTGGATTTTTTCCATCTCGGCCATCAAGTTGTGCTGGGTATGCAGACGACCGGCCGTGTCCACGATGAGCATGTCTGCCTTGCGAGACTGGGCATATTCGATGGCGTCATACGCTACCGAGCTGGGGTCGCCGCCTTCCGGCCCGTCAATGACGGGGACGCCGGCGCGCTCGCCCCATACTTTGAGCTGATCCATCGCGGCGGCGCGGAAGGTGTCGGCGGCGGCCAGCACCACCTTGCGGCCCTCCCGACGGTAATGCGCGGCCAGCTTGCCGATGCTGGTGGTTTTGCCAGAGCCGTTCACCCCCACGATCAAGATCACCGCCAGGGGCCATTTCAGATTAAGCGGGGGCGCCTCGGGCAACAGCGCCAGAATCTCTTCATAGACGATCCGATTGAGGTCAGCAGCACGATAAACACCTTCCTCTTTAATCCGCGCGCGCAGCTTACCAATCAAGGCCAGCGTCGTCTCAACGCCGACATCCCCTTGGATCAACAGAGATTCCAGTTCATCCCAGGTATTTTCATCAATCTCACCCGCGCCGAACAGATTGGCAATCTGTCCGAAAACAGCATTCCGAGTTTTTCGTAAACTCTCAAAAATTCCCTTCATATAAAATCCTCCGCAGCGGATTATATCCTGTGGTAGGGGCGCGTCAAGGGTACATTCACCCGCAGCAGGGCTTTATCATTCTCGGCAGGTACAACCTGTCGAAGAGATTTCGCGGCTGAAGCCGCCGGTAAGAAGGCGGTTTTGCGGTGACGGGCTACCGCCCGTCACCGCAAAACCCCTTTAAGAATCACGGCTTCAGCCGTCTCCTATGGCGCAGCGCATCGTCCGGCTGGAGAATGATAAGGCCCTGCACCCGCAGGGCTTTATCATTCTCCCGTTGGGCAGTGCGCTACAGTGCAAATGACGGCTAAGGTCGTTGTTTTTAAGTGTTTTGCGGTGACGGGCGATCGCCCGTCGCCGCAAAACCTTCTGTTCACCGGCGGCTGTAGCCGCAAAATTCTGCCGGTGGGCGTGGTCTGCCGAGAATGATAAGACCCTGGTCAGGGACCAGGGTCTTATGACTCTCCCGCCGGTTGGGGCGCAGCGACGCAAAGGACGGCTGAAACCGGTGTCCCTAAGGGGGGGCGCCGACGGGCACTCATACGTCAGTGCCCCCCTGTTCACCGGCGTTATTGAATAAAGCGCCCCAATATTTGCGGTTGATGAAATCCCGCCATGAACAAGCCCACCGGAACGAGAAGGGCGCGTGGCCGAGCGAGATAGCGCAAGTCACCCAGCCGCTTTCCTTCACTCTTTTGGGCGAATGCGGTGTTGAACTTGCTTGAATTCTTCCACAATTTGCCGATGAACGGCCACATTTTCTAAAAATGACTGCCGTAGAACTGTGTCATCCACCCGCGCGGCTTGCTGCTGCAACAGAGCGTGCGTTTGAATGAGCAGCGTTGCAGCGCGGGGATCGCGCCGAGCGCGCAAGAGACGGTAGCAAGTCCAATGGATCCAGAACGGTTCGATGACGCCATCCAGAGAGCTTCTTTTGATCTGATCTAATATTTGTGCTGTATGGGACTGCGCGCTGTCCAGTTCGTTCTGGAGCAGGTAAACTTCGACCAGCCCGGTCAGCGATTCCAGGGCCAGATTATATTGTTGGGCATCCTGTCGAATTTCGTAGGCGCGGCGATAGGAGTCCGCAGCTTCAATCCAGTGCCCGGTGGATGTCAGGGCGTGTCCAATGTTGGTCAGCGCAAAGCCCTGGGTGAGAGAGTCCTTAAGGTCTTGGGCCAGCAAATACGAGCGCAACCCACATTCCTGAGCATTTTCTGGCTGGCCTAAGTGATAGAACAGCAGGCTCATGTAAGAGAGCAACGTGCTGATACCCTGCCGGTAGCCAACTTCCTGGTAAATGCCCAACGCTTGTTCGTAGTAGGCGCGGGCTTCCAGGTAGTCGCCGAGGTTGTGGGCAATGATACCCAGGTTGCCCACCGCCCGGCCCACGCCCTGCCGGTGGCCGATTTCACGGTAACGATCAAGCCCTTGCTGGTAGTAATCACGCGCCTGGACGTATTCCCCCCGGTTGAAATGGAAGACGCCCAGGTTGTTGAGGGCGCCGGCCTCGCCGCGCCGGTCGCCAATGCGGCGGTAGGCCTTCAAGGCTTCCCGAAAACACAGCGCCCCCCCTTGCGGGTCGCCGTGATAGTACGCAATCACCCCCAGCGAGCGCACACTATCGGCCTCCACCTGCCCGAAGTCGCCCGCCTGCGCCAGTGTGAGCGCCTGCTCGAGGCAAGGGGTAGCTTCCTGATAGTGTCCCTGAAACCACAGGATGCGGCCCCAGTAAAAATACCCGACGGCTTCTGCACGCTGATCACCGGCGGCCTGGGCTTGCGTGATGGCCGATTGGCTCAGGGTGATCGCCTGGGGATAGGCGCCCCGGACTTCCGCGTACTGGGCGCGGCGCAACAGGATTTCCGCCTGGGCCGCCGGCGAAAGGCTGCCTGCCAGTTGCGTCAACGCAACGAGGTCTTGTTCCTGGGCTTCGTGAGCGCCTTGCAAAGCGTAGATGCTTTCACGCGCCAGGAGCAACTCGTATTGCTTGGCAGCATCGGTTTCGGGGGTTAACGTCAGCGCGCGCGTGAAATAGCGCAGGGCTTCGGTGTTGGCGAATTGCGCGGCGGCATGTTTCCCGGCCAGTTCCGCATAATAGCGTTCCTTCTCCGGCATCTCGGCGTGTTGATAGTGATAGACCAACAGCGGCAAATACGGGGCGATGGCTGTCGCGGCGGCTTTTTCATCCATCAGCGCTTCTCGCTGGGCCGCGGCCCGTTGGGCGCTCTCAGCCTCATACCACTCCGCTACCGTGCGGTGCAGGGCGCGACGTTGAGAGAACAGCAGGGTCTCGTAAGCGACTTCCTGGGTGATGAGCTGACGAAAAGTGTACATCAGCTCCGGTGTATCGGGCGTTTGGGAGGTGAGGTTCAGGTCGGAGAGCGCGTCCAGGTGCGGTTTGAGGGCGGCGTCAGCAATGGTGGTCTGTTGGCGCAGAACGTAACTGAGGGGCGCGTAACTAAAGGTGCGTCCGATGACAGCGGCCGTTTTGAGGATCAGTTGACGTTCTGGCGGCTGGCGATCAATTCGCGCCAGCACCAGTCCCTGGACCGTATCGGGCAAGATGCGCGCCATTTCCGTCAAGTCTTCCTGGACGGAACAGAACGGCACGCCGCCGGCGTCTACCTCACGGCTGATCGCCCCTCGGTCTGCCAGGGTTTGGAGCAACTCTTCCACGTAGAAGGGATTTCCTTCCGTCCACCGGTTTACCAGGGTCAACAGGGTCGGGGGAATTTTGTCGCGCGGTATTTCAAGACGGTCAGCCACCAGGGTAATGATGGCCTCGCCCTCCAGGGGAGACAGGGTCAACATTTCAGTGGTGGGGAATTGTCGGAGGGTTTCCAGGGCTTGCGCGCCGGCGCTGTCGGGGGGCGCGGGGCGGGTGGCAATAACCAGGAGGAGGGGTTCATGGGTGGCGGCAAAGGCGCGCGCCACCTCCAACGTCAGCAGCCAGGAGAGGCTATCCAGCCATTGGGCATCCTCCAAGATCAGCACCAGGGGACGTTCTCTAAGCCAGGCGCGCAATAGCGTCAGGATCAGCGTGGTCAATGCCTGCTGGCGGGTTTGCGGATCGAGAGGGCGCGTCAGGTCATTCTCAAGCAGGCCCAGGTTGAGGATGTCGTTAAGCAGCGGCAGGTTGGGTATCAGGGTATTATCCAACTCTTCCGTTACTGCCTGAATTCGCGCGCGTTGTTCCTGGGGATCGCAAAGCTGCTCCAGGCCAAAGTAGAACGTAAAAATGTCGCGCCAGGCCCGGTAAGGTGTTTGTTGTTCGATGCTTTCCCCGGCGCCGATCAACCAGACCCAACCTTGCTCTTTGGTCAACCGCATCAATTCCGCCACCAGACGCGACTTGCCTATGCCGGCTTCGCCTTCCAGGATAAAGGTGTAATGCGCGTCAGAAAGAACGGTCTGAAGGGCATCGGTCAGCCGGTTGATTTCGGCCTGACGCCCGACGATGCCGGCGAGCCGGGTCCGCGAGCTGTGAGTGGCCACATCCAGGCGGCCCAGGGGGCGGTAAACGCGAATAGGGCCGGCCTTGCCCTTGACGCGAATGGGGGTCAGATTCTCAAATTGGAGTGTGGCGCGCGCCTGGCTGTAGGTGTTGAATTCGCACAGGATGGCGCCGGGGCCGGCCTTTCCCATCAGGCGAGCGGCCAGGTTAACCGTGTCCCCCATGGCGGTGTATTCGTAGCGCGACTCGCCGCCAACCGGCCCGGAGAAGACGTGGCCCGTCGCCAGCCCCAGCGCCAGTTGCAAATCCAGATCGGCAGTCACCTGTTGGAGGCGTTGCGCGCAGAGGCAGGCGCGCGCGGGGTCGTCTTCGTGAGCGAAGGGGGGGGCGCCGAAGAGCGCCATCACCACGGTGCCTTTATCGTCCACGACAAACTGGCGCAGGGTGCCCTCGTAGCGGTAGAGGGTTTCCTGGGTTTGACGCAGGAAGGCGTGGAGCCGCTCGGCGATGTCGGGGCGGTCGTATTGCAGGCCCTGCACGCCAACGAACAGCACCGTCATCCGGCGCAGAGCGGGCGCCCAATTCGCCAGCCCATGATTCAGCCACGCGAGCACCGGGCCGGGTACGAAGCGCAACAGGTTGGCCTCGACGGCGGCAGGTTGGGGGAGCGCCTCCCAATCCGGCAGGGTGAGCGGGTGCGGCGGCAGCAGCGCGGGGTGCAGCGCGGCGGCGGCCTCCGGGCTGAGGATGATGTCGCCGCGCTGAGCGTGCTCTTCTGCCAGCCCCACCTGGCGCAACGGATCGCCGACGATGACGTACTCCCAGCGGTTGAAGACGCCGCCGACTTGCAGCGCCAACACCGGGCCGGCGCCAATCATAATTTTCATGCCTAACTCTACCGGACCGACGCTGGTGTGCAGGTTGGCAAAGGGCGCCATCGCGCGCTGCATGGCTTCCGCCGATTGGTAGGCGCGGCGCACAGCGTAACTCAACGGCTCGTCCCGCGCGGCATACAACACCGTCATCGCGTCGCCGCTAAATTTGACGACGTCGCCGCCCTCGGCGCGGGTCAGGTCAATCATGGCGGTGAAGTAGCGATTGATGAGCGTGCGCATTTCTTCCGGCCCTTCCGCGCCCTTCTGAGCAAGGGCCTCGGTGAGCGGCGTGAAGCCGGAGACGTCAGCGAAGAGGACGGCGGCCTGGAAGTCGGTCGCCACCGGCGCGTCCGTAAACGCCGGGTCAGCCGCGACGGCGTGGATCAGTGTTGCCGGCACGTAGGGTGCAATGGAGGGCAATAAGGTTACTGTGTTCATCGTCAGAAATCATGGCCTAAGGGCCGTTTGAAGGGAATTTTTCACCACGAAGCGTAGCGCGGCGGCGAAAAATGGCTCTTTTTTGAATTACCCTTATTGTAGCACAAAGTTGGTTCTGGCGATATAAACTAAGGTTGCCCCACTTGCGAGGGCATCCATACAGAGTGGCTTGACGGGCGGCCAAAATGAGGTATAACTCAAGTTGTTCGGGGCGTGGCGCAGTTTGGTTTAGCGCGCACGGTTTGGGTCCGTGAGGCCCTGGGTTCAAATCCCAGCGCCCCGACTGTCTTTAACAATGAAGATACTGGAGCACCCCCATCTCCGTAAAACTACCCCACTTCAGGAGGTTTTACGGATGCTCATAGTCACCTTATCTCAAGCCATAAGCGGCTATCTGCTCGATGCCGCCGCGCGGCGACTGTCGCCGTGTACGCTCCGCGATTATCGCAATGCGTTCCGCCATCTACAAACCTATCTGGCGGACGATCCCCCTATCGCGGACATTACTGCGCGTCACCTGCGCGACTTCTTCCACCACCTCGGCGCCGCCGAAATCACCCCGGACGGCGTCGCGCCCCGCCCCGCGCGCGCTCTCTCCACCAAAACCCTGCTCAATATCCATACCGCCCTCTCCGCCCTCTGGACCTGGGCGCTAATGGATGGCCTGGTTGCCGTCCACGTCCTGCGCGCCGTGCCCCCCCCAAAACCCACCGAAACCGCCATCGTCCCCTTTACCCAAGCGGACATCATGGCGCTGCTCACGGCGTGCGAGACGACCCCTACTTACACCCGCCCCGGCAAACAACCCTGCGCCAACGCCCGCCCCACCGCCCTGCGCGACCGCGCCCTCATCCTCACCCTGCTCGATACCGGCGCGCGCGCCTCCGAACTTTGCGCCGACCCCCGCCGCGACGCCCCTGGCGTCCTCCTGCGCGATTACGACCCCCGCAACGCCACCCTGCGCGTCATCGGCAAAGGCGCCAAAGAACGCGCTCTGCTCCTCTCCCCGCGCACCCAAAAAGCCCTGTGGCGCTACCTCACCACCCGCCCGGACGCGCGCCCCACCGACCCCCTCTTCACTACCCAGCGCGGCGCCCCCCTCACCTCCACCGCCCTGCTGCAACTCATCAATGCCCTGGGGCAGCGCGCTGGCGTCCCCGATTGCCACCCCCACCGCTTTCGCCATACCTTCGCCATTCAATTCCTCCGCAATGGGGGGCGCGTCCTCGAGCTCCAACAACTCCTCGGCCACTCCACCCTCGAAATGGTGCGCCATTACGCCACCCTCGCCCAGACCGACCTGGATGCCGCAATGCAACGCGCTTCCCCGGTAGATAACTGGAAACTTTAGCCCCGCCAGCCGGAAATTCCCCCAGATTTCCGGCTGGTTTATGAATTTTGAAAATCCTTCAAGGCCCCCCTGCTATACTGCATAGTATGGAAGGCCAAACCACCCTACCCGGTTTTGACGACATTGTGGCGGAGAGCGAATTAATCTCTCCCGAAGAAGCGCGCGCCATCAGCGCGCACGCCTGCGAAAACTTTGAGGCGCGCATCCTCGACCCAGCCCAAGAGAACTTGCGCCCCCTGGCCGACTCCTACCTCGACGCCCGCGCGCGCGGCTTCGAGTGGCGGAAAGCCCTCTACATCGCTTGGGCGCGCCTGCCACGCGACGCCCGTTGGCCCCAAAGCCTGGGCGAATTGGCTTCCGTGATGGGCCTGCGCTCCGACCGCGCCATCCGCGTCTGGCGCACAAAAAACCCCGGCATTGACCAACTCATCCAGGAAGAAATGCTCCGGCGTGTGGGCGACCGCACCGCCGAAGTCCTGGAAGCCCTGGCCGACCTCGCCAGCCGCCCCGACTACAAATCCACCCGCGCGATGGAACTTTACCTGCGCGTTCACGGCATCTATACGCCGGAACAAACTGTGCGCGGCGAAATCACCGGCCCCCAATTCTACCTGCCCGAAACGGAAGACACGGGGCTAAAGACTGAGGATTAGGAACTATGTGGAAACCTAACCCAGGGCCACAGACCCGCTTTATGCAAAGCCCCGCCTACGAGGTGCTCTATGGCGGCGCGGCGGGCGGCGGCAAATCCGAAGCCCTGCTGGTGGAAGCTCTGCGCCACGTCGCCGTGCCCGGTTATCACGCCATCCTCTTTCGCCGCACCTTCCCGGAGTTGGAGCGCAGCCTCATCCAGCGCAGCCAGGCGCTCTATCCGGGGCTGGGCGGCGTCTACCGCAGCCAACAACGCCGCTGGGCGTTCCCCTCCGGCGCGACGATCACCTTCGGCCATCTGGAAGGCGAAAACGATCAGTACAAGTATCAATCCGCCGAATTCGCTTTCTTAGGCTTCGACGAGTTAACCAGTTTTACCGAGGCGCAATATCTCTACCTCTTCAGCCGCGCCCGCACTACCGCCCGCCAGGAAAGCGGCAAGCCGCTGCCTGTGCGGATTCGCGCGGCGACTAACCCTGGCGGCGTGGGACACGCCTGGGTCAAGGCGCGCTTCATAGACCCCTTGCCACCCTTCCAAATCGGTTATTTTATCCGGGAAAACGACGTAGAACGCCGCGTCGCGCCCCGGATCGCGGGCGCGTTATCGCGGCAATTCATCCCGGCCACTATAGCCGACAACCCGGTGCTTATGGAAGTAGACTCCGGCTACCGCGAGCGGCTGATGGCCTTGCCCCTCATCGAGCGCGAACGCCTACTCAACGGCAATTGGAGCATCGCCCCCACCGGCAACGTCTTCAAACCGGAATGGTTTCAATTGGCCCAGGGAGACCCGACCGGCCTGCGTTGGGCGCGCTATTGGGATTTAGCCACCAGCGTGCGCACTCACGCCGACTACACCGCCAGCGCGCGCGTTGCCCTGGATGCGGATGGCGTCCTCTATATCAGCGCATTGGAACGCTTCAAGGCCGAATGGCCGGAGACGCGCCGCCGCATCCTGGCCGTGGCCGCCGCCGAGCCGGGCGTACAAGTGGGCGTGGAAAAGACAGGATTCCAACTCGCCGCCATCCAGGAATTGCGGACGCTGCCCGAACTGGTCGGCACATCCTTATTGGAGGTGATGCCCAAAGGCGACAAGCTGGCGCGCGCCCTCAGTTGGAGCGCCCGGGCCGAAGCCGGCAAGGTACGCCTCGTCGCCGGGCCGTGGGTGGGCGACTTCATCCAGGAGTGCGTGGGCTTCTCTGGCGACGGCAGCACCCACGACGATCAGGTGGATGCCGTCAGCGGCGCCGTCCAAATGCTCGCCGCGCGCGCGGCCATCGCCCTGGGCACCCACTGGCAAGAACCAGGACCGCGGACTGAGGACTGAGGACTGTATATGACTATCTACCGTTTAGAGAATCATAAACTGAAGGCGCTCACGCCGGAGACGCTCTGGACAACGCATAATGCCGCTGGCGCGCTCAGCGTCACTGCCGCCTATAGCGCCAGCGTGTGGGCCTATCGCTGCATCCAATTGCGCGCCCAGACCATTGCGGGGATTCCCGTGCAGGTTCTTAGCCGGGCCAACGGCCAGCCGGTGACGGAGCACCCCCTGCTCGCTATCTTTAACGATATGACTAGCGACCTGCTGGCCCGGCTGGAAACTGCCTTACTGCTCTGGGGGGTGTGTTACCTGGAAATCACCCGCGCCCGGTTGGGCCGCGCCGTGGGCCTGCGCTGGCTCAACCCCAGCGCCGTATTCCCGATAAAGATGCCGCTCGGCATCACCCAATTCACCTACACCCCCCAGCAGGGCGGACCGGGGCGCGACTTTGCGCCGGAGGACATTGTTTACCTGTACACTTTCAACCCGCTGGACGACCTGTCCGGCCTCAGCCCGTTAGCGGTCGCGCTGACCGAAGTGGGCGTGGACGCGCAGATCGCGCAGTATGCCAAAAGTTTCTTTGGCAACGGCGCGCGCATTGAGGGGATTCTGACCGTGCCCGGCGCGGACAATGAGCAGATTGACGCGCTCGAAGCGAAATGGGCCAGCGTCTTCCGGGGCGTGCGGCGCTGGTTCAAAACCCTGATCTTTGGCGCCGCCGATGTGAAATACGAGCCGCTGAGCTATCCGCCCGAAGACCTGGCGTTGGAAACCCTGGGCGCGGAAACCCGGCGCGCCATCTGCGCCAGCTTTGGCGTCCCACCCATTCTGGCCGGGGCGTGGGAAGCCAGTAATTATGCCACCGCCAAAGAGCAACGCCAGAGCTTTTACACCGAAACCATCTTGCCGGAGCTAGACTTCATCGAGGATGAACTCAACCGGCAATTCGTTGGCCGCTTCTATCCCGATGTGTATCTCCAATTCGATACCAGCGAGATCAACGCCCTGCGCGAGGATGAACTCACGCGCAACCAGGCGCTCACGACTGCGGTGAGCGGCGGCTGGATGACCGTCAATGAGGCTCGCGCCCGTGTGGGCCTGGAGGCAGCGCCGGGCGGGGATGTCCTCCTCCCCGCGCCCGGCACTGCCCCCATCAGCGCGGCGGGCGATTTTTGGGGCGCAGCGGAGGGCGCGCCCTTCGGAAAGTTTTTTCGCACCTTACCTTACCCATAGTTACAAAACCGAAGCCTGGCCGACCGGGATGCCGGAAGCCGACCGGCGCGCTTTGGAGCGCGCCATCGCTGACCTGACCCGCGCGGCGCGCCAAAGCCTGGGCGCGCAGGCCGACCGGATCGTCGCCCGGCTCAATCACCTGACCGCGGACGAAATAGCGGCGCTGGGGCAACCTGGATCATCCCTGTGGGTGGACTTGCGCGCGGAGTGGGAAACCGCCCTGCGGCAACATTTAGCCCTCACGGCGCACTTAGGGCAACAATCCGCCGCCGCCACTGACTTGCGCGACCTGCCACAATTCGACCTGCCACACGCGCAGGCGCAGCAGTGGGCCGCCCAACACGCGGCGGAACTGGTCATGGACATTGAAGAAACTACGCGGGGAATGTTGCGCGAGGCCGTGAGTGGGGCGTTGGAACAAGGGGTTGATCTGCGCGCCTTACGCGAGCGCGTGAGCGAAATCCTGCGCGACGCCCCCACCTGGCGGGCAGAACGCATTGCGAATACCGAGGTTATGCGCGCTTACCAGGAAGGCCACGTGCAGGCATACCGGGAAAGCGGGCAGGTGTGGGGCAGGCGCTGGGTGGATGGGCAGGAAGGCGCGTGCGAAGTGTGTCGCGCCTTGCATAACCAGATCGTTAAATTGGGCGAGCCGTTTCGCGTCACCATCAACGGGAAAGAAATCGTCATCCCTGAAGGGCAACTGGCGCATCCCAACGACAGATGCCGCATCACGGCGGTGACGTATACGCAGGCGCTGGAGAAAGTCTTACCGATCACAGGAGAGGTGCATACCTTTGGGGGTATGCGGGGCTATCAAACGGCGCAACGGCGTCATAATGCGCCGCCCGCCGCGCGGGGCTTTGCCGTGGATGGCAAAGTATATTACGCGCCGGAAATCACAACGCGAGTCGGGCAAGTGTTGCGGAATCCGACACTATTGAGCGATCCGGCGTATGGCGATGCCCTACGGAGCTACGTACACGAACAAGTGCATTTGCAACATCCGCACACCGGCGACTACGACGATCCGGCCTATCGCAATGCGGTGGAAGGGTTGGTGGATTTGCGCGCGGCGCAATTGTTACCATCCATAGCCCAAAGATTGGGCTATACGGGTGAAGTAATGCTCTATCCATCCGCGCGAATGGCGCGCGCCCGCGGCCTACAGGCACAATCAGACGTGGATTTATTCACAGCTTTGGGGCCTGACTTCTGGGAAAAGACGGGCCTCACGCGGGCCGATTGGCAGTATTGAGCACCATCGCATAATGCGTCAAGGACTCAATGGTTTCCTGGCAGGCGATATGCTCCGGTGATCCGGGTTGATATTGCGCGCGGATAGTTGCTAATTTTTCCGCAGCGGCGTGAATGTCGTCTATGGTTTTCAACTGAGAGTCATAGGCAATTTGGCGAATTTCTTCAACGTTCACAGTTCTTATCCTTTCATTACGGATTGCTTTTAGTATAACACGAAAATGGCCGATTTTGAGATCGAGGGTTTGGCAGAATTGCAGAAGAAACTCGACCGCCTGCCGGCATTATTCGCGTCTGTAGCCCAGGACGCGATGACCGAGGCCGTGCTGGTGCTCGAAGATGCGGTGGCGCAGCGCACGCCGGTGGCGTGGGGCAACCTGCGGGGCAGTATCACGCATAAAGTGACGGAGACCCCCGCGGAAGTAACCGGCCTTGTCGGGACCTCCGTATCCTACGCGCCAGCCGTGGAAGAAGGGACTGCTCCTCATTGGCCGCCCTTGCAACCGCTGGTAGAGTGGGTTCACAAGCTCAAGTTGGCGGGGACTTACAGCGTCCGCTCACGGCGGCGGGCCGGGGGCCGCGCGCGACAACAGGCCGAAGATGTAGCCGTAGCCCGCGCCATTAGCGCCAAGATTGCCCGCAGCGGAACACAGGGCGCGTATATGTTTCGGGATGGCCTGGCCGCGAGCGCGCCGGAAATCCTGGCGATTTTCGATCGCGCGGTGGATAAATTATTGGATCAGTTATAGGAGGCGCTATGCCCTGGTTTATTCAACAACAGGATAAGCAATACTGTGTTTTCAAAGAAGGCGCCGCCGAGTCGCTGCACTGTTTTGACACCGAACGCGCCGCGCAAGCCTATCTGCGCGCGCTCTATGCCAGCGAAGGCAAGGGACTGACGCTCAAGGATGGCGTGATCGGCGGCTATGCCGTCGCCTTCACCGGCCCGGAGGACAAGGATTTGCAGGGCGAGTATTTCACGCCCGACACCGATCTCTGGATCACGCACTATCCCACCGTGCCCGTCCTCTACAATCACGGGCAAGACCCGCAGATGGGCGCGCGCGTGATCGGGATTGCCCATCCGGTGCGCAAAGACGAGCGCGGCGTCTGGTATGAGGCGCAATTGACCGAGCGCGATGCGTATGAACAGGCCGTGCTGCGCCTGGTGCGCGATGGTGTATTAGGGTATAGCACGGGCAGTTTGCCCCATCTGGTACAACGCGCGTCCGATGGCAAATTGGAGTCCTGGCCTATCGCCGAGCTAACGCTCACGCCGACCCCGGCGGCTGGCCCCTATCTCACGACGGTGCAAGCCGTCAGGTCTCACTATAAATCTATTCAAGCATTTGGAGGTAAGACGATGAACCTGTTAGACACGATCAAGAAACTGGTGCCGGGGCTGAGCGACGAGCAATACGCCCAATTGGAAGCGGTATTGGCGCTGGCCGGTATGACCAGCAGCACCCCCGATCCCGCTGACGTGCTGGACGAGATGAAAGCGGTCACGCCCAGCATCACCGAGGCGCAGGTCAAGGCGCTGATCGCCGCTGCATTGCCGGACGAGACGCCGGCCATACTCACCGAGGCGCAGATCAAGAGCCTTATTGACCGCACCCTCGCGCCCTACTTGCAGCCGGAAAGTAACTCCGCGCCCGCGCAGGCGCCGGAAGACAAGCGGCGCGCGGCGGTGAAGGCGTTTGACGTGTACCTGCATTCCGGCGCAGGCCGCCAGGCCGTCAAAGCGCTGGAAGAAGGCGCGCCCGGCGAAGGCGGCTATCTGGTGCCAGAGCAATACTACGCGGAACTGGTAGCCGGGCTGACCGACCAAAGCATTATCCGGGCGGCCGGCGCGCGCGTGGTGGCAATGACCTCGGACACGATGGAAGTGCCCACGCTCACCCACCAGGCCGCCGCCGTGCTCACGGACGAAGAAGCGCCCTACGACGAAACCGATCCCAGCTTCGGCCACGTCACCTTCACCCCCTACAAGGCCACCCGCCTCGTCAAGGTCAGCGAGGAACTCGCGGCGGACGCCGCCTTCGACATCTGGGGGCAGGTGCTCGCGCCCGATTTTACCCAGGCGTTCGCGGCCTTTGAGAATAGCTACTTCACCACCGGCAACGGCACGACTGCGCCCCAGGGCGTCATCACCGGCGCGGGCGTCGGAGTTACCTCCGCCGCCCCGACCGCCATTGACCCGGATGAGATCATTGATCTTTACCATAGCCTGGGCTACCTCTATCGCCAGAACGCGATCTGGATGATGAACGACGCCACCATCAAATACGTTCGCAAGTTGATAGACGGCACGGGGCAATACCTGTGGCAGCCGGGGATGGCCGAAGGGCAACCCGACCGCCTGCTGGGGCGCCCGGTCATCACCAACAACAGTATGGCGACCATCGCCGCCACCGCCAAGACCATCCTCTTTGCGGACTTCCGTTACTACTGGATCGGCCAGCGCGCCCAGATGACCGTCGACCGTAACCCCTATCTCTATATGGCTAACGGGCAGGTCGGTTTCTTCGCGCGGATGCGGCTGGATGGTCACGTAATGCTGGCCGAGGCGTTCAAAGTGCTGCAAATGCACGCCTAGGAAGTTAGGAGTTAGGAGTTAGGAGTTAGGAGTTAGGAGTTAGGAGTTAGGAGTTAGGATATGAACCAACAAAAGATCAACTATATCGTAATGAGCGCGCTGTGCGTACTGGCATTGATCCTGGGCTATTTCGGGATCATGATGCCGGTGACGCCGGTTATCCCTGAACCGTTACCCACGCCCGATCTCAGCGGCTACGTTGCGCACGAGGAACTGGCGTTGCTCCAACGGCAGATCGAGACCCTGAGCGTACCGGGCGCGGAGAGCTTCGGCCTCAGCAATGTGCCGTGTGTGCAAGAGCGCGGCGGAGAGCAGTGGACGGCCGGCGACGGCTGTAGCTGGGTCGTCGAATCTGGCGGAACTTTTGACTTACAATCCGGGAGCACATTCAACATCGCCGGCTTCGTCACCTCTACGGTGGATGGGCTGACCGTACAGGGCAACGAGCTTATCACCGGCAACCTGACCGTGAGCGGGACCATCGGCGTGGTGGGGGCGATCTCCAATCCCACGCATTACGTGACTATCGCCGATCACCTGGATGTACAAAATACTCTCAACTACGGCACATCTAACCTGTATCCTATCGGGTCTGAGGACTCCAATTTCCAATTCTCCTGGGGGTCAGACACTATCACCGGCACGGCGGCCTTGACGCAGAAAGTAGGCTCGCCCACCGCCGCGTGGTGCTCCATCTCCTCAGCCACGTTCACCGCTACCCACTGTAGCACGCTGATCGTCGGCACAACGGTCACAGCCAGCGTGTGGTTGTCAGACAGCACGGCCTCGCCGGTGGGGGTGGACGTGGACTGGTTGGTAATTGGCATTCCCTGATCTGAGGAGGCGCGCGTGACTGACTATTGCACTACTGTAGACGTAAAAGCGTTAGCCGGGGCCACCCTGACCACGGATGACACCCTCATCGCCACCCTGATCACGCGCGCCTCTCGACTGCTGGACGCCCACACCGGGCGCGTGTTCAGCGCCGTCACCGCGACGCGCTCCTATACGCCTGGCGTGGACACGGACGGCCAAACCCTGTTTCTGGATGATGACCTGTTGAGCGTGACCACCTTGACCACCAACGGCGTCGCGCTGGCGGCAGCCGCCTATACGCTGCAACCGCTCAACGCAACGCGCAAGAATCGGCTATGCCTCAAATCGGCCTACGCTTGGGAATGGTCGGACGATCCAGCGGGCAGCATCGTGTTGGCGGGGACGTGGGGATACAGCGCCACGCCCCCCGCCGACATCGTACAGGCCGCCGCGCGGCTGGCGCTGTGGCTTTATCGCCAACGCGAGGCGCCATTCTCCCGGGTCGGCAACGCCCTCACCGGCGAGTATGAAGTGCCCGTGGCGCTGCCAGAGGACGTCATCGCCATCCTGCGGCCCTACGTGCGCCGCAGTTGGGGGGCGGTATGAGCGCGACCCCTACCCAGATCAAAACCGCGCTGGCGACCGTGCTGGCGGCCATCACCGGCGTGCGGCGCGTCTACACGACTGCGCCCAACAGCCTGCCGCCCAGTGACTTGCCCGCGTGGGTCATCTACACCGGCCCCGCGACGTATGCCGTGCGTGGCTATGGCATCTATGACGGCGAAACACGCCGTTACACGCTGCGGCTGTACGTCCTGCCGCTTCAGGAGGGCATCCCCGGCGAAGCCGAAGCCGCCTGTGAACCGTTCTTCACGCGCGTGCGCGCCGCCCTGGACCCAGACAATCGCCTGAATCAACTGGTCGGTATCCTGGAATTGACCCTGCTCGGCGACCAGGGCGTGAGCGTGCTCAATCTGGGCGGAAGCGCCTATCTCGGCATCGAATTTACGTTGGAGGTAACGCAGTGAATGATATGAATGTATGCCCAAAATGCGCCGCTCCCGTGCTGTGGGTCACGCGCGGCGACCGCGAAAAAGCCTTTTGCCGCTGCAACCCCTACGGGCCGGTGATGGAGCGTCCCCTGCCGCCGCCGCCGACCGATCTCCCTGACGCGGGGATCATCGGCCTGGAGCTATTCGACATCCCCGGCCTGAACCGGGAAACGGTGGGCGCGCTGGTGGGCATAGGCATTACGACCTTCGCGGATGTGCGCGCCGCCACCGATGAAACGTTATTGGCCGTACCCGGCATAGGCCCGGTGCGCCTCGCCAAAATCAAAGAATTTATCCGTAGGGGCGCGGTCCCCGCGCCCGATACCACAGGAGGTAACGAATGACCGCAGCCGCAGTACAACTTACCAGCGTCTCGTTTAGAGGCGTGCAAATCCTGGCGGTGGATGCGAATGGCTATCCCACCGTCGAAAGCGCCACGGAGTATAGTGGCATCCGCATTATGGGCGCCAAGTCCCTCACCCTCAACATCCCCGACTGGCAACGCCTGACCGCCACCGGCGATGACCGCGTGTTGGCGCAGTTTGTCCTGCCGGCGCAGGAAGGCGTCACCGGCGAGTTGCGCGTGGGCGCGCTGGATATGACCGCCGAAGCCCTGGTTAGCGGGATCAACGTCAAAACGGTGGGAGAGTCTAAGGTCTTACCGATGGCGACAGAACAGGCCGACCTGCCCGATATGTGGCTGTTGGCCTGGCGCGAGGCGAAGAGCGTCGTCTCCGGCGACTCCGGGCGCGGCCATTATGAGTGGGTGCTGATGCGCGCTAAACTGACGCCGCTGGGCGGCGAGTGGGGCGAGCGCGCCACCGAAGAACGCCGCTATATGGTCACGGCGCAGGTGACGAGCAAATGGCCGTGGGGTGAGGCGTTGGTGTTTGCGACCGATGGCTGCACCGAGATGCAACTGGCTTACGGCGCATCCGAGTATGTGCCGCGCCTGAGCGCCTTTGAGGGCACCGGGGCCGCCGTGCTGTTCTCCCTGGTAGGTAAAACCGCCGTGAGCACCGACAAGATGACGGTCTACAACAACGGGACGGAGGTCGTGGCCGCCTTGGCCAAAGCGGTCGGCAGCCTGACCTTCGACGTAGCGCCTGCTGATGGCGCTAAAATCGTCTTGTTCGCCGAGGTCGCCAGCTAATGCCCGCGCAGACCGTGAGCCTGAGCAACGGGCAAACTCTCACCGTGCATCCCGTGCCCCCCTTCGCAATGACCGCCATTGCGCGTAGCCTGCCAGCCAACACGCCGGAAGCGCAGGCCGCGCGCGAGCGATTGATGCAGGAAGCGGCCTGGCTGATGGCGTTGCCGGGAGTCAGTGTTCCGCAGGATTGGGCATTCCCGCGCGGCCTGAGCTACGCGGGAATCCAGTCCCGCGAGGGGGACGAGGGGCGGCTACTGGACTACATCGAGTATGGCCTGCTCCTCACCCCCGCCGACATCCAGTCCGTGCAAGTGGCGATGTATGGGACGGCCTTGACGGAGGACGACATCGGCGCCGCCGAGGATACGTTTCCGGCTGACGGCGGACGGGACACCGCTCTCCCCGATCCCGTCGCCGCCGGATGAGCCGGACATCCGGGCGGACGTATCATTTGAGGAATTGGGCGCGGCGCGCGTCTGGGGGCTATCCCCATCCGCGTGGTATGCCGAACCCCGGTGGGCGCGCGCCGCGATGGTGGCACACAACCGCCTGCGCGCGCGCCTGGACTACTGGCCGGGAGAATGGCGACAAGGGCGCGGCCTGCCCGCGCCGGAAATAAGCCGGGGATAGCGCTACTACCTGACGTGAATGAACTATGGAAACTAAACCCTTAGACTTCAACGGCGTCCTACTACAGGAAATTCGCCAGCTTCAGACTGGCCTGGCGCAAATCGCCACAGAAAACGAGCACATCCTGAAGGGGATGGCGCGCATTGAAGCGCGCATCGAGAAAATGGAGGCGCGGGACGATACGCACCAGCAGGCCATCGAAGGACTACGGCTGGATGTACACCGGCAGGACGCGGCGCTCACCGCCACATCGGGCACAGCCCTGGACACCCAACGCCGCGCACAGATGTTAGAACGGCAGTATCAGGGGTTGAGCGATAGCTACATGCAAATCAACCGGCGCACCCTAGCAATAGAAAAGCGGGTAGACGCGCAGGCTGAGACGATGACTACGATGAAGGCGCAGTGCGAAGGCGCTATGGATACGCTCCTGGAGCGCGCGGAAGCCGTGCTGCGCGAGTGGGAGCCGTGGCTCAAGGGCATCCGCTGGGTGCTGGTGGGCGTCCTGGCGGTGGGCGTAGGGGCACTGGCCCTCTGGCTGTTCAAAGACCTGGCGGCCAGCATCCTGGCCGGGGGGATTTGATGGACTCCGAAACCCTGTTGGCTGAGAATACCACACTAGCGGCGCGGGTGCGCGAATTAGAGCAGGAACTCCGTATCGCGCGGGAAACTCTGGAAACCTTGACCAACGTGGGGCAAATGGTAGGACGCTGGTCGGCAGATGAGGCGCGCCGCGCTCTACAGCGGATGGCCGCCTTGCATCCTCCCACGCCAGCCGCGCCGCCCTTCAACGAGGGATTACCGTAGGGGCGCGGTCTCCGCGTCCATTGCCGCGTAGGAT
>JAKQHY010000152.1 GCA_029555965.1 Chloroflexota bacterium | reverse complement strand
CTGGCGCTTGCAGTACTCTCCCCGCGTCTAGCCAGGCGCGCTTCCACAATGCGCCGGGATTGTCTTCGAGAAAGTTTGCCTCGTACTCCTGCATGAAAATACGCGACAGCAAATCGCCGCGCGCCGCTTCAATCTCTTCTGGAGAAATGAACGGGTTATCGCTGGTCTTGAATCTCCAGGAGCACCACTCGCTCTGCGTCGGATCTTGCCCGCGTAACCATAGCGCGTGAAACCCGTTCAGGCCGCGCGGCGTCGAAATGAACAGCGCCCCGCCTTGCCGGTCGGATAGCGCCGGGCGCAGTGCTTCCGTCCACGCCTCGGCTTTCATGTAGGCGCATTCGTCCAGCACCACGAAGTCCAGCCCCTCGCCGCGCAGGCTTTGCGGATCATCGGCGCTTCTCACTTGCACCGTGCCGCCTGTCGGTAGTGTGATCATGCGCTCTGCCTGGTGCACGTCTGCGCCGGGCAGTTGCCGCGCCAGCAGCGTCACGCCGCGCCAGCCCACCGCCGCCAATTTGTACGACGGCGCAACCCACCATGCGCGCTTGCCGCGCAAGGCTGTTTCCAGGCATAGCCCCGTACCCAGGCGCGTTTTGCCCCAACGACGACCACAAGCCAGCACTTTGTAGCGCGCCGGGCTATCCCTGACGATGCGCTGGCCAACATGCAGTTGGGGTAGCGTTACCTCAAGTATCGGCATGGTCATCCCCCCAGCCGAGTACCACCTTTAGTGTCTCGCCGCCGCTAGTGATGTCCTGCCTGGTCGGCGCGTCCAGCCCCAGGAGCCGCGCGCGCCGCTCCATCACCCGCAGCACCCGGTCTACCGCGCCAAGATTGCCCGATGTGGCAGACTTCCACAACGTAAGCAACAGCGCGTCCAGGCGCTCGACTTCCAGGCGGCGCAGTTCATCCGCCGCCTCGTCGGTTTCTTTGCGCGTACGCTCTAAGACGCGCTTGACCATCTTGTAGGCGCCCGCCGTAGTAACGCCCAGACGCTCGGCGATCTGCGCGTAAGTCATCCCAGCGACGCGCAGCGCGAACGCCAACTTCTCGCGTTCGGCGGCTTGGCTGCGGCGCTTGCTGCTCTGACTGTCCACTTTTAACCCCTAGTGCGTTAACTTATCCCAATCGCGTGGGCGTCTTACCCGTCGCGTCCTGGTAGCGTTGCAGTGTGACCGCCACATACGCGGGTGAGATTTCGATAGCGCGGCAGCGCCTGCCAAGTTGCTCGCAGGCGATAAGGGTCGTGCCTGAACCGAGAAACCCATCAAATACTATGTCGCCTAAACTGCTACTATTACGAATTGCCGTCTCTGGTAATTCGACTGGCTTTGGAGTATTATGCTCAATTGTTTTATGGATTGCAATTTCCCAAACGTCAGACTGATCATGACCGCCATAAAATGGTGCGTTTTCTTTACAAGCATAGACAATAAACTCATGCTGAAAACGATATCTTTTACCCAAGCCCCATACGTTCTTTTTCCAAACTATACAATGTTTTGTTTCATAACCAGTAGATTCTATTCTTTCTTTTATTCCAGCATAGATACGATAATCGCAACAAACATAGACACTATGCCCCTGCAGAAAGGTGAACGATCTCTCTATAAACTTCCAATAATCATCCCATTCCATATTGTCATTTATGAACCACCTTGAAGGGTCAAGCCTTGTTTCACTATGTGCTTCATTTTTATTCCACGATTTCAATGCGTTATAGGGGGGGTCAGTAAAAGTCATCTCCGCCCTCTCTCCCCCCATTACTCTATCCACAACCGCCTTATCCGTGCAATCCCCGCAGATAATCCGATGCTCACCAAGCTTCCACAATTGCCCACTCTCCACGCCCCACTTTTCGCGCAACTCCTCTGCCTTGTCAATCTGCGGCTCAACGTCCTCAGGCGGCTCGTCAGCCCACAAGTCAAGATCAAGCTCCTGCTTATCAAAGCCCCAATCCAGCAAATCGTCAAGCTCAAAATTGTTAGCCAGCGCATCGAAATCCCAATCACCAGTGTTCTTATTCAGACGAATTGCCAGCTCCTCAGCTTCACGCTCGGTTAGCTCCCGTTCTGGAACGCGCACATCTACAAGGTCATCTGGCTTATATCCGCTCTGCAACATAATTCGGCGGCGCATATGTCCGCAATAATCTTGTTATCGATATTGATAATAAGCGGGTCAGCAACCCCAAAGGCATCAAGCGACTTTTTCAGATGCTCGGCATCGTGATCTTTCAATTGACGCGGGTTCTTATCCCATTCAATTAAATCACCAAGCCTGCGCTTCTCCGTGTGCCAAGTTAATTTAACATTATTTCCCATTTGTTAGCTCCAAATGAATTTACGCCCATGCTTCATTTTAGCACTATAT
>JAKQHY010000133.1 GCA_029555965.1 Chloroflexota bacterium | reverse complement strand
ATGAATCCGGTGAAAATCATCCAGCCGTATCTGGAAGAATTCGTTTTGGGAAAAGACAAGAACTGGTTCAAATTCATCGAAGCCGCCGTCAAAGACATTGCCCTTTCCGTCATCACCATCCCGGCAGATATTCAGACAATTCTTACCAAAACCAAACAAGGTGATCTGGAAGTCAAAGTAAAAGGAACCGACGCAACCATCAATCTGATTTACGCCCTGGGGCACCAACTGCTCTACGGAATGTTCGTTATGTTTTTTGGCGGGGTTGGCTATTTAGCCTATAGAAATGGGGAAGCGTTGCTTTCTCAGGGAATGCTAGGCGTCAGCGCCTTTTTCCTGCTTAGCCTCGGCGTCTCTTTCCTGCGCGCTCGTAGGTGGCAGAAAAGGCCCTGATCCCCAGTCCCCAATCCCCAATACTCATTTCCCTTTACAATTTTTGGAGGTAAACCCATGAAAGTCTTTCTGACCGGTGGCACCGGATTTATCGGCAAGCAGGTGTTGCAGAAGCTCGTGGCGCGCGGCGACGAGGTGTGGGCGCTGGCCCGCTCCGATAGCAGCGCGGCGGCGGTGGAGGCGCTGGGAGCGCGCGCCGTGCGCGGCGATTTGCACGACGTGGCTGTGCTGCGCGCCGCGATGACCGGCTGCGACGTGGTGTTCCACATCGCGGCGTGGTACAAGCTGGGCGGCAACGACCCGGCGCGGATGTATGGGACGAACGTGGGTGGCACGCTCGACGTGCTACAAACGGCCTTCGAGGTAGGCGTCCCCAAAATCGTCTACACCAGCAGCCTGGCGGTCAACGGCGACACGCACGGACAGATCGCGGACGAGACGTTCTACCAGGCTGGGCCGTTCCTCACCGATTACGACCGCTCGAAGTGGCGGGCGCACTACGAGATCGCCCTGCCGCTCATCGAGAAGGGCGCGCCCATCGTCATCGTGATGCCGGGCGCGGTGTTTGGCCCCGGCGACCACAGCCTGGTCGGCGAGACGCTGCGCTGGTTCTGGCGCGGCTGGCTGCCGGTGCTGCCTGGCCCAGAGATGACGTTGGCCTATACGCACGTCGAGGACATCGCCGAGGGACACATCCTGGCGGCGGACAAGGGCAAGCCGGGCGAGAGCTACATCATCACCGGCCCCGCCCTGACGCTGGCGGAGTGGATCGGGCTGGCGGCGGAGGTCAGCGGCAAGCGCGCCCCGTTGTTCAGCATCCCGGCGGCGTGGCTGCTGCCGCTCGCGCCCATCATCGGCGCGGTGGAGCAGGCGCTGCCGCTGCCGGCGCTGTTCTGCCGCGACTCGGTCGCCATCGTCGGCGCGACGTACATCGCCCGCGCTGAGAAGGCCCACGCCGAACTTGGCTGGACGCCGCGCCCCTTGCGTGAAGGGTTGCGTGAGACGTTTGAGGCGCAGCAAGAAGCGGAACCACCCGCGCCGGTCGCCGTGCGCCGCAAGCGGTTGGCGCTGGTCGTGTTGACGGCGGCGTTGGGGCTGCTTGTCTGGTGGGGACTCCGTCGAGGACGGCGTCATCGGTAAAATTCGCCGATCGTGGCGAAAATTTGGTCAACGGATTGAACGGATGGAACGGATGCCATGGTTGAATTCGTTCCATCCGTTCAATCCGTTGAGACATTTGAGGAGGAGAGATAATGCAATTCGAGTTTGCGACAGCGACCAAGATTGTTTTTGGCCCAGGGAAGGTGAAGGAAGTGGCGGCGCTGGCGACGCCGTTGGGGAAACACGCGCTGATTGTCACCGGGAAAACCCAGGAGCGCGCGCAGCCGTTGCTAAAGCCTATGGAAGTGCAGGGCATCGGTGTGACGTTCTTCGCCGTGACCGGCGAGCCGACGACCGACATGGTGCGCGAGGGCGTCGCCCAGGCGCGGGCGGCCGGCTGCGATCTGGTCATCGGGATCGGCGGCGGCAGTGTGTTGGACGCGGGTAAGGCGATTGCGGCGCTGCTCACTAACGGCGGTGATCCGCTGGACTATCTGGAAGTCATCGGGCGCGGGCAGCCGCTCACGCAGCGCGCTGCGCCCTACGTCGCCATCCCGACGACGGCGGGCACCGGCGCGGAGGTGACGCGGAACGCGGTGCTGGCGTCGCCGGAACATCGCGTCAAAGTGAGCCTGCGCAGCCCCCTGATGCTGCCCCGCCTCGCGGTGGTGGACCCGGAGCTAACGTACAGCGTGCCGCCGGACATCACGGCCGCCACCGGTCTGGATGCGTTCACGCAGGTGTTGGAGCCTTACGTGTGCCAGTCGCCCAATCCCATCACGGACGCGCTGTGCCGGGAGGGACTGATGCGCGCTTCGACGGCGCTGCATCGGGTGTACGAGAACGGTAAAGATGCCGAGGCGCGCGCGGATATGGCGCTGGTCAGTCTGTTCGGCGGGTTGGCGCTGGCGAATGCGCAGCTTGGCGCGGTGCATGGGCTGGCGGGGGTGCTGGGCGGGATGTTCAACGCGCCGCACGGCGCGCTCTGTGGGCGGCTGCTGCCCTTTGTGATGGAGGCCAACGTAAATGCGCTGCGCAAACGCGATCCGGACGGCGTCGCGCTGGAGCGTTACGACGAAATCGCCGTTATCCTGACCGGGGACTGGGATTGTGATGCAGAGGACGCGGTGACTTGGATGAAGGGCTTATGCACGAAGTTGAAGATTCCAGGGTTGCGGGCCTACGGCGTCACGCCCCAGGATTTCCCGGCGGTGCTGGAGAAGTCGCTGCGCGCCAGCAGTATGAAGGGCAACCCCATCAAGTTGACGGAGGCGGAACTGCGCGGGGTGTTGGAACGGGCATTTTAGGCGGCGCATTACACATTTGCTACAAATCGTTGCGGGCAGTCGCCCGCAACGACAAAAGTTTTTAAAGAAATGGTTTTTGTGGATTACGTGAAGGGCATTATAATGGCATACACTTATGACAAGCATAAAAGCGCCACTGGTGGCTTTTAATGCCCATTTGTTAGCCGGGGATGCGTCGTATCGTAGCGCCGGGATTTCCTCTTATATTGCCAATCTGTTGAGCCATTTGCCGGAGGTGGATGCCGAGGTGCGATATGCGCTTCTGGTTGGCGATGGGCGAATACCGGAAGAGGCGGCGGCGCTGGCGGCTTATCGCAGCCGGTGGGCGACGCGCCATCCAGCGGCGCGGATTCTGTGGGAGCAGACGGCGTTGCCGTGGCATTTACGGCGGTTACGGGCGGATGTGTTACACGCGCCGGCGTTTGTCGGTCCGTTGATTGCATCCTGCCCGCAGGTGATCACCGTCCACGATCTGAGTTTTTTGCGTTACCCGCAGTTTTTTCGGCGGGGCAATCGGCTTTACCTAAGCCTGATGACGGGGATCGCCTGCCGCCGGGCGGCGGCTGTGATTGCTGTATCTCATTTCACCGCGCAGGAGACGGCAACGTTGCTGCGCGTCCCCGCTGGGCGTATCCACACTATCTATCACGGCGTAGACCCGATGTTTCGGCCATTACCATCAGCAGAGGTGGCGCGTTTTAGGCAGGCGCAAGCCCTGCCTGCCCGGTTCATCTTGCATGTAGGGACACTGGAACCGCGCAAAAACTTGCTCCGGCTGATTCAGGCGTTGGCTCAACTGCCGGATACGGACGTACATTTGTTTCTGGTGGGCGGGCGCGGCTGGCTGTATGAGGCGCTGTTCGCGGAGGTCGCGCGTTTAGGATTGGAGCAACGGGTGCATTTTCCGGGTTACGTGCCCCCTGAGCGGCTGCCCTTCTGGTATAACGCGGCTACGGTGTTTGCCTACGTGTCGCAGTACGAAGGCTTCGGCTTGCCGGTGCTGGAGGCCCAGGCGTGCGGCGCGCCGACGCTTACTGCGAACGCGACCTCGCTGCCCGAGGCGGCCGGAGATGGCGCGTTGCTCGTGCCGCCTGATGATGTCGTGGCGATTGCGGATGGGTTGCATCTTTTGCTGTCCGATGACGATACGCGGGCGCAGGTGCGCGCGCGCGGGCTGGCGCACGCTGCCGGGTTCACATGGACGCGGACGGCGCGCGAAACTGTGCGCCTTTATCGTGAGATTTGTTGACAGATGGGAAGAATGGCATGACCGGCAATTCGCGTGATGCGGCCCCATGGTGGGTCGTTGTTCTGGACATTGTAGTCATCAACTTTTCTTTATGGCTGGCCTACGTATTGCGTTATCGCCTGCAATGGTTCCTTAACATTGCTTTTGATGCTCCCTATAGTGCTTACCTATCCCTGAATATCTCATTTTCGTTGGCAACGCCGTTGATTTTGTTATTTAGCCACGCCTATCATCGTTGGCGGGGGCGCTTGTGGTTGGAGCATGTCTCCTATGTCATTATTGCCGTCCTCATCTCACTGGTTCTGATCCTGGCCGCGGCGTTTGCCGTCCGCCCGCTGGTTTACTCTCGCTTGCTGCTGTTGGAGTGTACCATTTTCATGATTGTGTTTATGTCGCTGGATCGCTCTCTGGCTATGGCGATTGAGCGCTACCTGCGGCGGCGGGGGAAGGGCGTGCGCCGGATTGTCATCGTCGGCGCCGGGGAGGTGGGGCGGCGTGTGATGCGCACCCTTGTCGCGCGGCCTGACATAGGGTATCAAATTGTCGGTTATGTAGATGACAATCCCAACAAGGGGACTGGAGAAATTGGGCGTTTCAAAGGACTGGGGCCACTTGATAACTTACCCGCAGTGATTGACACTGAAGCCGTGGATGAAGTTATTGTCACATTGCCCTGGACGTATCATCGGCGCATTCTGCAAGTGTTGCGCGAGTGCGCGCGCCGTCACGTGTCGGCGCGGTTGGTTCCCGATCTCTTCCAGATGAGCATGAGCCGGGTGGAAGTGAGCGATTTGGGGGGCGTTCCGCTGGTTGAGGTTCACGAGATTGACTTCAGCCGCACTGAGGTGGTCGTCAAGCGCATCATGGACCTGGCGTGCGTGTTTCTTGGGTTAACGTTGGGTGCGCCGGTGTTCGGGCTGATCGCTTTAGCGATCAAGTTGGATTCGCCTGGGCCGGTGCTCTATAAGCAGGTGCGCGTAGGGAAAAATGGGCAATTGTTCGAAGTATACAAATTCCGCTCCATGCGTGTCGGGGCCGACGCCGAGTTGGCAAGCCTGCGCGCATTGAATGAAGCGGACGGGCCGTTGTTCAAAATCAAAGATGATCCCCGCCGGACACGTGTGGGAAAGTTGTTGCGCAAGACGAGCCTGGATGAACTGCCGCAACTGATCAATATCATGCGCGGAGAAATGAGCATGGTCGGCCCGCGTCCGCCGATCCCGGATGAGGTGGCGCAGTACAAACCCTGGCACAAGCAACGTCTGGCTGTGACGCCCGGACTTACCGGTTTGTGGCAGGTAAGTGGGCGCAGTGAGCTGACTTTTGATGAGATGGTGCTGCTCGATCTCTACTACATCGAGCATTGGTCGCCCTGGCTGGATTTGGCTATTATGTTGCGCACGGTTCCTAAAGCCCTGCTGGGCGAGGGGGCGTATTGAACACGCGGAGATTTGCAACTGAAGCCGCTTTCAAGAGGAACACTCCTTTTCAAAATCGCGCTTGCGTCAATCGCTGATTGAAATGGATTTTCGGATAGATTTTTAGTCCACATTAGGTAGGAGAATGAATGAGCCGTTGGTCTTTAAATGCTGAAGGGAAGGTCTCGCTTCTGGAATTTTTGCGCAAGTTAGTGCGCACCCCCAGTTTATCGGGTAAGGAAGGAGGGATCGCGGATCTGGTGATCGAGGAGATGCGTCGCCTGGGCTATGACGAGGCGCGATTAGATGCAGCCGGGAACGTTATCGGGCGGATTGGGCCGGCGGATGGCCCAGCGTTGATGCTCAACAGCCACATGGATACGGTGGCAGCTACCGCGCCGGAGGCATGGATATCCCCCCCACTGGCGGCGGAGGTGCATGAGGAGCGCCTGTATGGCCTGGGGGCGTGTGATATGAAGGGCGGGCTGGCCGCGACCGTTTATGGCGCGGCGTTGTTGGCGCAACAGCGCAGTGCCCTCAAAGGCCCGATCTGGGTCACTGCCGTTGGATTGGAAGAGTCTTCCGAAGGGACATGCACGCGCGTGCTTTTTGAAGAAGATGGTTTGCGCCCGGCCTGGGTGGTGATTGCGGAACCCTCGAATTTGCAGGTGGCGCGCGCCCAGCGCGGCCATGTGGAGATGCAATTAACCGTTAAGGGGAAGTCGGCCCATTCCGCCACCCCCCACCTGGGCGAGAACGCCATCTACGCGGCCGCGCGGTTGGTGTTTGGGTTGGAAATCCTGGCGGAGCAACTGGGCGACGATCCGTTCATGGGACCGGGGGTGCTGGCCGTGACCGATGTGCGTTCCCATGCCGTCAGTCGTAACGCCGTCCCCGATCTCTGCACATTGATTCTTGACCGCCGCTTGACGGTGGGCGAGACGGAGTCGAGCGCATTGTTGGAAGTGCAGCGCATCATCACGCGGGAGGGGGTGCCGGCAGAGGTGCGGGTGATCGAAGAGACCGTCACTACCCACACCGGCAAGACTTACCGGGCGCGGCGGGCGTCGCTGCCGTGGGTATACCCGGAACGGCACGCGCTGGTGCAGGCGATGACTCAAGCCGCGCGGGACGTGGGATTGCGTCCTGGCGCCATGTGTTGGTCTTTTGCGACTGAGGGCGCCTATACCGCGACTATTGCACAGGTTCCCACGGTGGGCTTTGGCCCCGGCAACCCGGCGCTGCCTCATACACGCAATGAGTATGTAGAAATCGAGCAGGTTTACACGGCGGCGGAGGTGTACGCGGCGTTGGCGGTGCGATTGTTGGGTACGAGTTAGGAGTGGCGAGTGAGGCGTTATGGACGACTTTGTACTGAGTGAGGAAATTCGGCAGGCATTGGACGCGGGAAAACCCCTCGTGGCGTTGGAGTCGGCGTTGATCACGCACGGATTTGCGTATCCGGCGAATGTGGACATCACGCGCCGGATGGCGGACGCCATTCGCGCGCACGGCGCGATACCGGCAGTCATTGCGATCTGGCGTGGGCGGACGGCGGTGGGGTTGAGTGAAGCGCAGATCGAAGCGTTAGCAGCGGATCGGACGGCGGTGAAGGTGAGCGTGCGCGACTTGCCGCTGGCCGGCGTGCGGGGTAGCCATGGCGGCACCACCGTCGCGGCGACCGCGTTGCTGGCGCACCGGGCGGGCATCCGCGTCTTTGCGACCGGCGGCATCGGCGGCGTGCATCGCGGCCACCCGGAAGACATTTCCGCCGACCTACCGGTGCTGGCAAGTACGCCCATCGTGGTGGTGTGCGCGGGCGCCAAGTCCATTCTCGATCTGCCGCGCACGTTGGAGTATCTGGAGACGTGGGGCGTGCCGGTAGTGGGGTGGCAGACCGATGAGTTCCCGGCGTTTTACAGTCGCGCGTCAGGCCTGCCGGTGGATGTGCGCGTGACGGAGGCCGCAGAGGTGGTGCGGGCTTTCCGCGCGCAACGAGCGCTGCACCTCTCGCAGGGACTGCTCGTTGCAGCGCCGGTCCCCGTTGAGGATGAACTCCCTGCAGCGGAGATCGCACCGCTCATCGAGCGCGCCGTCGCGGAGGCCGAGGCGCAGGGGGTGGTAGGGAAGGCGGTCACGCCTTTCATTCTGGCGCGGTTGGTGGCGTTGAGCGCGGCGCGTTCGCAGCGCGCCAATGAGAGCTTGCTGCTGAATAATGCGCGCCTCGCGGCGCAGATTGCCGCCGCCTGGGATTGAACCGCGTGGTAGTCACATAATGAAAATAAAACAGGGCAAGGAGCGCACTTGCCCTGTTTTGTTTGTATTGAGTGATACGACTGCGTTACAAGTTGTTAAACCCTCTTGTGAAATTCTTACTTTTGCCCTAGAATAAACTTATAAGTTCCTGCCAGTTTTGAGAGAAGCATCCCTGTCGGTTTTGCCCGCCCGTTGTCATGCTGAATCTATATCAACGGGAGGTCTTTAAGTAGTATGGCACATATCATTGCGATTAGCAACAGTAAGGGGGGAGTGGGGAAAACCACCACCTGTTTTTCATTGGGGGCGTGTTTGGCCGAGGCAGGACGCCGGACACTGGTGGTAGACCTGGATCCGGAGGCGGATTTGACCGTGGCCGCCGGATTGGATGTGGAGGCGTTGACCTGGTCGGTCGCGGATGTGTTGGATGTGGACGGTGAAAAGGCCGGTGGTCAGCGGCGCTCGGTCGTCTACGCCACAGCGGTGGATCGGTTATATCTCTTGCCCTCCAATCCGCGTTTGGCCGAAGTGGAACGGCGCTTGTCGGAACGGCCCAACTATGAACGGCGGTTGGCGCGCGAACTGGCCTCTTTTAACAGCATGTACGAGTTTGTTTTGTTGGATACGCCCCCGGCTCTTGGCGGCCTGACCTTGATGGCTTTGGTCGCGGCTTCTTATGTGGTGACGCCGGTGCAGTGCGAGTATTACTCTGCTCGACGGTTGACGCGGATCTTGAATGTGTTTCGTGCCGTGCAGGGGCGTTTTAATCCTAAACTCGCTATCTATTTTTTGCCGACTTTGTACGATCAACGCACGCGCATTAGCCGGGGAGTGTTGACGCAGCTTCAACAGAGCTTCCCCGATCAGGTTTTAGAGACGGTGATTGGCGTGGACACGCGGTTGCGTGAGTATGCTGCTACTGCTGAACCCATCACCCTGTATGCGCCGAGTTCACGCGGCACCGAGCAGTATCGGCAGTTAGCTCGGGAAATGCTGGGTAAGTTACAGGGCGCTGGAGACTCTGTGGGAGGGTGAGCGATGCCTCGAAAAGAAAAAAAGTTGGAGACCGGTTTGGAAAACCTCTTTGTCCCGTCCGCGGAAAACCCTGCGGCAGTGGAATCCGAAATGCCCCAGGTGAACGCGCCGCCAGACATTCCCGACGCAGGGGCGGTGGCGGATACGCCGTTCCCGACGGATGCGTCGTCCGCGGCAAACGCGCCGGCGGTTGCGTCAGAACTGCCGGCGGCGGCTACTTCACCCGACGCCGCGTCTGAAGTTTTTGAGATGGGGAGCGCCCCGCCATCTTTGGAATCGCCTATCTCATCTGAACTCCCGGAAGAGCCTCCTGCGTCCGATGATTGGATGGCAGAAGCGCGCGCCGTTGATGGAATGCCCGAAGAGGAAGAGGACGAACTCATGGTTTCTGAAGAGCCGCTGGGGGAGTCTGAGGACGAGGGCGCGGGCGTGGAGCGGCAATTGGTGGTTTTGATGTTGGCTGATGAATGGTACGGGGTGGATATCGCGGCGGTGGAACAGATCATTGAACTGCAACGCATTACCCCGGTGCCGCATACGCTGCCGTATATCGCCGGACTGATCAACTTGCGTGGCGCCGTCTTGCCGGTGCTGGACTTGCGCCGGCGTTTGGGATTGCCCCTGAGTGAACCCACACGAGAAACCCGTATTATGGTAACGCAGATTCGCCAGATGCAAGTGGGGATGATTGTAGATGCCGTTACTGAAGTGTTGCGTGTATCGGAGCGGGCCATTGAACCACCCTCACCGTTAGTGATGCCGGTGGACTCAATGTATATAGCCGGCATTGTTCACGTTGCTACTCAGGACAAAGGGCGCGACGTCGATCGTTTGCTCGTGTTGCTGGATTTGGAGCAAATATTGCCAAGTGCTAAGAGGCGTTGATCAGACCCTTAAAACGGTAGGAGGGCGAGATGATTCAGGGATTACCATCCAGAAGTCGCCGCGCATGGTTCTACCCGCTTCATTGGAAGATCGGGAACAAGATTCTGGGAACCGTGTTGTTGGTTGTGATGGTTTCTGTGACCGCGCTGACCATTTTCAACTACCAACGCCTCTCTGTCAGTATGGTTCAGACCAAGGGGCAGGAATTGGTCGCCTATGGGCACGAGGCGGTGCAGCGCGCCGCGGATATTGTGGCCGGCAGCGTCGCCAATTTGCAAGCCCTGTCGCTTTCTCCCACCCTTATTGACGCGCTCGAAACGGCCAACACGAGCTACGCGGGGCGCGACGCCGCCACCATCCAGGCGGAGACTGCGCTCCTGGATGCTGCCTGGACCGCCGGCGATGCCTCGGTCGTATCGTTGGTGACGCAAATTGCCAACAACCCCGCCAGCGCCGAATTGCAGCGTTTTCGGGAGATTTTTCCAGAAGAAATGGAGGTCTTCGCGACCGACTTGTACGGCGTTAACGTGGCGATGACGGCGCGCACCAGCGACTATGTGCAATCCGATGAAGCGTGGTGGCAAAGTGCGTATAACGATGGTCAGGGGCAGGTCTTTGTCAGCGAAGTCGAATATGATGAAAGCTCGGATTCCTGGGCCATTGACATTGGCGTCCCGGTCTATGATCGGAACGGAAGAGGCATCGTTGGCATCTTGCGCGGAACGGTGGACATCTCTGTAGTCTTCGACGCCCTGAGCGAAATCCGTTTTGGCGAGACGGGGTACGCGGCGCTCCTGGATCGCCAGGGCCGCATCCTGTATGCCCACGATGAGACCCAGTTGATGCAACCGGCGCCGGATGTCTTGTGGGCCGCCTTCAAGAATACTGCCGAGGGCGATTGGCGGCGGGATTTGACCGATTTGGATGGTCAACCCGCCGTCATTGCTTATCGGCGGATGGAGGGCGCGTTGGCGGAGTCGTTGGGGTGGGGTATCCTGTTGGAGCAGGACCTCCAAGAAGTGAACGCTGCGGTGCGCGAAACGATGGTCGAGAGTTTGCTGGTGGCCCTGGTGTGCGCGGCGCTGTTGTCGCTGGTCGGTGTGTGGATCGCGCGTTTGATTTCCCGGCCCTTGGTGTTGGCGACGCAACAGGCGCAGCAGTTGGCGGTGGGCGACCTTGGGGAAATGGATACCCCGGCGGCGCAGGCCTGGGCGCAGCGCGGCGACGAGACCGGCGCCTTGCTACAGGCTTTCCAATCCCTGCGGGTCTACGTTCAGGAGATGGCGACGCACGCCGGACAGCTCGCGGAGGGCGACTTGGCGGTGCAGGTGCAGCCGCGTTCTGCGGCAGATGCGTTGAGCCACACATTCCAGCAGATGCTCGCGTACCAACAGGCGATGGCTGATGCTGCGGATCGCCTGGCCGGCGGAGACGTGATGGTGTCCGTGGCGCCCCAGTCGCCGCGCGATCGGCTTGGCAATGCCTTCGCCCAGATGGTGATGTATCAACAGGGAATGGCCGGCGCCGCTGGACGACTGGCGCGCGGGGACGTGGGGGTGGAACTTGCGCCCCAATCGCACAAAGACGTGCTGGGGCAAGCCTTTACGCAGATGGTGGCCTATCAGCAACAGGTTGCGGCGGCGGCGGCGCAGTTGGCGCAGGGCAACCTCACCGTGGCGGTCGCGCCGCAATCGGAGCAGGACGCGCTGGGCCATGCATTTGCGCAGATGATCGTCAGCTTAAGAGAATTGGTCGGACGGGTGCAGCACAATGCGCGGGAGGTCGCGTTGGCCGCACAACAAATCACGCTGTCCTCCGAGCAATCCGCAGGCGCAACGGGACAGGTCGCGTTGGCCGTCCAACAAGTGGCGCGCGGCGCATCACAGCAGACGGAGCGCATGGCGCAGACGGCCGAGATGGTGCAGCAGGTCTCGCACGCCATCGAAGGGGTGGCGCGCGGCGCGCAGGAACAGTCTATGGCGGTGACGCAGGCGTCGGATGTCACCGTGCAAATTTCGCGCGCGATTGACCGCGTGGTGTTGAACGCGCAGAATGGCGCCGAAGGGGTCGCGCAGACGGCGCGGACGGCCAACGTTGGGGCGCAGACCATCGAGGCGACAATCCAGGGGATGCAGGCGATCAAGGCGGCGCAGGATGAGGCACGGCGCAAGGTGTTGGAAATGGGCGGCCGCGCCGAAGAGATCGGCGCGATTGTGGTGACGATTGAGAAGATCGCGGATCAGACGAACTTGTTGGCGCTGAACGCGGCAATTGAGGCAGCGCGGGCCGGCGTCCATGGCAAGGGCTTTGCCGTGGTCGCCGATGAAGTGCGGCGGCTGGCCGAGAACGCCGGGCGCGCTTCGCAGGAGATTGTGACGCTGGTGAAAGGCATCCAGAAATCGGTGATGGAGGCCGTGAAGGCGATGGAAGAAGGCGCCGATGAGGTAGAGACAGGCGTCCTCCGCTCGCGGGAAGCGACCAAAGCCTTGAACGAAATCCTGAGCGCCGTCGGTATCGTCAACCAACAGATGGCAGACATCGTGGGGGCGTCGCAGCAGATGGGCGACGCCGCGCAGGAGATGGTGAACGCCGTGGAGACCGTGTCGGCGGTGGTCGAGGAGAACACGGCCTCGACCGAGCAGATGGCTTCTGGCGCGGAAGAAGTGTTGGGAAGCATCGAAGACCTCGCCGGGATCGCGGAGGAAAACAGCGCATCGGTGGAGCAGGTCAGCGCGTCGGTAGAGGAAGTGAGCGCGCAGGCCGAAGAAGTTTCGGCGGCGGCCGAGACGCTGCGCGAGATGGCGCAGGGATTGCAGCAGCTCGTGACGCGGTTTAGGTTGTCGGTATGAGGCAACTCTGAAAGATGATTCTTGGTTATACCTGTCTTGAAAGTCGAGGAAATAATTAACATGGTTACCTGGATAAAGCATGCTTTTGCCCCCCCTGTTTTTCAGGATGACGAGAAAACTCGTGTTGCCAGTCTATTGAATATCATCCTCATTATTATGGTTGTAGCGGTGTGTGTGCAGTTTGTGATAAGCCTGACGACCGCCCCCGACACGTGGCTCACAGCCCTGCTGGTTGATGGGGTGGTTCTAGCCGGCCTGGTGGGATTGTTCTTCCTGATGCGGGCGGGGCATGTGAGCCTGGCCAGCTATATTCTTAATGGTCTCTTATGGTTGGCAATCGCCTTGGCGGGTTTTAATTATGACGGTTTGGTGGGTGTGTACGAGTCGCTGATCCTCGTGCCGCTGATTGCCGGGTTGCTGTTGGGTGGGTGGGCCGCGCTGGGGGCGGCAGTCCTGAGCACACTTTATGGACTGTTAGTGATATACCTTGAGCGTGAGGGGCTGATTACTATCGTTGTGACACTGCCGACGCAAGTTTCAACTTTTACCGGGGCCGTCCCCCGTTTTTTCACGCTGGCTTTGTTGGTCTTCCTCTATCATAGCGGCTTTGTCAAGATGGTGCGGCGCGCGAAAGAGAGCGAGCGCGTAGCCATCGAGCGTAATCAAGCCTTGCAGACCGCTCAGGCCGCCATTGAGCAATCCAATGCGCGTTTGCAGGCGGCTGTCGAGCAGTATGGGGCGCATATGGCAGAGGTGGGGCGAGGAAATCTCTCGCGTCGTCTCGTGTTAGCCGAGGATGCGTCCGAAGATGTAGGCGTGGCAACCTTGCGCACGTTGGGCCAGCAACTCAACGGAATGACGGCTAGCCTGGAGGAAATGGCGCGGGCGGCAAAGTCTCTGGCCGTGGGGGACGTGGCGGCGGATGTGACGCCTCAATCGGATCAAGATGCGTTGGGGAATGCCTTTGCCCAGATGATCGCCTATCAACGGGGGATGACCGACGTTGCCGGGCGACTGGCCGTGGGTGATGTCGAGGTGAGTGTGAAGCCGCAGTCGGATAAGGACATGTTGGGGCAGGCGTTCGCGCGGATGGTGGGATATCAACAGCGCATGGCGGCGGCGGCAGGGCAGTTGGCGCAAGGGGACTTGACGGTGGCGGCGACGCCGCAGTCTGCGGAGGACGCGCTGGGTCAGGCGTTCGCACAGATGGTAGCCAGCTTGCGAGCGCTGGTGGGGCAGGTGCAGAGCAGCGCGGGGGAGGTAGCCCTGGCGGCGCAGCAGATCACGCAATCGTCGGAGCAATCGGCGGGGGCGACGGGGCAGGTGGCACTGGCGATTCAACAGGTGGCGCGCGGCGCATCGCAGCAGACGGAGCGCATGGCGCAGACGACCGCGATGCTCCAGCAAGTGTCGCACGCCATCGAAGGGGTGGCGCGGGGGGCGCAGGAGCAGTCGCTGGCGGTGACGCAGGCATCCGATGGGACCGTGCGGATTTCGGGGGCGATTGAGGCGGTTGTCGCCAACGCGCAGACGGGCGTGGCGGGCGCGGAGAGCGCGACGCGGACGGCGCAGGCTGGGGCGGAGACCATCGAGGCGACGATCCAGGGGATGCAGGCGATCAAGACCGCGCAGGACGAAGCCTTGCACAAGGTGCTGGATATGGGAACGCGGGCGGAAGAGATCGGGGTGATTGTCACGACGATTGAGAAGATCGCCGATCAGACGAATCTGTTGGCGTTGAATGCGGCCATTGAAGCGGCGCGGGCGGGGGTGCATGGGAAGGGCTTCGCAGTGGTGGCGGACGAAGTGCGGCGGCTGGCGGAGAACGCCGGGCGGGCCTCGCAGGAGATTGTGGCATTGGTGAAAGGCATCCAACGGTCGGTGGCGGACGCTGTGAAGTCCATGGAGGCGGGGACGCTGGAAGTGAACGCGGGGGTGAGTCGCTCGCGGGAGGCGGGCAAAGCGCTGAGCGAGATTCTGACGGCGGTGGGGGGCGTGAACCGACAGATGGGGGACATCGTCAGCGGGGCGCAGCGGATGAGCGAGGCGGCGCAGGAGATGGTGAACGCGGTGGAGGCGGTGTCGGCGGTGGTGGAAGAGAACACGGCGGCGACCGAGCAGATGGCGTCCGGCTCCGAGGAAGTGCTGAGCAGCATTGAAGAGATCGCCGGGATCAGCGAGGAGAACAGCGCCTCCGTTGAAGAAGTCAGCGCCTCGGTAGAGGAGGTCAGCGCGCAGGCTGAGGAAGTGACGGCTTCGGCGGAGACACTGCGCGAGATGGCCCAGGGGTTGCAGAGGTTGGTGGCGCGGTTTAAGCTGGAATAAGGGAAACGAAAAGAAGTCGTAGGGAGTAAAAATGCCAGAAGATATGACTTATGTTTACTTAGCCATCATTATTGGTGGCGTAGCGATTGGGTCTATGGCGACGATGTACCTCATCTACCGCCGGGGAATGGGGTTCCGCCTTTCCCTATGGATCGCCTTGTGTATGATTTTTGCTGCTGCCGCCGCCTTTGTTCTCGGCAAAGAAGGGCTTAAATGCAATACCTTTCAAATAAGCAAAGAGGCGGCTTCTGTGGTATGCTTTCGGGTTGACAAGACCGAAAGAGACCAAGGAGCCACCTCATGGGATATAGATTACGCCAAATTGCTGCAGAAAGCAAATTCAGCAGCACGTTACAG
>JAKQHY010000117.1 GCA_029555965.1 Chloroflexota bacterium | reverse complement strand
GGGAGACAAGAAGACGCTTCTTCTCCCCCTCCCCCCCTCTCCCCCTCTCCCCCTCATCATTTTCCACCCTCGCCTGAAGAGGCCCTGCTTTCCATCCGCGTCGCCGATCCCGCGTGCGGTTCGGGCGCGTTTTTGCTGGCGGCGGCGCGGCGATTGGGGCGCGAGCTGGCGCGGGTGCGCACGGGGGAGGAACATCCCACCCCGACGGCGTTCCGTCGGGCAGTGCGCGATGTGATCGGCCGGTGCCTCTATGGCGTGGACTTGAATCCGCTGGCAGTGGACTTGTGCAAGCTGGCGCTGTGGCTGGAGGGCCACAATCGCGGGATGCCGCTGACCTTCCTCGACCACCGCATCCGCCACGGCGACAGTCTGGTGGGCGTGCTGGATCTGGCGGTGCTGACCGAGGGCATCCCCGACGCCGCCTACCAGCCGGTGAGCGGCGACGACAAGGGCGTGGCGCGCGGCCTGCGCGATCAGAACCAGCAGGAGCGCGCGGGGCAGTTGACGTTCTTCGAGGCCGAAACCCCGCCCGACATGGCCGACCTGGCGGCGTTGTGGCAGGAGATTGGGGCGGAGCCGGACGAGAATGTGACGGCGATCCGGCGCAAGCAAGCGCGTTACCAGCAGGCCCGCGACCGGGACACGCGCTGGTGGCAGTTGTGGACGGCGTGTAACCTGTGGACGGCGCCGTTTTTCGCTACATTCACACTCTCACCCCCTTCGGCAAGCTCAGGGCAAGCTCCCGGCCCCCTCTCCCAAGGCTCTGGGAGAGGGGGTGTACCCACCACGGCTGATGTGCGCAGCTACCTGACCCACCCCGGCGCAGCGCACGGTCAGAAAGTGGGCCTGGCGAACGCCCTGGCCGTGGAGCATCCCTTCTTCCACTGGCCTTTGGAGTTCCCGGACGTCTTTTCCCCCTCGTCCAAAGCGTTGGGAGAGGGGGCAGGGGGTGAGGGCTTTGATGTCATTCTCAGCAATCCCCCCTGGGAGCGGATCAAGCTGCAAGAGCAAGAATTCTTCGCCGCGCGCGACCCGGCGATTGCCGGCGCGCCCAACAAGGCGGCGCGGGAGCAGGCGATCAAGCAGTTGCCGCAGACGAACCCCGCCTTGTGGCAGACCTTCCAGGCGGCCAAACACGCCGCCGAATCGTCCAGCCGCTTCTTGCGCGGCAGTGACCGCTATCCCCTGACAGCGCGCGGCGACGTCAACACCTACCAGGTTTTTGCTGAATTACTAATACATCTGCTCAGTCCCAGCGGGCGCGTCGGCGTGATTCTGCCGACCGGTATTGTGACCGATTTTTACACACAAGATTTTTTCGCGGAATTGGTGAACAGCCAACGCTTGCAGAGTGTAGTAGGCTTTGAAAATGAAGCCTTTATTTTCCCCGACGTTCATCACGCTTTCAAGTTCTGTGCATTGACCATAGGTGGCGCAGCCATCACGCGGACCGAACCGGATTTTGTCTTCTTCTGCCGTTACTTCCCCGAAGTGGAAGAGTCTCTGCGCCACTTTACCCTGACCCGCGACGACATCGCCCGCATCAACCCCAACACGCGCACCTGCCCGGTTTTCCGCACCCGGCCCGATGCTGAGTTGACGCGCAAAATTTACGCCCGTGTGCCAGTGTTGGAAAATGAAATGACAGGTGAGAACCCCTGGCAAGTACAAATTACTCGGGTTTTCGATATGAACAGAGTGGATGTTCTTGAACAATGTGTGAGAAGTGAACAATCCCAAGAACTGACCAAGTTTGTGCGGATGTATGAAGCCAAGATGGTTTGGCAATTTAATCATCGTTTGGGGGGATACTATGGTAGGTCAGAAAGAGGTTTTACCAATTTAGATTCCGCAACTCTTGAGCAGCTACAAGATCCAGAGTGGCTAGTGACGCCATTTTACTTCGTTAATTCTGATGCGGTAAAGACGAAATTGGCGGGTAAATGGGAACGCGAATGGTTACTTGGATTCCGGGATATCACGAATGCCACAAATGAGCGAACCTTTGTTGCCACGATCTTTCCATTAGTTGGTACTGACTTCACTATCCGGGTGTTATTCCCGCAAGCAAATGTCACCCTGATCAATGCACTTCTTGCAAACTTGAATTCATTGGTTCTTGATTATGTCGCTCGGCAAAGTGTTGCCGGTATGCATCTTTCAGATTATATCTCAAAGCAACTCCCCGTTCTACCGCCTACCGTCTACTCGTCTACCGACCTCGCCTTCATCGTTCCGCGCGTTGTGGAACTCGTCTACACCGCGTGGGATCTGGCCCCCTTCGCGCAAGACATCCTGGCCGAAATCGGCGCGGAGACGTGGAATCGCTGGTTCCCGCATAACCCTGTCACCCCCTCGTCCCAGCCTTCTCCTTTCATCTGGAATGAAGAACGCCGCGCCGTGCTCCGCGCGGAACTCGACGCCACTTACGCCCGCCTCTACGGCCTCACCGAAGAAGAACTGCGCTACATCCTCGATCCGGCGGATGTCTATGGGGAGGACTTTCCGGGGGAGACGTTCAGGGTGCTGAAGGAGAAGGAGGTCAAGGCGTTCGGGGAGTATCGGACGAGAAGGCTGGTGTTGGAGGCGTGGGAGAGGTTGAAGGAGTGAAGGCTAAATGAAGAGCAGGGATACGATGATAGCCTATACGGCACTGGAACAAATTGATAGACTCATTGCCTACTGGGGTAGCGATTGGGATTCCAACGAGGAGTTTTATCTCACAAACCTTGTGCCAGGTATTGTAAAAGCTGATGCTTCTGTGAATTTGACAGGAGAAGAGAAAAAGATCATTCCAGAATTGCGAAAATTGCTTTCAGAAGATGAATGGTCGCAGTTGCCCACATTGATCGCACAACGCCGTGCTCACAAGCTTACGGAATTGACTTCGGATCGTCAACGAGCGGAGCAACGCAGAGAAATTGAACGTCAAGCGGCTGAAGAGCAAGCCAGAGTTAAGGCGGAGGAAGAGCGTCGGCAACGGGAAGCTGAACTTGAACGTAAGCAGCAAGAAGAACAACGACGTCAGGTCAAGGCGGCAAGACTGGCGCGTAAACGCGGACTGCTGGCGCGAATTGAGGCGACTTTTATTTCCGATTTCTTATCTGCCGATGCAGTTCGCGCGGCGGATCCTGATGCAGAACTACTTGACGAGCGCGAATATGAAGAGATCAAGAGGCGCTTCGTACGCGACTGGGCTGCCCGCGAACTTTCTCTGACACTTGACGAAGAACAGGCTGCTGCGGTAGCTGCAACCGGAGGCGACATTCAAGTAACCGCGCGGGCGGGCAGCGGTAAAACGCGGACGCTTGTTACACGAGCCATTTTCTTGCAGAAGCACTGTCATATCTCGCCTCACGCACTTCTTCTCTTGGCTTTTAACAAAAAAGCTGTAAAGGAGATGAAGGACCGGCTTGCTCAGGTACTTGGAACAGCTTTGCCCCATGTGATGACCTTTCACGCCCTTGCACACGCGATTGTCGATCCCCAGGAGAAAATGTTATATGATGATTTGTCTGCGGCCCAATTCGGTCTCAGCCGCGAGGTGCAGGAAGTCATTGACGAACATATCCAGTCTACGGACTATCGCAATTGTATTCAGGATCTTATGTTTGCCTATTTCCGCGAAGATTGGGAGCGGATTATAGACGGTAAATTCTATCTGGCTATGGATGAATTCCTGAGCTATCGTCGCTTGTTGCCGCGTGAGAGCCTAAAAGGCGATTACGTAAAGTCCTTTGGTGAAAAAGTTATTGCCAACACGCTTTTTGAGTATGGTGTTGAGTATTATTATGAAAGTAACTTCCCCTCGGGTGATGGCAACTACCGACCCGACTTCAAAATCCCTGATGGCGCCGGCGGCGTCATCATCGAATATTTTGGGCTTGAAGGAGATGCCGATTACGATGAGACATCGCAATGGAAGCGGCAGTTTTGGGCCGAACGCCCTGAGTGGCAGTTCCTTGAATTCTCGCCGAGGGATTTTGCTGATGGTCAGGAGGGGTTTGTTCAACTTTTACTGCGGAAGTTGAAACGCGCTGGTATCCTGTGTAATCGTCGTTCTGAAGAAGAAATTTGGGACCTCATCAGGGCGCGCGCCATAGATGGATTCACTAAGGCAATGACGAATTTTATTGGACGTTGCCGCAGATGCAGTTTGACCCCTGAAGCGCTTGAAGCAATGATCGCCAGGCATACCCTGTGCTCCTTTGCTGAAAAGTTGTTCTTGAAGATAGGTGTTTCCGTCTATCGAAGTTACCTTCAGCGTCTCGCCGCAAATCAGGAAGAAGACTTCGATGGTTTGCTGTGGCGCGCCGTATCGCAGATTCGTGAAGGGCAAACCCGGTTTGTGCGGGATAAGCGCAGAGAGCATGGCGATGTAGCTCAGTTGCAGTTTGTGCTCATTGATGAATTTCAGGATTTCACACCTATGTTCTTTGCGCTTGTAGAGGCTATTCGGACAATCAATTCACACGTAAAGTTCTATTGTGTCGGGGATGATTGGCAAGCCATCAACGGGTTTGCAGGATCCGACTTGCGTTATTTTGAGAATTTCGCCACCTATTTTCAAGATACCTCACAGTATCACATTCCCACCAATCATCGTTCTCGCAAAGCGATAGTAGAAGTCGGAAACGCCCTCATGAAAGAGCATGGGCCGGCTGCCAGACCCGAACAAGACAATGGGGGAACCGTATGGGTATGCGATCTTGATAAGTTCAAACCTTCAGCCTCAGAACAAGCCAGACATAATAAGGATGAAATCACCCCGGCGTTGTTGCGGTTAGTTAGTAAATTCCTGGCCTGCACACCGAATGTGGTAATACTGTCTCGCCAGCATCGTATACCCTGGTGTATCAAGTATGATGAAATGCTGGAGAGAATTACCGATCCCCTCGACCGTTTCCTGGCGCACATTCGTTCATTTCTAGCCCAGGAAGATCGTCAGCGAGTTACGATCTCGACCACCCATAACTATAAAGGTCTTCAACAGGCAGGCGTGATCATATTGGATGCTATTGCAAGAAGGTATCCTTTAATTCATCCACATTGGATATTCCTGCGTCTTTTTGGCGATACCCCCATTAACATTGAAGTTGAAGAGCGCCGACTTTTTTACGTTGCAGTCACGCGGGCGGTAGATTCGCTGGCGTTGGTAACTGAACAGCGCATCGCAAGCCCTTATCTTGCTGACATTCGCCACCACATGCAAGTGCCCCCATTTTCTTGGGCCGATTTACCCCCCGCGTCGTCAATAGACTGCGCCCACTTGGAAATTCGTGTGTCTGGCACACAATTTCATGAGCATGAGAGGCGTACCCAGCTCAAGAACTTCAAATATTGTTGGAATGAAAAAGAGAAGTATTGGTATAGGACCGTGATGGCAGAAAACTTCTCGTTCGATGATCTCCTTACGCAGCCATGGGTCAGTAATAACATTACAATTGAAGTCTATTCTGAAGCAGAAGAATTACTACTGAGTCGTCCTGGCACATGATTTTTGACGACCACTGATATTTAAAGGCAACACCAATGCGATTTTCGTTTTTAATGAGCACAAGGAGGGTAAGTGATGTTTCAAGTTCTACTACCTGCCGAATTTCGTGAGGAACATTGGCGCATTACCCAAGACTTTCTCCACCATGGGTACCAATTCGGCCGCGCGGAGTGGCGAGAGGTCATTGTCGCCTTTGACTTACTCAAGAATGCAGTCGTACTGACTGAGCATGGAATGCGGCCCTTTCCCGTGATTTATCGCCAGTATGTTGAAGATCTATATGCCGATGCGTTCATTGCGGCGTTGTATGCCGCCGAGCAAGTGTCCCGTGAGGGGCTACGGCGTTGGGCGGATGTGGCGCGGACTATTCAGCCAGGTTTGGCTAAAGTGGGCTTGGCCCGCCCGACAGTTCCGGCAACCTCTTTGATTGTGGCTTATTGCTTGTATTGGTGGCGGGTTTTTACATTAGGCTATATGCTGGAAGTTGAAATTCAACGAGATTTGGCAGCTTCTGGGGTTCAATTTCAGGCCCACGATTTGCGCCACCGAGAGGAAAGACTCTCACCCTACGATGTATTGGTCTTGGGCTTCCGCGGCGACATTAAAACTTCGCTGTATTTTTTGCAAGCTGCGCGCACGCGCACTCTACCCCACGATTTCTACATCACGCGCATTCATGGCAAACAGCGCACGCGCACATTGGTCGTTTTTATGCAAACCGAGATGTGGGAAACGATTGATGGGGATACGCTCTTGGTGTTATTAGAACACCTTGCCGATACTTTACCCCAAGCCGCTCGCATTGTTCACGAGGGGCATCAACTCACGGTGATTGATTATGAAACCTGGAAGACAAAAGTTAAAAGCCGTCAGTCACAGCCTAGAGAACGAAAGGAAGGATAACGATGGAAACAATGACTATTGAGACAATGCCTGCTCAAACTTTCGAGGAGCTGATTGAGCATTATATCCACTGGGCCGAAGCGTGGGATGGGGCGTTGCCGGCCGATGTCTTCTTTGGCGTCTGGGCGGATTTCCAGGAGGCGTCTCAACCCATTGCCCTTCACGCCCGCATTGTTGACGGACGTCTGTGCTTTGAGCCAGTGGCGCAAGATGTGATTCAGGTATACGACAATCGTATCCATCTTGAAGATGGCCGTGAATTGGTCATCGAACTGCAACCAGCCTGAAGAACACTCTCGCCATACTCATAGAAACGTTGAACGTGCTCATGACCACGTTTAATGTGATCATGAGCCTGCCCATGATCACATTAAACGCGCTCATGAGACCTTTAACCTGCAACTTCAACCGCTTGCAACCATCTTCGGCAGTGTTTCTTGACTTTGGATTTTCGACTTTCGACTCTTTTGAAGGAGGGCTTGATGGACGCTTTCCAACTTCACCGCCGGGTGATTGCCGATTACGACGCCTACGTGCGTAGCTTCCTCAACATCCGCGACGACCGCATCCGCGCCTTCGTGCTGCAACGCCTGCGCGAGGGCGCGCTCTGGCCTGACCCACTCCTGCAACTCAACCCCGCCTACGCCCCCGGCGGCTCTGTGGACGACCTGGTCAGGGCAGGATTGCTACACCCCCTCTGTGCCCAGGTCTTCCGTGACAGCCACGGCCAGCCCTTCCACCTCTATGCTCACCAGGAACAGGCCATCCGCCTGGCCGCCCGGCAGCAGCCCTACGTCCTCACCACCGGCACCGGCTCCGGCAAGAGCCTGACTTACCTCATCCCCATCATTGACCACGTCCTCAAGCACAACCCCGCGCGCCACAGTGTCCGCGCCCTCATCGTCTACCCGATGAACGCCCTCATCAACTCGCAGGAAGAGGCGCTCAAGCGGCTGACGGCCAACGTCCCGGATTTCCCCGTGCGCTTTGCCCGTTATACCGGCCAGGAATCGCGCCAGGTGAAGGACGCCATCCAGTCCGACCCGCCGCACATCCTGCTGACCAACTACGTGATGCTGGAACTGATGCTCACCCGGCCCGACGAGCGCGTCTTCGTGGATCGCACCGTGGCGGAGCTCCACTACCTGGTGCTGGACGAACTCCACACCTACACCGGGCGGCAGGGCGCGGACGTGGCGATGCTCGTGCGCCGTCTGCGCGAGCGCTGCGGCAATCCTTCCTTGCAGTGCATCGGCACCAGCGCGACGATGGCAACCGGCGGCGCGCGCCAGGAGCAGCGGGAAGTCGTCGCCGGCGTGGCCTCCACCCTGTTCGGCGTCCCCATCCCGCCGGAGAACGTGATTGATGAGACGCTTCAACCGGCGACGGTGTGGGGGGGAAGCGAGAGGGAGAGAGGGGGAGTGGGAGAGGGGGAGAGATTGCGGGCAGCGGTGGCAGCGTTTGTCGCCGATGCGTTGACGTTTGACGCTTTGACGTTTGACGCCTTCGTCCACCATCCCCTGGCGGTGTGGATTGAGCAGACGTTTGGGGTGGAGGAGCGCGGCGGACACCTGCATCGCCGCATCCCCATCACGTTGGCCGAGGGCGCGGCGCGTCTGGCGGAAGCGACCGGCCTGGATGTAGAGGGCTGCCGCGCTGCCATCCAGGCGTGCTTCCGGCGCGGGACGGAAGTGCGCGACGCGGAAGAGAATCCCGTCTTCGCCTTCAAGCTGCACCAATTCATCGCGCAGGGCGGCGCGGTCTACGCCACCGCCGAACCGCCGGAGCGGTGTCACCTCACCCTCGAGGGCCAGCACTACGCGCCGGGGGCGGCCGGAGAGCGGCTGCTCTTCCCCCTGCTCTTCTGCCGCGAGTGCGGCCAGGCCTATTACCAGGTCTATTGGGAAGTCGGCGCCAATCGCCTGCGCCCTTCCCTCTCCCAGGATGAAGAATCTGCCGCCGGGGGCGCCGTCCGCGAGGGCTACCTGCTCGTCGAAGACCCCGCTGCGCCCGTCTGGGACGAAACCCGCGAAGACGACCTGCCCGACGCCTGGTTTAACCAGACCCGCGCCGGCCGCACCGTCAAACGCGACTACCGCGACGCCATCCCCCAACGCCTCTACGTGCGACCTGACGGCGCCATCGAGCAAAATTCGCAATTCGCAACTCGCAATTCGCAATTCACCCTTGCCTGGTTCCTCCCCAAGCCCTTCCTCACCTGCCTGACCTGCGGCGCGATTCACACCCGGCGCGAGAGTGACTTCCGCAAACTGGCGCGGCTGTCCAGCGAGGGCCGCAGTACCGCGACCACGCTGTTGAGCCTTTCGACCGTCGCCGAACTGCGCCGCCAACCTGACGTGGACGAGGGCGCGCGCAAGCTCCTCAGCTTCACCGACAACCGGCAGGACGCCTCGCTCCAGGCCGGGCATTTCAACGACTTCGTGCAGGTGGCGTTGTTGCGTGCGGCCATCTACCGCGCCCTGCCCGCCGATGCGCCATTAGATCACACCAAGATTGCGGCGCAGGTGGTAGAGGCACTGGCCTTGCCCCAGGAGGTCTACGCCAAAGAAGTGGCCGACTTCGGCCCGGCGAAGCGCCGCAACCGGGACGCCCTCACCGCGTTGGTCGAATACCGCATCTACGAAGACCTGCGCCGGGGCTGGCGCGTCGTCCAGCCGAACCTGGAACAGTGCGGCCTGCTGCGGGTGGACTACCTCGACCTGGAAGAATTTTGCGCCGAACCTGCGCCGTGGCAGCGCCATCCCCTGCTCGCGGCGGCATCCCCAGAGACGCGGCTGCGGGCGGCGCGCGCGTTCCTGGATCACCTGCGGCGCGCACTGGCAATTGACGCCGAATGTTTCGACCTGACGCGCCAGGATGCCATCCGCCGGCAAGTGATGCAGGCCCTGCGCCCGCCGTGGGCCTTCGACGAAACCGAACACCTCAAGCAGAGCGCGTGGTTCGTCTTTGCCAGCGCTACGCAACGTGGGGAATGGGAGCAAAGCCTTTCGGCGCGCAGCGCCTTGGGCCGCTATCTCCGTTCCCCGCAGGCTTGGCCGGAATTGGGCAGCCCACTGGATACGACGGCCTATGAAGGACTGTTGGCCGCGTGGATTGCAGCCTTGCGCGGTGCCGGCTATCTCCTCCTGCGCGATGACGAGGCCGCCCTGCAATTGCGCGCCAGCGCGCTGCTCTGGCGGCGCGGCGACGGCGCGCCCCCACCGCCTGATCCCGTCCGCACCCGCTGGATGCGTTCGACCGACGTGGAGACATTGGAGCGGGAAGCCAACCCGTTCTTCCGCGATTTCTACACCCGCCCCGCCGCCGAACTGGTGGGGATGGAAGGCCGCGAACACACCGGGCAGGTGGACAAAGACGCGCGCGGGTGGCGGGAAGATGCGTTCCGCCGGGGCGAGCTGGCCTGCCTGTTCTGTTCCCCCACGATGGAACTGGGCATTGACATTGCCGACCTCAACGTGGTTCACCTGCGCAACGTGCCGCCCTCCCCGGCCAACTACGCGCAGCGCAGCGGGCGCGCCGGGCGCAGCAAGCAGCCGGCCCTCGTCGCCACCTACTGTTCGGCGGTGAGCGGCCACGACCAGTACTTCTTCCGCCGCCCGGTCAAAATGGTCTCCGGCGTCGTCGTCCCGCCCCGGCTGGATTTGAGCAGCGAAGACCTGGTGGCGGCGCACATCCACGCCCTGTGGCTGGCGCGGGTAGGGCTATCGCTGCAAAACTCCATCACCGAACTGGTGGACGTTGCCGCGCCCGCTATGCCGCTGCACGAGGGAGTGGCGCACGCCATCCACCTGAGCGATACCCGGCTGCAAGAGTGCTTTGCAGAAAGTCGCCGCGTGCTGGAAGCCTGCGGTGCAAGCCTGTCTCAAGCTGGCTGGTACTCCGAGGATTGGCTGTGGACTCTCTTGCGCGCCGCGCCGGTCGCCTTTGACGCGGCCTTCAACCGCTGGCGCGAAATGTACACGGCGGCGGATCGCCAACTGCTCGCGGCGCGCGCCGTCATTGATCGCCAGTACCAAACCCGCGTGCCGCGCGAGCAGGTGCAGGAAGCGGAACGCCTGGAACGCGAAGCGCGGCGGCAGAAGGACTTGCTGTGCAACCTCGAAGGCGCGGGCGAGCAGGACTTCTATCCTTACCGTTACCTGGCGAGCGAGGGCTTCTTGCCGGGCTACAACTTCCCGCGCCTGCCCATCCGCGCCTACATCCCCACCGGCGTGCGCGAGGGCGAATTCATCTCCCGCGCGCGCTTCCTGGCGCTGACCGAGTTCGGGCCGGGCAACATCATCTACCACGAGGGCAGCAAATATCGCGTGATGCGCAGCCAGTTGCCCACTGGCGACGCTACCGAGCGTTTCGTGCGCGCCAAACTGTGCCTGGCCTGCGGATATTTCCATGAAGGTGAAAGCGTGAATGATGCCAACGTCTGCGAGGCGTGTGGGACGTCCCTTCAACACGACACTTGCGACTATACCGAGAAGCTCTTCGAGATGACGGATGTGGTCACACGGCGGCAA
>JAKQHY010000112.1 GCA_029555965.1 Chloroflexota bacterium | reverse complement strand
CGGAGACGTCGGCAAACAACAGCGCCACGTTCTCATGGATCGCAACCCCCGGCGCCGTCGTCTCCGGCGTCTCCAGCATCCGGTACACAAACGCGCGCGGCACATACGCGGCGATGGCTTGTAGCAATTCACGATCTGGGTCGGGCATACATGCTTCCTTGAGCCAGGTGATGGGTAATGGGTAATGAGAAATGGGTAATGGGTAATGAGAAACGGGTAATGAGAAATGGGTGATGGGTAACTGATAACTCATTACTCATTACTCGTTACTCGTTACTCGTTACTCGTTACTTACCTTCCCTCTCCCTTCCCGTCATTGTCGTTATTTTGGCCTGAAATGCAAGTAAAAAAATATCGGGCGGAACGACGTTCCGCCCGATACATCTCATAACACCATGCTTACGGCGCCGGATAGTTGCGCGCCACTAGCGGCAGGTAGATGAAATAGTTTTGTTCCGGCAAGGCGGCAATGGTGATGGTGTAGACAGATTGCGCCGGCAGACCGGAGATAAACCCGCCGCTGTTTTCGATGGTGACGGTGACGCGCTTGGTCCCTGCCAGCGTCCAGCTATACGGGACGGTCACGGTGAGCGAGGTAGTGTTGATAGCGAGGGCGGTCAGGTGGTCGCTGGCCTGCCAGGTGTACGTGACCGGCGTGGGCAGCAATGCCGTCCCCGGCGTGAGGGTGAGGGTGGCGGTGAAGGAGTAGTCGGTGTTGAGGACGCCAGTAGTTGGGCCGGTCAATGTAACATTGGAGATAGTGTAACCAGCAGATAGCAAACCGAATTTGGACAACAACCCAAATTTCGAGAAGTGATCCACCTTCCCCGTCGCATACAAATCCTCCAAGTCCACAAACTGGTCGCTCAACGCCGTCCACTCATTCCGCACGGTGGAGAAGTAGACCAGTTGCAGGTCGCTCGCCGAGACCTCATACCCCGGCGGGAAAGCGGCTTGTAGGGCGGCGGGGTCAAAGTAGAAGCTCAGGCGCACTTTCTTGTTGAAGTCCTCGGTGACGAGGGCGCCGTCTTCGTCCCAGACCTCCAGCTCGTAGCCGAAACCAATCATCCGCGAGCCGCCCGGCAGCGCGCCCTTGGGCGTGGCGCACAACGTGGCCGTCCCGGTGAAGGGCATCGTCCCCGCCGGGATTTCGATGATGGGCGCGGGCTTGCCCGCCGGCGCGGGCAGGGTGATACGCTTGAAGAGGGTCGGGTCAAAGCTCTCGCAGACGGCCCCCGGCAACTCGGAAGCAAACGTCAATTCCAGGTTGACGCCGCCGACGGTGACGCTGCCGACCTCAATTTCATATTCCTCGCTCTCGTAGTACGCCCCGTTGATCGGATCTTCGTACACAGCCCACACATACCACGTCGTGTTGGGGAGCACCGGCAGGCGGTAGGTCTGCCCTGGACGCGCGGTCACTTCGAGGTAGTCGCCATCTTCTGACCAGCCCATCACACTCACTTCGGCGTTGACGGGCAACATCACGGTGGAGGCAATCGTCACTTGTCCCTGAATCTCCGGCGAGTCGGGCGGGCGGTAACGGAACGTCAGGTTGAGCGGATTATCGGTTGTGCTGCGCCATTCCTGGCTGCTCGGCGGGAAGTATTGGCCGGCGAGATGGGGAGGGACATACGCGCTCACCCGGTAATCGCCAGGTAACACCGGCATGGTGTAAACGCCGCGCGCGTCGGTCTGCGCTTCGAAGTATTGACCGTCACTGGGCGTGCCGGGCAGCCCCTCGGCGTAGACCCACACGTAGCGCGCCGGAACAAGCGTGCTACTCACGAAGACGCGCCCGGCAATCTGCGTATCCAGCCGCCGGACGCGCAGAGGCTGCCGGATGTCCGTCTGGCCGGGCTGCACAGCGATGGGGTACTCCGGGTAAGCCGGGTCGGCGATGTAGCCGCTGGCCGGGTCCACCCACAGGCCCAGCGTCCAGGTGATGGGGGCCATCGCCGGCGTGGGCACGTACAGCTCATATACGTACGGCGCCTTGTCGGGCCAGAGTGAATCTTCTACCGAAGGATACCCCGGCGCCATCCCGTAGATGTATGCTTCCAATTCCACCGGTTGACCCGCCTCGTCCACCGTCTGCCCCCAGAGGCGCGTGCCCGCTTCGAGCAGCGTCACCTGGACGCCGCCGACGGTCTGCCCGGCAGCCACCGTCACCGTCTCCGGCGTGACGCCGCCGGGGATGTGCCAGCCGGAAATCAGCCAGACGCCCACGCGGTACGCCCGTCCGCCGACGACTTTCAACACAAAGGTCCCCCCGTTGACTTCGGCCTCGTCCACGATCACGTCGCAAGCGCCGGCGATGCACGTTTCCGCATACACCACGGCCTCCACGTCGGTGAGCAGCGCGCCGCCTGCGTCCACCAGCCGCCCGCGAATGGTCCCATCCTTGGGCGTCAGGAAGAAGTTGACGTTGGTGATGGTCTGGTTAGCGGCAAGGTCGCCTTCTCGTTGCGGCGGCGGCAGCAGGAAGTAGGCTTTTTCCTGCGCGGGCGTCAGGGAGGGCTTGGCATACCAGTGACCAGGCGCCAGGTTCAGTACGTAGAAACCGGGACCGCCAACAGGCGCAGTAAGGCTCTGCGTAGCGTTCCAATCGCCCCGGTCGTTCCAGGCTTCGATGGCGACGCCGTTCAGGCCGCTCAATGTCGGCGTGACGATGACGCGCCCCTGGATGCGCGCGGTGCGCGTTTCAGACACAGGGCGTAGGTAGTGCAGGCCCAGGTCGGCGGCGTCGTCCACGAAGATTTGGAAGCCGTCGCCGGCGGGCGGCAGGTAGCCAGAGCCAGGGCGCGGACGCACCCACACATTGTAGACGCCGGGGTAGACTATCACGGTGAAGCTCCCATCGGCTTGCGAGGGCGCGGTGAAGCACTCGCCCGTGTCGTCGCAGAGGGCGACCGTCGCCACGTTGGGCGGCAGGACGATGCCGCGCGGATCGGAGAGGACGCCCGTGACGCGCACGAAGTCCTCATCGTCGAAACGGATGACGGCGAAGTCCACGGTGCGCGTCACCACTTGGGTGGGGCTGTTGGGGAAGGAAACCCACTGCGCCCCGCCGTTGTAGAACCAGTCCACGCCGGGATAGGCCGGCTCGACCCACAACCGCCACACGCCGTCGGCCAGATAGGCTTCGTAGTCGCCGTTCTCGTCGGTGTAAGCGTCGCGCCATTGGCCGCTGTCCTGGTGGACGGCTTTGACGCGGGCGTCCTCTACCGGGTAGCCGTCGGCATCCAGCACCGTTCCAACGGCGAACTTGGTGCGCAGGGTCGGGCGCAGGGCAAACGTGTCGGTCAGTTGTTCGGTGGATGAGGTTAGGGTGAATTGCGTCGGGGCCGGCGGTTTCCAATCGCCAGCCAACCAGTCCGGCAAGAAGAATTCCATAAAGTACGCGCCCGGCGTCAGGCCGCCAAAGGTGAAGCGGCCGCTATGGTCGGTATCGCTCCAGGCTTCGTACAGCCAGTTGCCGTTGCCGTCTTCGGTGTGAATGCGCACTTCGACCTCTTCCACCGGGCAGCCGGGGCAACCGATCCGGTCCGGCTCGACAACGGCGGGAAAGCGGATCTGGCCGATGTAGTTGGGGTTTTGCAAGACCAGGGTGATGTCCTGCGCAGAGGTCGGCGGCACGGTGAAGGTAAAGACGTTGGAATGGCCGTAGCCGCGCGGGTTATCTTCCGGCGGCTGCGCTTGCACAAAGTATGTGCCGGCCGGCAACCCGCCAAAGAGGAAGGGTTTATCGTCGAAGGGCGGTTCCCAAAGGGTGACATCCCATTGCTGTGCGGTGGCAGACCAGAGCTGCACCCACGTCGAAACGCGGCGGCCTTCCGGATCATGCACAACGCCAGTCAGGCGCGGAGTGGTCAGGGAAATGCCGTTCAGGTTGAGCGGACGCCCGGTTGCACCGGTCAATGCGAAAGCGCGGGGCAGCGATTGGGTGTAGGTCAGCGCCAGGTCCCAATCCGGCTTCGCAAGGAGATCGTACTCCCCATTAGGCAACGCCAGGCTGAACTGGCCGGTGATGTTAGTGCTGACCCACAGCTCAAGCCAGTTGCCGGCGGCGTCATGGCCCATCACCTCCACCCAGGCAGGGTCTGTCGCGCGTTTGCCGTTTTCGTCAAACGCCGGCGGCAGCGCGCCCCCTCCCGGCGCGCGCACCATGCCAACGACATCGGGCGCGCGCAGGCGCAGGGAGACGGTTTCAATAGGGGAAGCGTCATCCACGAACAGCACGGTCTCGGCGGAATTGGCCCATTGGGGGATGGCGGCGCCCATCGGCCAGGCCAGCACGGCATATTCGCCCGCAGGCAACCCGGCAAACAACGCCGGTCCACCGGGAAGCGTGTGCTCCTCGGCGTCGAACCATTCCCCGCCGAGACTGCGCACCACAACGCGCGCCGGGACGAGGGTTTGGCCGGTGGGATTGTAGACCGAGACGGCCAACTGCGGCTCGCCGGTATAAGCTTCATCCAGGAAGGTGTTATCCTCCGGGTCGGTATCCCCACCTACAGGAAGGATTTCCACCGTGTTGGTATACCAGACGCCGGGCGTCCCTGGATAGTCCAGCAGGAGATCAAACCAGATGCAGCCATACTCGCCCGGTTGCAGTGCGCTGAGGGACCAGTTCAACGCTGCGCCGGTGACGGTCAGGCTCAGAGGCGCACTGAAGCCATTCACCTCAATACCCCATTCCCCATCCCAGGTAACGTTATCCGGCAGCGTATCTACGATATGCACATCGGTCATTTCGGCATCGCCATAGTTGGCGAAGTCCACGTGATAGGTGAGGCGCGCGAGGTCCTCGTCCAATTCATGCCATTTGGAAACGCCTAAATTACCGCCAGTGGGCAACAAAACAACCTCGGCGCACGCCGTGTCATATAGCTCCGGCACGCCCAGATCGGCGCAGTTGAGTAAACTATCATCCGGCTGCGCCTCCGAATCTATCTGCGCTTGGACGTGGAACCAACGCGATTGGCCGGGCAGTAGCATCCCCAGGTCCCAGGCGATCTCATTGTCCTGGAAATAATCTGGTTCAGGCAGCGGTTGATTGGCGTTGGGTTGGTCGCCGCCGCCCCAATGGGCATACTGGAAGACTACATCAAGGGGGAGAGTATCGGTAATACGCACCGAAACAGGAACGTTGCCATCGTTGCTATAGGTGATGAAATAGTTGATCCAACCGCCGGGCACAGACACCGCAGCAAAGACTTGCTTGTCCAGGCTCATCTCAAGATAAGGCTCATCCACCTCCACCCAGGTGTCCACGTAGATGTTGTTGCTGTCATTGGCATCGCCTGGCGCGCTGATCCGGACCTCGTTGATGAGCGGCAGGCCGAGGGGGGCGTTCGCATCCACCCGGAGCGCCACCAAGAGGACGGAACAAATCCCGCCGGGCAGACCGGGGGCGGCAAGCACCAGTTGACCGCGCTCGCGGTATGTTTCATTCCAATAGGGGGCATTGGCGTACCAGTCCACTAGCGTGGTAGAAATCGGCAACGTCTCGGTCAACCATACCGGGCCAATGGCCGTCTGGACTTGATTGCAGACGTCAATGCGATATTGGAATATAGCACCCGGTGCCGGGGTGGTAACCAGCGCCTCTTTGTAGACACTTACATCTACCAGCCGCTCCCAAACATCCACAGGCATCGCTTCCGCCATATTGTCGTCCGGGGTATCCCCTGCCGTGACAGTCTGGATGAAGGCGACGTTGCCGGAAATGACCCCACTGCCGGTGACAATGTCGGTGGGGATATTAACGGTCAACATAAACCACCGTTCTTCGCCGGGGTTGAGTGCGCCCACCGTCCAGGTGACGACGGAAGCGTCGGAGCTAAGGGTGACGGGATACCCTGACGTATCGCCGGCATAATGCAAGCCGGGCGGCAGGGTGTCCACAATTTGCACGTCTTGCGCGGGCATCTCCCCCACATTCCGGTAGTGAAAGCCGTAAACAAAGACACCACCCGGCCGCGCAAAGCCGTCCTCACTCCACTTAAAGAGTTGCAATTCGGGGGCAGCCAGTTTGAACGAGTATTGCGTGTTGTGTTCGTGGAATTGATGAACGTGAACATTGAAACTTGTGCCGGGCACAATATCGTACCCTTCCGCCCCCAGATCAAAGGTGACTACGCCGCTTGCCCCCACCACGACCGGATCGTTTTCAGTTGTCCACTCCCACCAGCCATTGGGGCCGTCGGCGTTGATGTGAACCGGCATACCGACCGGCGCCGCCACCACCACCAGGTCTTCCACCGCGTCCGCCGTGGCGCTGACTGGCGCAACTTGCACACTGTCCAGGATCCCGTTGCTGAATTCCACCGTGACCCAGTTGCCGGCGGCGATGCTCCCAGCAGGCAGGTTGCCGACATCATAGGTCCCATCCACCCCGGCGTTGACGATGCGCGTGGCAAGGACGCCGACGCCGGGGGCCGTCACGGTCAGCGTAAGGGGGCGAGAGGGCGGCGCGCTGTGGCCCCACACACGATTGTCGCCGCCAGAGGCTGGGCCGTAGTGCGCCACAATTTGGGGCCAGGCAAACGGGGCATGAATCAGATGACCGATAGAGGTCTGGTAAGTGACTCCGAGATCATGCTGCCACGCCAGGTCCGCGCCGTACAGTCCCGTGTCCAGGGCATAAGCTGCCCCGGGCACAAAATTCCCATAGGCATAGTCTTGCCCATTATGGGCAAAGTGATGGTCAATGAACAGGAGCGCCTGTGGGCCGCTTCCCGTGACCAAGTTGGCAGCCAGATCCACCCGGACATCCAAGGGGGGGATGTGAACAGCGGTGTCCCAACCGCTTTCCCCCGTTACCGTGATCCGATGATAGGGCAAGATCCAATAACCGGGGAAGTCGTAAAGCGAGAACCTCCGGGCATCATTGCTAAGGCCGTGCAACTCCGCCAACGGCTCGCCGGACGGTCCGGCGAGCGTGGCCGTCAACGCTTCGTTCGGCCATGGCGATACGCCGGTCACCGCGTTGTACAACGGAAAAACTTCAAGGTGGGGGGTTGAGTCAAACTGGATCATGGTTCGATGGCCGCCGACGCTCGCGTAATGCTCCGCCCGCGCCCACATTCCGTAACGCACATCAAAGCCGGGGAAGAGGAAACTATACCCAACGCTCACATCTGCATGCGTCAATACAGTGCCGTGAACGGGATACTTTTCTGAATGCCACTGTCCCACCGTCAGCCCCAACCAGCCGGGGACGTCCACCGTGCCGGACGCGCCATTAGCGGCCCAATCCAAAGCCAGAGTGACGTCAGCCACGATCATGGTCATCACCGGGCCATGCGAGAACTCTGCCGTGATGACGTGGCCCGGTTCAACCGCGACGCCGTCGCTATCCCAGGGATTCCAGCCCTCGCACTGGTTATCGTTGCCACACCAGCGCGCCGGGTTGACGTAAAGCGCCGAGCCGGTATCCAGCGTGTAGGTTACGGTGCGCTGCGGTGTATCCGCAATTGCCTGAATCAAACCCACTTCCGGCGGGCGTCCCACGACCACGCGAATTTGCGAAGGAGGCGTGGCTATCCCCACCTCATTGCCGGAAGCATCTTGATATACCACATAGAGCCACTGATGCGGCTCCAGGGGAAAGTCCAACGTAAGCGAGTAGACGCCCTCGGGGGTCGCGCTATCGCCTACACTGGTGAACAGATTCTGATAGCCATCCGTCACCAGCGCCCGCACCGGGGCGTCGGGTGGCGCGGAACCGAGCAAGGCAACGACGCCGACCTGCGCCGCCACAGTCAATTCGCCTACCTCTAACGGGGTAAGCAGCCCGCCGAATTCCAATTCGACCTGCACCTGCTGGCCGAACTGGAGACCCATTCCGTCGCCGGTCGCGTGATAGGTGCCGTGAGGCGCTTCCGCCACAACGGTTTCCTCCCAAACCAGCGCCGGCGTTTCATCATACACCGTCACGGTCACTAAACTACCCGGTTCCGCAAAACCCTCAACGGCGTTGTAATTGACGACACGAAATACATCTTGAGGATAGAGATAGGCCATGACCGTCTGCTCGGCCTGGGGTTGATAGTACACTTGCGCCATCTGGTGCGGGCCTAAATCCGCCGCGAAAGCCGCCGTGAAGTCGCCGTAGTCATCCACGGTCGTGACCACGCGAGGCTTATCGGCCGCCATGAATCCAAAATCGCCCAGAGTCACCGTCACCGGCGTGCCCGCGGGGACGCCCTCGATAGTGCCATAAACGGCATTGTCCAACACATCCACATAGCCGCTGATTTCTCCGAAGGAAAGCGTGGCGCGCGACATACCGTTGACAGCAATATCCAACGAATCCACGCTCCCCCACTCTGCCGGTAAACCCTCAGCCTGCCACAACGACGTCCAGAAAAAACCGGCGCCATCGGCTTGCGCGGCGCCATACGCTCCGGTCGCAGCCGCGAGGATTGTCACATGATCACCGGGCTGCACGCGCCCCCAAACCGCATTGTAAGTCTGATCAAAGGTAAAACCGGCATTAACCGTATCGGCCTTCGCCATATCGGGAGGTGAGGCGCACAGCCAGCCCAGCCCGGCCAAAAGCCCCAGCCCCATAGCCAAAGAGATCACAAGTTGAACCCCTCTTCCAGCCCACCCTTTGCCGTCCATCGTTTCCCTCCTGAATGGTTTACAAAACAATCAAACCGCACTACTCTTAGTCTATGTGATTCCTGACCAACTGTCAACGGGCAAAAGGGCCAGGGCTATCGCATTTCAAAAAGTCCCGCCTGTAAGACTGTCTGTTTTGCCGCTAAAGCGGCGTTTTTAAGGACGATTTTTGTGGCTGGGCTTCGCCCAGCCACAAAAATCCCTTTTATCCCCGGCCTTCAGGCCGTATTCAGTTGCTGGACGCGGTCAAATGCGATAGCCCTGGCAAAAGGGCGCGGTTTAACATCCAAAAGAGCATGTTATAATGAAGCTGGTCGTGAATTTCTGACTTGTCAACCTTTAACGAGGCGTCATCAATGCAGTGGCAAACTTTCCGGCCCTCCTTCCTTTGGACATCGCATCTCTACCTTTACCTGGTGGGTGAGATCGCGCTGACGCTTCTGGTCAGTATCGCCTTACAAAACCCCATTTTGCTGTACGCACTTGACGCCGTGTTCTTCTTCCCCGTCTTCGCCGCCCATATCTACCGCCAGGACATCGCGCGCCTGTTTCGCGTCGCCAGCTTTTGGGGGATTGTGAAATCTGTCGTTTTCATCGGCGCGCTCTTATTGAGCGGCAACACTTTCGCCCCGCTGGTGGATCAGGGAAGGGCTTATCACACAGACACACTCAACTGGATTTTGCACAACGAAGGCGCCATTGCCCACCCAGAGCAATTCCTGCCGCTCCACGCTATCGGGGTGTGGCGCGTGGTCTTCAGCGCAATGGGGTCGTGTGGCCTGACCACACTCATCGGCGGTTCGCGGGAATTGAATATTATGAACTACCACGTTGCCCAACTGCTCCAGATGAGCCGCCACCCGTGGCAGACGCTGCTGTTCGCCTGGCCGATTTGGTCGTTGCTGCGTGGGTGGGCCTACCTGGCGCTGATGGTCGCCGCCGCCGAGGTCTTTTTCGTCATCCTTCGCCAACATCCCTGGCGCTGGACCGCCATCCGCCCTTACCTACTGTGGGGATTGCTCGGCTGCGCGGTGGACGCCGGACTCAAAGTGTGGCTCGCGCCGCTGTGGCGTGTGCTGTTAAGTCAATCGCTATAAAGTTTTCACCGCAGAGTGCGCAAAGCGCGCAGAGATTTTTCTCTGTGACCGCTGCGTCCTCTGTGGTTATTGAATAGAGGAGGCGCCAATGAGAGGGAGAAGAATTGACTGGAAACAGTTCATAGTTGCCGTCGTGGTCATTGTCATTCTTAACATTTTGTCACAAGTCTTCGATTGGGGATACATCTTCTACTAACCTGCTATGGTCGCCAATGCCCCCACTCCCCTGCGCGTCATCAACAGCGTCGCGCCCATCCGCATCTGCGACAACGGCGGCTGGACGGACACCTGGTTTGCCGGGCACGGCAAGATTTTCAACATTGGCGTCTACCCCTACGTGGAAGTGCAAATCGAGGTCTACCCATACAGACCGGGGACGGATCGCATCGTGCTGTACGCCGAAAACTACGGGGAACGCTACGCCGTCCACCCGGAAACGCCCGGCTGGGATCGCCACCCGCTGCTGGAGGCCGCCATCGAGCGCATGGGCGTGCCGGCGGAGGTTGCCATCCAGGCGACGATCCACTCCGAAGCGCCGAGCGGCTGCTCCACCGGCACGTCGGCGGCGGTGACGGTGGCCCTCATCGGCGCACTGGATCAGCTCACGCCGGGCCGTCTCACCCCGCACGAGGTCGCCTACACCGCCCACGCCGTCGAAGTGGAGCTGCTCAGGCAGCAGTCCGGCATCCAGGATCAACTGTGCTCGGCCTACGGCGGCATCAACTTCATCGAGATGCACCGCTACCCGCGCGCCAGCGTCTCGCAGCTTTACGTCTCCAACGCCATCTGGTGGGAACTGGAACGACGGCTCGCGCTCATCTACCTGGGGAAATCGCACGTCTCCTCGGACGTCCACCTGCGCGTCATCAAGGAGTTGGAAAACGAGGGGCCGGAGACGAAACGCCTCCAGGATTTGCGCGCGACGGCGGAGAAGTCGCGCGACGCAGTCTACGCCGGGGATTTTGCCGCCCTGGGTCGGGCGATGACCGAGAACACGGAGGCGCAGAGCCGCCTGCACCCCGACCTCGTCAGCCAGGACGCGCGCGCCGTCATCGAAATCGCCCGCGAGTTCGGCGCGCTCGGTTGGAAAGTCAACGGCGCCGGCGGCGAAGGCGGTTCGCTCACTCTGCTCTGCCCCGCGCAGTCCTACATCAAGCGCGAAATGCTGCGCGCGATTGAGGCGGCGAATCCGCTGTATCAGAATATCCCCATCTACCTCAGCCGGTTCGGGCTGCGGATTTGGGAACAGGAGTAACGATTGATCTATGGAAAAAATAACTGATTTTATCGGACGTGAATTGATATGGTCCCAACCCCACGCTCTGGAAATGGGGTACGAATTGCACAATGGCGAATTGCTTGTCGCCAAATTGCGGTTTCGGAGCGGCGCAGGCTCGTTTGCCACAGCCGAAAGTGCGGATGGGAGCTGGACTTTCAAGCGAGTAGGCTTCTTACAGACAAAAGTGACGATCAGAGAAAGCGGTAGCCAAACGGATCTGGCAGTTTTTCATAACAACACCTGGGATCACGGGGGAACCTTAGAGTTGCGGGATGGGCGCAAATATCTTGCGAACGTCAACTTCTGGGCAACACAGTATTCGTTCAAGACAGAAACGGGCGAGGAAATTATCAGCTATCGCAAGATGAAAGGGGTGTTGCGTATGTCTGCGCAGGTCGAAATGGCCGCCCAGGCGCGCGGCATCGCAGAAACGCCGTGGATAGTGCTTTTGGGATGGTATTTGGCAGTCATGATGAACACAGAAATGGTGCCAATCCATTATCCTGTCAGTGAGAGCCAGGAAAAGTAAGGATATGCCCACGCCCATCGAAACCTGCCTGACCTTACTGGACTCCCCCCGATTACTGCTCAGGCGCATCGAAGCAGAGGATCAGCCGCTATTGGAGCGCCTCTTTTGCGACGCGGACATGATGCGCTATCTGGGAGAGCCATGGACGCCAGAGCAAGTCAAGGAGACGTTGCACGAGTGGCGCGAGGCGTGGGGAAGCCGGGATTACCGGTATGGCGTCTTGATTCGCAAAGACACGGCCGCAGCGATCGGCATCGCCGGTTTTGCCGCAGACACTCATCCAGAGGAACCGGGGCTGGAGCTTTCGTGGTTTATCGTCCCCGAACAGCAAAAAAGAGGCTACGCCACAGAAATCACGCAGGCCATCCTGGAATATGCCTTTGACTTTCTCGCCGTAGAAAGAGTCTTTGCCGAAACCCACCCGAAGAACATCGCCTCCAACCGGGTTCTCGAAAAACTGCACTTCGTCAACGCCGGCGAACGCAGGCATACCTACGATTATTTGCCGGGGTTTGAGAGACAGGTGGTTTGGGAATACACCCGCTCAAATTGGGGATGACTTCCGCCCCCCCCAAAAAATCCGCGTTCATCCGCGTTTATCTGCGTCCTGCTTTTTGATCCACGCCACCAACTTCGCCTTCACTTCCGCCATCGTCGCCTGCGGCGCATACCCGAAATCGCGGCGGGCGGCGGAAATGTCGTAGTAATGGCTCTGCGCCAGCTCGCTGGCGAGGAAGCGCGTGAGGCGCGGCTCGCCGGGGCGATGCAGCGCGCGGTGCGCCTTTTCCAACGCGGCCCCCATCGCCCGCGCCGCCGCCAGTGAAAGACGCACACGCGGCTCCGGCAACCCCAACTCGCGCAGCAGGCCGCGCACCCAGGGCCACAACGTCACCGGCTCCCCCTGGCTGATGAAGTACACGCGCCCCCGCCCCGCAGGGCCGTCCACCGGCGATCCCGGCGCCAGCGCATCGGCAGCGAGCAAATGCGCCCGCGCCGCGTCTTCCACATCGGTCAGGTCCACCTTGTTCGTCCCGTCGCCGACTTGCGGCAGCAGCCCCGTCTTGGCGCGCGCCAGCAGACCGGGCACCAAATGATTGTCGCGCGGCCCGATGATGAGGTGCGGCCGCAGCGACACGGTCAGCAAGTTTGGCCCGTGCACCGCCGCGACCACCTGCTCGGCGATGGCCTTCGTGTGCGGATAAGGGCTTTCGTACTCCGCCGGGTACGGGTACGCCTCGTCCACGCCCTCCTGCGGCTTCCCGTCGAAAATCACGCTGGGTGAACTGGTGTTGATCAGTTTCGGGACGCCGTGGGCCTGGCACGCTGCAATCACGTTCTGCGTGCCGACCACGTTGACGCCGTAGAAGTCGTCCCACGCGCCCCACACACCTGCTTTCGCCGCCACGTGGAAGACCGCATCCATCCCGGCGCAGGCGGACTTGACGGCATCCGCATCCTGCAAGTCGCCGCGCACCACCCGCGCGCCCAACTCCGCCAGCTCCGGGTACGCCCCGCGCGAGAACACCGTCACCTCGTCGCCGCGCCCCGCCAACTGCTCGACGATATACCGCCCCAAAAACCCGCCGCCGCCCGTGACAAGCGCTTTCATAGCAAACTCCTGACAAAAAGACTGGACGCAGATAAACGCGGATGAACGCTGATTCTAAAAATATCTGCGTGAATCCGCGAAAATCTGCGTCCTAATTTTCTTTTCCAATATGGCAACAATCCTATTGATTCCGCGAGCGCCGCCGCATCAGGATGAGCGAAAGGACAACGGCCAGGACTGCGCCCACGACGCCAAGCGCCGGCCCCGATTTCCAGGCGCGCTTGCCGGTATAGGAAACGCCGTCACGCAGCGTCCGCGCGGCCCGCAGCGACGCCAGAGGCCGCGCCGTCAGACGTTCCTCCGCCCACACAGCCAGCTTTTCACGCTGAATCTTCGCATTGTGGCGCACGTCAGTGGGGAAGACGTCCGGGTAAAAGAGCACGTCCCGGATCGGGCGCGTGTGTGGATGTTCCGTCCCCAACGCCAGCAGTTCCAACGTCAATTTTTGGCGCTCCAGAGGAGTGCGCCCGTGTTCCGGCTTCAACTCCACCACCAACACCGCGCGCTGCTGTCCGCGCGGCCCCACCCCCACCAGCGCCGTCCGCGCGACCGCCGGGTGCGCGTTGAAGATGCTCTCACACGGCACGGGCAGCAGCCGCCCCTCCGCCGTCTCCACCCGATGCGCCTTGCGCCCGCAGAACCACAGCCGCCCCTCGGCATCAAAGTAACCCAGGTCGCCCATCCGGTGCCAGACGCCGTCCTTGTCCCGAATTTTGGCGGCGGCGGTCTTGTCCGGGCGATTGAGGTATTCGCGCGTGACCATCGCCCCCTTCACCACCACCTCGCCCACCGTCGCCGGGCCGATAGGGCCGGCCGGCAGGACAAGCGCGTCATCCCAGGTGGGGATGGGGTCGTCGCTGATGCGGATCACGCGCAAATCAACACCCGGTATGGCGCGACCGACGCACGTCCCCGCGCCGGACGCCGTCCGCGCCGCCGTGTCGCGCACGATGTCGCGGCCGCTCATCCACGTCAGCGGCATTGCCTCTGTCGCGCCAAAGGGCGTGATGACGTCGGCGGTCGGCGAAAGGATTTGTTCAACGAGCGGCTGGATCAACGTTGGCGGCGCGGGAGCGCCCGCCATTAACACCCGTTTGAGCGAGGGCAGGCGGATGTCGTGTTCCAGGCAATACGGCACAACGCGCTTCCAAATCGTCGGCGAGCCGAAGGTGTTGGTCACGCCAAAGGTCTGGATAGCCTCCGCCACGTAGGCCGGGTTGATTTCGGCGGGCTTGGTAGGATCCATATCGGGGATGATGGTGGTGATGCCCAACGCCGGCCCAAACACGATGAACGACGCGAGGAGCGCCAGATCCACTTCGCCTTCTTCGATGTGGACGACGTTGCGCAGCACTTCGATCTGCGCCTTGAACATCCCGTGCCAATAGACCACGCCTTTGGGCGTTCCGGTGCTGCCGGACGTGAACGCCACACCCGCCTCGCTCTCCAGCGTCGTCGGCGCAACGGGGAATGGGTCGGCGCATGGGGAGCGCAGGGCAGCCAACGTCGTATCCGCCAGCCACGCCGGTTTGCCCACCACGACGTTCCGCCGCACCGATTGAAATGACGCGGGCACAAGTCGCCGCAGCGCGTGGACGATGGGCAGTGCGATCAACCCGGTCGGCTGCGCGTCGGCGACGCAGCGCAGGAAAGCTTCGCGGCCCATGCCGGGGTCAATGATAACGGGCACTGCGCCGACTTTCGCCAACGCAAAGATGGTGGCCGTCAATTCCACCCCCACGCGGAACATCAGCAGCACGCGGTCGCCCATTTTCACGCCAAATTGGGTGAAGCCGTGGGCGTACCGGTCTACTTCGGCGTTGAACTGGCGGAAGTTGAACTGCACAGTTTTGAGCCGGCCTTCCGCATCGCGCCCTGCCGGGAAAATAATCGCCGGGCGAAACGGCGCTCGCCCGGCCATGTCTGCAACAGCTTGAGCTACGTTGTAGAGTTCCATCTTGAGAATCCTATCTAAAAACTTTTGTCAGCAGATTAAGCAGATTTAGCAGATTAGCATTGTATCCAGTCCAAAATCTGCTTAATCTGCTAAATCTGCTGATAGAAAAATGCCTGCATCAGAGGGAGGATGCGCTCATGGGCGTCTTCGACGACGTAATGGCCGGCGTTTTCCAGGACGTGGACTTCGGCGGCGGGGAAGCGCGCGCGCCAGCCGGCCAGGAAATCCTTGACGGTGAACACGAAGTCATCCGCACCCCACAGGATCAGCATAGGGTGCTGGCGGAAGAGGTGGAGCCGGGCGTCAATGGCGTCTATGGTGGCGCGGGTGGGATGCGCCGCCGTCGTCGGGATGTCCTGCACGAAGCGATACACCGCGATGCGGTTGCGCCACGAGTCGTAGGGGGCGGCATACCCGGCGCGCACCTCCGGCGTAAAGCGCGCCCGCTGCGACGTCCCCCACACCAGCGCGCCCCGCACAAAGAGGTTGAGGCCGCGCACTGCAAATTCTCCCAACAGCGGGCTGCGCGCCAGGTGCAAGACGGCAGGGATCGCCGGGGCGAAAAACGCGGAGGTGTTGAAAATCACAAAGCGCGCCACCGTCTCCGGGTGACGGGTGGCGTAGCCCATCCCGACACCCCCGCCCCAATCGTGCAGCGCCAGCGTGATGTTGCGCAGCCCCAAATGGGCGATCAGCCGCTCCAAATTCTGGATGTGCTGCTCCAATGTGTAGGGATAGTCCTGCGGCTTGTCCGAAAACCCGCACCCGACATGATCCGGCACGATCACCCGGTGCGTCTGCGCCAACGCCGGGATGAGCGTCCGAAAGTAAAACGACCACGTCGGATTGCCATGCACCATCACCACCGGCGGCCCATCGCGCGGGCCTTCGTCCAGATAGTGCAGCCGCGCGCCATCCAAATCCAGCCAATGGGATGCAAAGGGATAAAGAGATTTGAAGTCAGTCATAGCATTGTATGGAGTAATGAGTCAGGGGAAATGAGTAATGAGTAAAGGGAAATGAGTAACAAGTCTCATCACTCATCACTCATTACTCATTACTCATTTCTTGTTACTCACTTCTCATTACCACTGGATTCCGGCAATGATGCTGTTGATGCCGCTGCCCACGCCCATCATGCAGATGTGATCGCCGTCTTTCACAAAGCCATTCTCCACCCCAATCGCCATGCTGATCGGCGCGGCCACCGAAGCGGTGTTACCCAGGTAGCTCAGGGTAGGATAATCAATGCCGTCGCGCAGCTTCAGGATGTGGTACAGGTTAAACATGCGTTGTGGTTCGCTCACCTGATGGGTAAAGACCCGATCAATCCGGTCATCCGTCCAGCCCAGGTCCCGCTTGAAGCTTTCAAAGGCTTTGATGACCACCTTGGCGCCCTCGCGCATCAAGGTAGAAGAATCGGTGTGCATCCATTTTGTCTGCGCGACGCACAGATGATTGAACTGGGTATTGCCGTAGAAGTAGCCCCCCAGCAGTCGCTTGCCGGTCTGGGACTTGGATTTATGCCGCAAGACCATCGCCACAGAACCACTCCCCAATGTCAAAGAAGCCAGATTGTCCCGCAGCGACTCTTTGCTCGGCGGATTTTCCAGCAGGGCCTGGATCGTCGCCAACTGCCCCTCACGCGGGTCCTCCGCAGCCACAATCATGCCCGTGTCAATTTGCCCCAGCTCAATCATGTTAGCCACGACCATCATAGCATTGACAAAACCCAGGCAGGCGTTGATCATGTCGAAATTCATCGCCGTCGGCGGCAGTCCCAGGTTTTTATGGACAAAGGTCGCCGTCGCCGGTTCGATATAGTCCCGGCAGACCGACGCATTGATCAAGCACTGAATTTCACCGGGCGCAATGCCGGTATTCTCCAACGCGCGCGCCCCGGCCCACGAGGATGCCTCGGATACCCGTGTGCCGACATCCCACCAGCGACGCTCCTTGATTCCGGTCAACCGCTCGATATACCCTGCCGGAATCCCCAACGCCTTGTAAACCGGCGCGATTTGCTCTTCCAACCACGCTGTCGTCACTACATTGTCCGGGATGACATACCCCATCCCCTCAATACACACATTCTCATACAACATGTCTCGCCTCGATTACCAAATAAGATAAACTTGAACCCGATGAATTGTACTACAAAAGCAAGGGAGTAAAAAAACGGGTTATTGCAACACCAGATCGCCTTAGAACCTATCCGAAAATTATAGCGGCGTTGCGCCGCTGCGCCGGGTCTTACGGCTAAAGCCGCTTTCAGGAAGGTATTTTTTCGTGGGCGGGCTACGCCCGCCCACGAAAAAATACCCTTCAAACCGCGCCTTTAGGCGCAAATCGTAGACCAAAACGAATTTTCG
>JAKQHY010000101.1 GCA_029555965.1 Chloroflexota bacterium | reverse complement strand
CACTAATCGTAGTATCAATTTTATGTACCGGGACGGGAGACGCAAAAATTTTTATGATGGGAAAAGCCACATGACGCTGGTTCCCGATCTGGAAATTTGCCGCTCGATTCTGCGTAAATCGCGATTGGTGCATTTCAACATTCCCAACTGGGCGCGGTATCTGCTGCCCATCGCCAAAGAATACGGCGCGACCATCGCGTGCGATCTTCAAGACGTGGTGTCGGTGGATGATGGCTACCGACAGGACTTCATCCGGTATGCGGACATCTTGTTCTGCTCGGCGGTCAATCATCCGCCGCACGTTTTGATTGAGGCGCTCCTCAACCGTGGCCCGGCGCGCTTCGTCATCGTGGGAATGGGGGCGCAGGGTTGCGCGCTCGGCTCGCGGGAGGGAACGCGCTACTTTCCGCCGGTCCCGATGGACGCGCCCGTGATGGACACCAACGGCGCAGGCGACGGGCTGGCGGTGGGCTTCCTGAGTAGCTTCGTGCTGGATGGCTACACGCCGGAAGAGGCTATTCTGCGCGGGCAGATCGCCGCGCGGCACACCTGCACGCTCAAAGCCTCGTCATCCAATCTCATCACGCCCGCGCAATTGCAGCAGCATTACCGGCGCTTACGCAGTTAAACTGAGTTGGACGCAGATTCACGCCGATTTTCCTATCTGCGAAAATCGGCGTGAATCCGCGAAAATCCGCGTCCGAAAACTAATGAAGAGGAAACCTATGCACAATCTCGCAGTGTTAATTTCCGGCAACGGCTCCAATTTACAGGCGATTCTCGATGCGGTGGACAACGGCGACTTGCCCGACGCGCGGGTCGCGCTGGTGGTCTCCAATCGCAAGGACGCTTACGGGATGCAGCGCGCGTTCAAGCACGGCGTGCCGGTCGTGTACTTCCCCAAACTGCCTTACACCAACGCCAACCGCCCCCGCGCCGACTACGACGCGGATTTGGCGCGCATCGTGCAGGGTTTCGGCGTCGAGTGGGTCGTGCAGGCCGGGTGGATGCACATTTTCACCGACGCCTTCATTCGCCACTTCCCCAACCGCATCGTCAACCTGCACCCCGCTCTGCCGGGGATGTTCCCCGGCGCGCACGCCATTGAGGAAGCCTACGCCGCCTACCAACGCGGGGAAATTGACCACACCGGCGTGATGGTTCACCTGGTTCCCGACGAAGCCGTGGACGCCGGGCCGGTAGTCGCGCAGATGGAAATCCCCATCTTGCCGGAAGACAGTTTGGAGGATTTAGAAAAGCGCATCCACGCGGCGGAACACACGCTGCTGATCAGCGCGCTGCGCAATTTGATTACCCATTAACGACGCCACGCCGTCTCAAGGACTATCAACGGAGGGATTAGCTTCTGGCTCTCCCAAAATAGTGCTGATAATTATTTCCTGCTCATTCCAGCATTGCCGCAACTGATCTATTGTTGGAATTCCACCAAATTTATCGTTAACAGCTTGCCAAAAACCCGTGTCTTCTATGCCAGCTTCATTGGAGAGTGCGTGAAAAAGCGACTCGACCTCTTTTATATCCTTTGGTTGCTGCAACGCAGCAACTAGATGGGTGATGATGCCCAGAGCAAGACTGGTAAGAATCCACACCGCCGAAATGTCGCGGATCTCCGCAAATCCAACTCTTGAAACATATATCGGGAAAGTCACCATAGCAATGAAGCCAATGACTATCCAACTGATCTTCCGAAAGAGAACCAGTTGCTGACTTTTCTTTCGCAAACTTTCCAGTTTTGGCTTTATCCGTTGAAACTCTTTATATGCCTCAAGCCGATCAGCAGATGCTCGGATGAGGCTTTGCGTCGAAATAGCCTCCAGACACTCCTTGCAACGCTCAAACTGCTCTACAGTCATGAGGGTTTTACTCTTATCCGCAACATTCAAGAGTTTACGCCAAAGAAGGATGACCTCTTCTTTTTCTTTTTGGTCTTCAAATGAATCAGGGATCACGCCATAGCAGTCAAGACTAAACAGAATAAGTTGCGATTCTACGAAGGCACGCTCAGGGAAAACAGAGGCATTATGGACAAGCACATTGGATTCTTCCTGGGCCGAAGCCAACATTTTCTTCCGATGTTCAAAAAGCATTGCTTGGCGAACGGCTTCGTCGTATTCCTGTTGGGCGCGCTCAACTTCAGCACGAGCGAGCTGTTGCTGTTGCAGAAAGTCTATTGATACAAACAAAAAACCAGGATCCATAAGGTTATAATCTCTAACTTTGCCCTTAACTACCGATCCATCCCCTGAACACCTTCAAGGATGAGCCGCAAGCGCGCCCTGACCGAGAGATGATCCATCCACGTCTCCTCCGCCCCCATGCGGGTCAGCAGCGCGCGCAAGATGTTCATGCCGGTATCGTAACTCTGCTGCATTGTGTCGTAACGCTCCAAATACGCGGTGATCATTCTGATGTCCTGAGCGGTGAGCCGTTCCAGCGCTAACATCTCCGCCGCCGGCGAGAGTTGACTGTGCGGTGAGTTCTGCGCCGTCGCGACCACACTCCCCAATGTGACGGCCGCGCGATCCCGCACCACCAGCGTCCCGGCGGCCAGATCGCCCAGGCGGCGCGTTTGGGGATGGACGAACAGCACAATGATGCCCACGCCGTAGGCGACGGGCAAGAAATCCACCAGCCGCACCAGGTTGCGGATCAGAACTTCCGTCAGCGTGATCGGCATCCCATTGGTAAGCACCACGCGCAGCTTGAGCCAGCGCTTTCCCGGCGATTGCCCGTTCCAAAGCAACTCAAAGAACACGTAGTACCCCCAAAGCAGGGCAAAAGAAACCAGCCCCAACAGCGCAAAAGTCCACATCATGGCCGGGTTGGTTTCGAAATCCATCACATCCTCCAAGGCGATCCCCACGATGCCCAGAATCAACATCCCCACGAGAATTTGCAGCCCCACGATAATGGCCGAATCCACCACCGCCGCCAACCCGCGCGTGGCGACTCCGGCGACTTCGTAGTTGAACGCTACGTTTTCCGGCGTATCAATATTCAGTAATTCTTCAGATAAGCTCATCGTTTACCCCGTCCACCCAATACCCTAAAAAGCAGCCTCAGCGGTATGCAGGGCCTTATCATTCTCCAGCCGGATGATGCGCTGCGCCATAGGAGACGGCTAAAGCCGTGATTCTTAAAGGGGTTTTGCGGTGATGGGCTACCGCCCGTCACCGCAAAACCGCCTTCTTACCGGCGGCTTCAGCCGCAAAATCTCCTCGACAGGTTGTACCTGCCGAGAATGATAAAGCCCTGGGCGTATGCCGTTGGCATACGGCCCGAAACCGGTATAATGCCCCTCATTATGCGCATCAACCAATTTTACGAACTACGACAAAACGATTGGAAGCAGCTTGAGCATTTGCTGCGCCAAAGCCAACTGGGCATCCACAAGCTCTCCCCCGAAGCCATCGAGACGCTGGGCCGCCTCTACCGCGACGCCTCCTCCGATCTGGCCCTGGCGCAACGCGACTTTGGCGATCACCAGGTGACATTATACCTCAATCAACTGGTCGCTCGCGCCCACGCCGTGGTCTACCGCAGCGAGCCGCTGGCCTACCAACGCCTGCTCCGCTTCGTGACCACCGGCTACCCCCGCGTCTACCGCGCAAGTTGGCCCTTCATCCTGGCGGCGATGGCGCTGTTCATCATCCCGGCGCTGTTATCGGGCCTCAGCACACGGCTATACCCCGGATCGGCGCGCTGGCTGTTGCCCGCCGAGATGCAGTCGTTGGTGACTGAACTGGAAAAGCAAGACTTGTGGACGGACATCCCCATCAACGAACGCCCCTACGCTTCCTCTTTCATCATGCAGAACAATATTCAAGTGGCCTTCCTGGCCTTTGGTGGGGGAATGTTTGCGGGGTTGCTCACGCTCTGGGTGATGATCCTTAATGGGCTGATGCTCGGCAGCCTCACCGGCGTCGCAGCGTACTACAACATCGCCTTCGAGCTGTGGACGTTTGTGATCGGGCACGGTGTGATCGAACTCAGCGTGATTATGATAGCGGGCGGGGCGGGACTCCAAATCGGATGGGCGATCCTTCATCCCGGCCTGGTGCGGCGGCGCGATGCTTTGAGCCTGGCGGCCGGCAAAGCGGTGCGGCTCCTGGTGGGATGCGTGCCGCTGTTGGTGGTGGCCGGGTTGATTGAGGGCTTCATCTCCCCGGCGGAAAACATTCCGGTCATCTTGAAATGGTTCATTGGCGTGGGCAGCGGCGTCCTACTGTACAGCTATCTCTGGCTGAGCGGACGAGAGCGCGCCCGCAAACCTCATAGCAACGTGCGGCCCTTCAGCTCCAAATAGCGGTTGATGACCGCCAGCGAAAGCTGATTCGCGGGCACGTCCAGCGTCAACACCCCTTGTTGACGCATCTGGTCCAGGGCGATGGCGCGCTGATCGAGAAAGCGCCCGGCAGCCGCCCGCTGATAGACCGTCAGCGAGTCGCGCGGCGTTTGCTGCGCGGCGGCGTGAATGTCCGGCTCACTCACCGTCACGACCAGCGGCAGACTGCGCCGGCGCAGCACCGCCATGTGGCTGACCAAACTCTGCGTACTGGAACCGCTGCTCAGATCGGTGAACACGACGACCAGCGCGCGCTTGGGCTGCTTGGCGGCCAGATAACTCAACGCGCGGCGGTAATCCGGCTCTACCGGCTGCGGCTCGACGGCGTACAGCACCTCCAACATCCGGTAAAACTGCCCCCGTCCCTGACGCGGCGCGAGGAAGGCCTGCACGTCGTCCGCAAACGTCATCAGCCCCACCTTGTCCCCCTTGCCCGTCGCCACATAACTGAGCAGCAACACCGCATTGATGGCATAATCCAGCTTGGCTAACCGCTGAATCGGGCTTTGCATCATGCGCCCCACGTCCAACACGGCGATGATATTCTGGCTGCGCTCGGTCTGATATTCAACGGTCACGGGCCGATTGCGGCGGGCGGTGGCCTTCCAGTCAATCCGGCGGAAGTCGTCGTCCGGCAAATACTCGCGCAGCCGCTCGAACTCGGTGCCCTCGCCATAAAGCCGGGTGTGACGCAGACCCATCTCCTCCAGACGATTGCGCTGCAACAGCAAGTCGTAACGGCGCACGTCCAGCAGATTGGGGTAGACCTTGACGGGCGCGGCGGCCGGCACGCGCGCCTGGCGTTCCACCAGACGCAACGGCCCCGGCCAACGCAGATTGAGGTCGCCAAAGCGGTAGTTGCCGCGCCGCAGCGGGCGGACGTGATAGACGCCCTGCCAGGGCGCGCGTGGGGGCAGTTCGGCGCGCAGCACCCACTCGTCCGGGCGCGTCACAAATTCCGCCGGCGGCTCGTCGCGCAGCCACAACGTAAGCGCCTGCGGACGGCGGCGGCGCACCGTCACCTGGATCGCGTTATCGGCCCCCAGACTCAGGCGCGGCTCGTGGCCCCGCGTCACCTCAAACTGCGCCGCCCCCCCCGCCAGCCGCCAATCCAGCGCCAACAGCCCCAAACAGACGAGCGCGTAGCCCCAGGCGACCCATTCCAGGGCCGGCGCCCACGTCGCCGCCGCCATGATGGGCGCGGCAACGAGCAGCAGCAGCGTTCCCCGCGGGGTCAGGCGAACGCCGCGCGGCTTCTTTACTTCAGGCGTTCTTTCGACGGCTACGGCCATTAGCGCGGGACTTCCACCTGGCGCAGCAGCCGGTGAACCACGGCGTCGGCATCCAGGCCCTCGATCTCGGCTTCGGGCTTAAGCAGCAAGCGATGGCGCAGCACCGGGAACACGACGGCTTTCACGTCGTCCGGCGCCACGTAATCCCGCCCCTGAATCGCCGCGTAGGCTTTGGCCGAGAGCAAAATGTGCGTGGACGCGCGCGGGCTGGCCCCCAGCAGCAAATCCGGCGAATGACGGCTGGCCCCGGCAATCGCCGCAATGTAGTTGAGAATGCCGTCCTCCACGATGACCTGCTGCACCAACGCGCGCGCCTGCACCACCCCCTCCGCCGTCAGCACCGGCTGAAGGCCGGCCGCGTCGAGGTCGTGGGCATCAAACCCTTGATGATACCGCCGCAAAATCTCGATTTCGGCCTCCGGCCCGCTGTACGTCACCAGGATTTTGAACAAGAACCGGTCAAGCTGCGCCTCCGGCAGTGGGTACGTCCCCTCGTACTCGATGGGGTTCTGCGTCGCCACCACCATAAAGGGCGGAGCCAGGACGTAGCGCTCCCCTTCGAGGTTGATCTGCCGTTCCTCCATCGCCTCCAGCAGCGCAGATTGCGTCTTGGCCGGGGCGCGGTTGATTTCGTCGGCCAGCAGCAGGTTGGTGAACAGCGGGCCGCGCTTGAGGTAGAACTTACCGCTGGTGATGTCGAACACGCTGGTGCCCAGGATGTCCGAGGGCATCAGATCGGGCGTGAACTGGATGCGCGTGAACGTGGTCTGCACGAGGCGCGCGAGCGTCTTCGCCATCAGCGTCTTGGCCGTGCCGGGGACGCCTTCCAACAGCACGTGCCCTCCCGTCAGCAGCGCCACGACGAGCAATTCAAACGGCTCTGCCAGCCCCACGATGACCTTGTCGGCCTCCTGGCGCAGGCGTTGATATAAAGTCTGCAAAGCACTGGGTTGCGTCATAGTCATTCCTGGTATCCTCCGCGAAAGTAGCCGCTAAAGTGGCAGATCAAAATCAAATAACATGGATAGACAGGATGGACAGGATATGGCTTAAAATCCTGTATATCCTGTCCATCCATGTTGAAATTTTTCATTTTATTGCCCGGCCTTCAGGCCGTAAGTTTTCATCTGCTCCACGGCGGCGTGGACCAACTGAAGCATTTCGCGCTCGCTGACGTCGGAGCGGCGCAGGTTACGCAGCAGATCGCGCAGCGCGGGCGCGTCCAGGGTGGGAATGTACGATTCCAACAGGGCGACGTACTCCGGGTCGGGCAGGTCGGGGTCGAGGCGGTAGCGCTGGCCCAACGCGCGCTTGAGTTGCCGGTGATAGGTGCGCAGCGCGTCGGCGCGATGCCCGGCGCGGCGGTGCAGGTTGGCGATGGCCGTGATGTACTCGATGGGCGCGCGGCGGTAACGCAGTTGGGGCGGCACAAACGGCCGGCCGAAGTTCTGGCCGTGCAGGAGCAGCGCCACGAAGATCACCCCCGCGCTGTACAACAGCGCGTGGCCGACGGCGGTCGTGCGCAGCCACGTCTCCGGCCCGGCGCGCACCAGAACCCGCGCGCCGTGATGCCACTCGTCAAACCACACGCTGCCGTCCGGTCGCCCGACGAGCAGATTCAGCACCAGGGCCGCGTTGCCGGGATGCTTCAACCCGGCGTTGGAAAAAGGATAGGGCGTCGCGCAGAGGAACACCCGTCCCCGCTGCTCCTGGAAGGAGACCAGCACCGGCTTATCGCCGACGGCAAAATGCGTCGTAAAGTCCGCGCGGTCGGTCGTGAAGTAAGCGCGGGTCTTCAGTGGGACCGGCATGGTCAACGGGGGGGAAAACCACAGGGGCGTTTGCGCGGTGAGCGTGACAACGGGCGTGTCGAAGTAGTGCAGCTCGAAATCGAAATGATCCAGGACCGTCTGGGCGCCATATCGTTCCCCGGCGACAATGAGGGTTCCGCCCTGCTCCAACCACGGTGTCAGCGTCTCCCACACCTCTTCGGTTACGGCCTGCGAGGGTTCCAACACCAGCACCACCCCGGTCTGAGGCGGCAGGGCAAACGTCTCGGTGATGGCGGCGCTGACGGGGTAATCGAGCGCCTCCAGCCACAGCCACAGCGCGCGCGCCCCCTCCGGCGCGGTCGAAGCGACGGTGAGCGGGCGGCTCTGCGCGGAAACCTGCTGCCGCGCCTGATAAATCGCCCCCACGGCTGTGACCAACAGCAAGAGCGCGATCACGCCGCCGCCCAACCATGCGTCCCGTGATAGCCGCTTCATTTTTGTTCGGACAGCTCCGTGATTTTCTCGGCGTAGTCCTCGTACGTCGCGCGGTCGAGCGGCTGCTCCCCATACCACACGCGATCAAACACGTCCACCACCGACGAGAAGAGGCGGGCCAGGTGGGGCGCAGAGGCCAGTCCGCGCGCGTACTCTCGGTTAGTGAGCGCGCGGTCGTAGGTGAGGACGCCTCGTTCGTCAAGCAGGAGCAGCGTGGAAAGGTAGAGGTAACGCACCGCCGTGCGATAATCGCCGCCGGTGGAAAAGGTGCGCGCCTTTTGCAGCGCCGCGCCGGAGGTCAGCGGCTCCCCGGCAGCGTCCTCGGCTTCCAACGCCGTCTCGGTGGACAATCCGACCTGCAAATCGCGCAAAACGTAGGCCAACGCCAGCATAAGCAACACGGCGCTGACCAGGGTCACAAGATACGGCCCGAAAGGAAGGGTCACAATGACGCCGTCGGAGGATTCCTCTATGTTGAAAATCTTCCGCAGCCATTCCGCCACCTGCTGCTTGACGCGCTCCCACCACAATGCCAGCTTAGAAGGAGTGCGTTCCTGCCACTGAAACTCCGGTTGGGACAGGACCTCGTCCAGCGCGCGCTGTTGGTGGGATTGAAACACGTAGGGCGCGCCGGTCGCGTCGGCGGCGAGCAAAGCCTCAAGCAAGCCCTGCGCCTCGACCAGTCGGGGCGGGTCGGCGCGCAGCAGCGCCGCCAGATAGCTGTGATCCACGGACAGCGCGGCGCCATCCGGCAGAGTGATGGCGCGCACGGCGTCCCAGGCCGCCGCCACATCCGCCAGTTGGCGCGCGGCTTCGGCGTCCGCCGCTGTCTGGAGCTGCGTCACAAGCTGCGCGGTTTCCGCAAGTCGCTGTCGGTAGATCTCCACCGGCCAGACGGACTCGACCGGGGGGGCCTCTCGCGCCAGCGCCGGGCCGCTCCAGGCCCGCATCAGCCATAGCCCGACCAGCAGGGCCGGGACAAGCAGCCAGAGGCGGCGACAGAGAAACCGGCGCATAGACCGGCCCGGCAACTTACATGCCACCTAACACTCCCATCAGCGCCATGCTGATAAAAGTAAAAATACCGAAAATCACAAAGATGATAACGCCATACGCCAGCGATAACAGAATGAATTGACCAAACTCGTCCCGCGTGATCAGACTGCCGCTCGGGGGAGGGGCCTGCGCCGCCAGAGCTTCCGCGCTGGCCGTTTCATCGTAAACTTGCGCGGCCATGTAATTCAGGTCGAAATTCTCAAAGCGCACGCGCAAATCGAAGTACAGCAGCGTCATCGCGGTGAGATAAAGGGGATAGTATAACAGGCTGGCAATCACGCTCACGATACTTCGCAACACCGTCTGAGCGATCAAAACGGTTGTACTATCGCCAAACCAGTCGGTCAGCCCCATAAACTGAAACATGTAGTTAAAGACCGTCGCCGGCCCCTGGACAATGATAAGGCTGAACAACACCAGGGTCAGCGTAAAGCCGATCACCCACCAGAAGCGCCGCCGGGCCAGATCCCACGCGCGCCACAAGTAATCACGGGCGGAGCGTTGATTTTCCAGGATCACCGCCGGGGGCAGCAACGGCAACACGATGGCGCTGAAAAACAACAGCATCCCCAGGCCGGAGAGCCAGCCAATACAGGGGATCAGGAACCAGATGACAAGAAGCACGGTGATCAACCACCCCAATAGCACCGCCTTGACCAACTTGCCCCATTTCCCCCCAATGCGGCCATACGCGCTCGTAAAACTGGTGGGCTGCCCCAGATAATCATCGGTAATGGCCCGCGTCATGGCCGCCGTACCGATCCCCTGAACCAGAATGAGCGAGATAACTGTGGAGAAAAGCGACCCCGCCAGGGTTAACCCCGAATTTAACAACAACTCTTCCGGCTCGGCGTTCATGTTGAGTGCATTGGATTGCAAAGCGGATGGAACGAGAACGAGCAGCGTAGCGATCACGCTGGCCGGGATTTGGACGACCGCGATGATTGCAATGAAAGTGAAAAAGTGCCGCCGGTAAAGGCGAAAGGCATGGTCAAGCAATTCGCCCAGCGGGCGCGGACGCAGTTGTGTGGTTAATGTACTCATAGGCTGTATTCCTCCTCTGAAAATAGCCACAGAGATCACAGAGTTCACAGAGAAAACCCTTTGTGTCCTTCGTGTCCTTTGTGGTGAAAATTTTCATCCAACCGCTGGTGAACCGCCGGTTAATGATGAATTCCCTTGCAAATAGCAAATAGCAAATAGCAAATCGTAATCGTAATCGTAATCGTAATCGCCATCGTTGGCGAAATTTTCATCCAACCGCTGATGAACCGCCGGTTAATGAGAAATTCCTCTGAAAATAGCGAATAGCGAATAGCAAATAGCAAAATCTCTGCGCTCTCTGCGTCTCTGCGGTGAAATTTTTCATCTCACCGCTGGTGAACCGCAGGGTACGGATTCAACGGAAGGGTATCCGTTAAAATCCGTTGCATCCGTTGAGAAAATCCTTTACATCTGGCGCAACTTTATCCCACCTGATAATTCGGCGGTTCTTTGGTGATGATGACATCGTGCGGGTGACTCTCGATCAGCCCGGCGTTGGTGATGCGGATGAAGCGCGCTTTGGCGCGCAACTCGGCCAGGTCTTTCGCCCCCGCGTAGCCAAGTCCCGACCGCAGCCCCCCGACAAGCTGGAAGATGTAATCGTGCAGCGGCCCCTTGTAAGGCACGCGCCCTTCGACGCCTTCCGGCACCGACTTGCCGCCGCCCTGTCCGGTGCCGTAGCGATCGCGCCCGTAGCCCTTCATCGCGCCCACGCTGCCCATCCCGCGATACTCCTTGAAGCGCCGCCCGTCGTAGTAGACGACCTCGCCCGGCGCCTCGTCCAGCCCGGCGAGCATACTGCCGAGCATCACGGTGTGCGCGCCCGCCGCCAGCGCCTTGACGATGTCGCCGCTGTACTTGATGCCGCCATCGGCGATCAGCGGAACGTCGAACCGTTTGGCAGCCTGCGCGCAGTTGTAGATGGCGCTGAGCTGCGGCATCCCCGCGCCCGCGATGATGCGCGTGGTGCAGATCGAGCCGGCGCCCACGCCCACCTTGATCGCGTTGGCCCCGGC
>JAKQHY010000071.1 GCA_029555965.1 Chloroflexota bacterium | reverse complement strand
ATTTGCCGCTGTTCCGCACCGACATCGGCTTCATCGGTCACATCGAGGGTTGGGCGCTCTATGCCGAGCGGCTGGCGTATGACCTGGGCTGGTACGAGGGCAACGTCTACGGCGACCTGGGCCGCCTGCAATACGAGATGTTCCGCGCGGTGCGGCTGGTGGTGGACACCGGCGTCCACGCCAAAGGCTGGACGTATGACGAGGCGGCGACCTACATGGTGGACAACATCGGTTATCCGCGCGGCGCGGCGGAGGGCGAACTCTGGCGGTACATCACCTGGCCGGGACAGGCCACCGCCTACAAGATTGGGATGATCAAGCTCCTGGAACTGCGCCAGAAAGCGCAGGACGCCCTGGGCGATCAGTTTGATCTCAAAGCCTTCCACAACGTCGTCATCGGCAACGGCGGCGTGCCGCTGACGATTTTGGAGCGGTTGGTGAACGACACCATTGCAACGGCGGGGCAATGAACTATAGAGCCGCGCCCCCTGTTTCACCGCGAAGACCGCTGAGGGCGCCGAGAAATGTAAAACCTCCGCGATCTCTGCGTGCTCTGCGGTAAACTTCTCCTCGTTGATGTAAGCCGTGAAGGTTACAGATTCAGCCGAAAGGAAACCTTTCCCAATCCTGCTCCATCGGTTTTAAAAACAACTCGCGCCAGGCCAGTATCAGAAGTTGCCCCAGGCCGACGGCGACCCCCACGGAGATGAAGACGACGGGATACAGGTAGTACCGATCCCAATCCAGCGGGGTCAGCAACGGAGGGAGGGCGGTGACGACGGCCACGGCCAGCAGCGCCAGTCCCGTTGGATTTCCGCCTTTCTTGCGCCACCATTGCCAACTGCTGCGCCCCAGGAAGAACAATCCCGCGAGCAGGAGCGCCCCGTTGAGCAAGGGGAAATGCAGCACCGTGTAATCCACCAACAACCGCCGGGGAATGATCCACAGGCGGGCGCCCAGGCTGGGGATGACCCATGGCGTATGAGTGGTCTGATCGCGCATCTCCCAACCCCGAAACAGGAATAGCGCTACGGTACGCGCCGGTGGGTTAGGGTAAAGGAACGGGTTAACGATGGTGAAGGTGAAAGCCGTCACCAGCAGGAATACTGCCGACCAGAGGAGAAACTCCCGAAGGCCCTTACGCCATCCCTGCCGCCGGAAGCGCCCCACGCCGCACAGCGCCACACCTGCCGCCGCCATCCCTAGCCCGTTGAGTTTCACCGCGCCCGCCAACCCCGTCCCGACGCCCATCAGCGCCAGCCAGACGAGGGCGCGCCCCTGCCGCCTTTCGCGCAGGAAGCATACGGCCAAGAGCAGGGTCAGGCAGGTGAAAAACAGCAGCGGCGACTCGCTCATCGCGCGCCGCAGGTGTAGCCGCAGGAACGCGGAACCGACGAACAGGATGACGAAAGTATACCCCGCCGCCGCGCCCGCGTACTGCCGCACCAGCAGGAACAGCGTCATCCCGCTGAGCACGGCCAGGAACGCCATCATCGCCCGGACCGACCAGAGCAGTCCCCGCGCGGGGCACGCGCCGAAGCGGCAGTTCGTCCAGTAATCCGCTTCAAAATCCCAGGGGGCGTTCAAATCGGCCATTTCGTAGCCGCCCAACAGCCGCCCCAGCGCGATGGTGTAGCGCGTCAGCGGCGGCTGAGTGAGCGTCCAATAGTGGGCCGCCCAGACGTGCGCGGCATTGGGTACGACAAGCGCCCGGCGCACCCAATCGGGCGCGGTGAAACGGGCGTCTATCCCCCTTTCGCTCAACCACTCCGGCTCGGTAAAGTCGCGGTCGAAGAACGCTTCGCCGTAACAGCTCGTCGCAATCCACTGGCTCTCATCCCCGTGCCACTCGACCTTTTCAATACGGTTGCCATACGTGGCGCAAAAAATACTGAAAACGATCCATACTTCTAATAAACGTAGTCCCTGCCGTGAGGATGTTTTCATAGAGAAGGCTTCCTTTCGTGGGGTCTTTCATGGCTTCGTTTGATTTTTGTAACGCTCGTTGTATGATGGTAGCAGCGTGAAATTGCCCGTGGCCGTCACCACAGAGATTGACAATGTTATTTCATTATACACCTTATATGCTTCCCCTGTTGGGCGCCGCCCTCATTGCGATGGGCGTGGCCTGGTATGCCTGGCCGCGCCGGATTCAGGTGATTAGCGCCGGCCCGCTGACGTTGCTGGCGGGCGCGCTCACCCTTTGGTCGGTCGGGTATGCCCTGGAAATTGCCGGCGACGACCTGGCGACCAAGCTGTTTTGGGGCAAAGTGCAATACCTCGGCATTGCCACCGCGCCGGTCTTCTGGCTGGCCTTTGCCATCCATCATACCAATCGCGGCCAATGGCTCCCCCTGCGTTATCGCATCGGCGTGTCTGTCCTCCCCATGCTCACCGTGCTGCTGGTCTTCACCACCGATGCGCATGGGTGGGTCTGGCAAACTATCACCCTCCAGCACACCGGGTCTTTTTCGGCCCTGCAAGTGACGTACGGTTTCTGGTTCTGGATTCATTCGGCCTATTCCTACCTGCTATTGCTGGCCGGGGCGCTCATCATTCTGCGTTCCATTGGGCGGCGGCAAGGCTTGTATCGTGGGCAGACCGTCGCGCTGATTGTAGCCGTCCTGGCGCCCTGGGCGGGGAACATCCTCTACCTTAGCGGATTAAGTCCCATCTCTTACCTCGACCTCACGCCCTTTGCGTTCACCATCACCATAGTAGCGCTTTCCTGGGGTATTTTCAGCTTCCAATTGACGAACCTGGCCCCCGTGGCGCGCGACATGGTGATAGAGCAGATGCACGATGGCATGATCGTGTTGGACGCGCAGGGCCGGATTACGGACATCAACCTGGCGGCGCAACGCATTCTGGAACGGCCGGCTGCGCAAGTCGTGGGGCGCATGGCGACAGACGTGCTCTCCTCCTGGCCGGACCTGGTGCAGCGCTATAAAGACGTGTTAGAGACGCTGGATGAAATCACCGTCACCGAAGGCGAAACCCAGCTCTGGTACGAGTTACGGGTCGCGCCATTGTACGACCGTCGCAGCCTTTTTATGGGCCGGGCGATTATCCTGCATAACATCACCGACCGTAAAAACGCCGAAAAGCAACTGCGCCAGCTCTCCCGCGCCGTCGAAGCCAGCCCGGTCTCCATCGTCATCACCGACGCCCAAGGGCAGATTGAATACGTCAATCCTAAGTTCACGCAAACCACCGGCTACACCCCACAGGAAGCCCTCGGACAAAATCCGCGCATCCTGAAAACGGAGTACACCTCGCCGGGAGTGTACCCGGAACTCTGGCAGACGCTCCAATCTGGGCAAGAGTGGCGCGGCCAGTTTTGCAACCGCAAGAAAAACGGCGAACTGTTCTGGGAATTGGCCTCCATCTCCCCCATCACCGATGGGGCCGGGCAGATCACCCATTACGTGGCCGTAAAAGAGGACATCACCGAGCGGCGGCAGCTCGAAAAGCTGCGAGACGACTTGATTCACACAATGGTTCACGACTTGCGCAACCCGCTGAGCGGCATCCTCACATCCTTGCAACTCGTTGAAAGATATAGCGTGGCGGCCCTCCCGGAAAAATCCACCGAATTGCTCCAAATTGCCCGGCACAGCAGTGAGCGGATGTTGGACCTGGTGAACGCCATTCTGGACATCAACCGCCTGGAGAGCGGTGAAATGCCCTTGAACTACACGTCAGTAGCACTGACCGAGGTGTTGCGCGAGGTGCTGCAATACCAATCTCCGCTGATCGCCGAGAAAAACCTGCAACTGCGAAATATGCTCACGCCGGCGCTGCCGCCGGTGCGGGGCGACCGTCGTTTGATCGGGCGCGTGCTCCAAAACCTGGTGGGAAACGCCATCAAGTTCACCCCGGCAAGGGGCGCCATTCGCATTACCGCTACAGCCGACGACAATTGGATGGAAGTCGCCGTCAGCAACACCGGGCCGGGCATTGACCCCGACATCAAGCCCCGGCTCTTCCAAAAATTCGTCAGCGGCGCGGCCGAAGGACGGGGCAGCGGTTTGGGCCTAGCCTTCTGCCGGTTGGTGGTGGAGGCGCATGGCGGTCACATCTCTGCGGAAAGCGAGCCGGAGCAGGAAACCATCTTCCGCTTCACCTTGCCGCTGGCGTATGAACAAGAGTCTTTGTCAGCAGATTAAGCAGATTAAGCAGATTTTGGATTTAATCTGCTTAATCTGCTAAATCTGCTGATAAAATTTAACTTTTTGATAAGTGGGAGGAGATTCAATGCAATACGGTTATTTTGACGACGATGCGAAAGAGTATGTGATTACCCGGCCCGATACGCCGCAATCATGGAGCAATTATTTAGGTTCGACCGAGTACGGCGCGATCATCACCAACAACGCCGGGGGCTATGGCTTCTATAAATCCGGCGCGCGCGGGCGCTTTATGCGCCTGTTCTTCAACAGCATCCCGATGGATCAGCCAGGCCGCTACTTCTACCTGCGCGACCGCGAGAGCGGCGACTACTGGTCAGCGTCGTGGCAGCCGGTGGGCAAGCCGCTCGACCAATACAAGTCCACCTGCCGCCACGGCACGGCCTACTCCGTGTTTGAATCGCACTACGCGGGGATCGCCACCGAGGCGACGTATTTCGTCCCGCTGGGGCAGACCTTCGAGTATTGGCGGCTCAAAGTGACCAACGAGAGCGACCGCCCGCGCGAGATTGACGTGTTCACCTACTGCGAATTCACCAACCAGTGGATGACCTTCCAGGATCAAGTGAACCTGCAATACTCCCTCTTCATCGTGCGCGGCTCCCTGACCGACGATAAGCTGCTGCGAATCGCCATTGAGGACAACCTGACGCCCCGCGACGAGGAGACGCTGCTACACCACAAGCTCAACCAGACGTGGATGGGCTTGATCGGCGCGCCGCTGGTGGGTTACGATACCAGCCGCGAGGCGTTCCTCGGCCCGTACCGCAGCTATCACAACCCGCTGGCGGTGGAACAGGGGCAGTGCAGCAACAGCAACACCTACGGCGACAACTCCTGCGGGACGGTGCATACCACGTTGACGCTCCAGCCGGGCGAGAGCCGTGAGGTGCTGGTGATGCTCGGCATCGGCGACGCGCGCGTGGTAGGCAAGCGCGCGCTGGCCGAATTTGGCTCGCTGGAACGCGCCGCGCTCGAATTGCAGAAGCTCAAGGACGCCTGGCACGCGCGCCTCGGCAGCCTGATGGCCGAGACGCCGGATGCCGATTTCAATCACACGGTCAACGTGTGGGGACTCTATAACTGCCTGATCACCTTCGCGTGGTCGCGGGCTGCCAGCCTGGTCTACAACGGCGAGCGCGATGGCCTGGGCTACCGCGATTCGTTGCAGGACATCTTGGGCATCGCCGCCGCCATCCCGGAGGAAGCGCTGGCCCGCCTTGAATTGATGTTCACGGGGCAAGTCTCCACCGGCGGCGCGATCCCCGTCATCCAGGCCTTCGGCCATCGTCCCGGCCACGAATCCCCGCCGCCCGCCGAAGATTACCGCTCCGACGACTGCCTGTGGTTCTTCAACGTCGTTCCGGCGATGGTGGGCGAGACAGGCGATCTGAGTTTCTACGACAAAGTGCTGCCCTACGCCGATCAGGGCGAGGCGACCGTCTTCGGCCACTTGCGCCGCGCGTTGGAATTCAACCTGGAACGCACCGGCGCGCACGGCCTGCCCTGCGGCCTCCACGCCGATTGGAACGACTGCCTCAAACTCGGCTACTACGGCGAGAGCCTGTTCGTTGCCTTCCAGGTGCAGCTCGGTCTGACGATTTACGCTGAGATCGCGGAGCGGCTCGGCAAACCGGAGGAGGCGGCCGGGGCGCGGGCGCAGCACAAGACGCTGGAAGCCGCCATCCAAAAATGCGCCTGGGACGGCGACTGGTTCATCTGGGCCATCGGGGACGACGGCACGATGTACGGGACGAAGGAGTCGCCCGAAGGGAAAGTGTATTTGAACACGCAGATCTGGTCGGTGATCAGCGGGAGCGCGACGCCGGAGCAGGCGGAACGGTGTATGCAAACCGTCAAGGAACAGTTGGCGACGCCCTACGGCCTGATGCTCTCGGCGCCGGCCTTCATGACTATGCCGGTGGACGTGATGCGCGCTTTGGTCTTCAACCCCGGCATCAAGGAGAACGCCGGCATTTTCAACCACACGCAGGGGTGGGGCGTGATGGCGGAATGTCTGCTCGGCCACGGCGACCAGGCCTACAAGTATTACCGCGCCGCTATGCCCGCCGCCTACAACGACCGCGCCGAAATCCGCCAATGCGAGCCTTACGTCCAGGCGCAGACGACCTACTCCACCTTCTCGCCGCGCGCGGGCAACACGCGCACCTCGTGGCTCACGGGGGCGGCGGCGTGGGCCTATTTCAGCGCGACGCAGTACATCCTGGGCATCCGCCCGGAGTTGGACGGCCTGCGCATTGATCCGTGCATCCCCTCGACGTGGCCCGGCTTCAAGGCCACCCGCCGCTTCCGGGGCCGCACGGTGCAGATCGAGGTCAAGAATCCCGACGGCGTCTGCCGGGGCGTCAAATCGCTCACGCTGAACGGGGAAACGCTGCCCGGCAACCTCGTCCCGGCGGACAAGCTGGGTGAGGAGAACTGCGTGGAAGTGATTTTGGGGTAGGGCTATTCCATGAACCTGCTTTTCGGCTGCGGGCAGTGCCCGCAGCCGAAAAGTGTTTTAAAAGGGAGCTTCATGGCCCGGCACGGAAGCGAATTAGCCGGAACTCAACACCCCCGTCATGGCCAGCAGCCCCAGAAGGACGAAAAACGCTCCCAATAGGCCATAAAAGATGCGGGCGCCGGTGCGGCTGAGGATTGCTACCACGAAGCGCGCGCGCCAGTGATTAATAAACCAATCCCAATTGCCAATCGCGCCGCCCAGCATAAACAAACCGACCAAAATATCGATGACGCCCATCCACATCTCACTCATAGATGATGCCCCCTCAGTAAATAGCCACAGAGAGCACAGAGGACACAGAGAAAAAGAAATCTCTGCGTGCTCCGCGTACTCTGCGGTGAAAATTTTTATCGTCGGGGCTGTACTGTAGGTTCGGCCAAACTCCTTTTGAATTGACTTGCTTATAGGTTACACCCCAATCCCTATCTCAGCCCCCCCACCATTTGAGTGGCCGTCTTTGCGCCGGCGGGTTCACCTTGCTGATCGCTGCCTTGACCGCCTCACAAAACTCCTGCGCGGCAGCGTCGGCCCCCAGTCCCACATATCCCCGTGCGCGACGCCTGGCGACTCCGATGTAGCCGACGATCTCCAGCCCGGTGTCTTTCGTGAACCGCGAAGTATACGCTTTGACTTGAATGTCCTTCAGGTTGGCTGCCATCACCACGGGCTTGGTTCGATCTCCCTGGCGCGCCCAGATAAGCCATTGCGGGGTCAGCAGCAGCGCCGTGTGGAGGGTGGCGTCCAAGTCATCCTCCAGCCAGGAAGGCAGGCGACCGGCGCTTTTCTTCGTGGAGAGGGTTTCACAACAGAACAGGGTTTCGGCTTCCACATCGCCCAACTGCTGCTCCTGGCTATAGTCTCGCACAGCCTGGAGCAGTTCAGTGGGCAATTCACTTACAAGGCAGTTGCGTGTGGTACGGTCATAACGGCTCATAGTTCATCCTTTCAGATCGCGATCGTATAGAGAGGGTTATTCATTCATTCCGACGGTGATCTGCGTAAAGGAGTGCGGCGGAAATACATGGGTCAGGGTTGATTTGTCGGTTGCGACCGTGTTGGTTTTAGGGATATATTCATCCTGCTCGGCGTAGGTATAGGGGGCCTTCAAATCCTCACGATAGACTTCCTGCGCCCTGGCCTCAGAGGCAAAGTCCCCAGAGCTGCTGATGATGTCGGCCGTAACGGCTTTGTCTTGATGGCGATTCACCACGTTGAGGATCAGGGTATGACTGTCTTCAGCGTAAACCGTTGAGACATCCAGGTAAGGAATAGCTTTGTAGAAGGCGTCCACATCGAAGGTATCACAGCTAACCCATGCGTCGAGCGATTTTCCCAGGCATGCATTGGAAAACATCTTGAACACATAAAAGAACGGGGTTTTGAAGTGTTTTCCATGCGTCGGATCGAACCCCAGGATGGCGGTCAACAGGGTATAATTCGCCATTTTGACCATATCCGCGTGACGAATAAACGCATTCAAAAACTGGGCGGCGGCGAGGGTGGTCAGCAATCCGCCGCTATGCGGGTGCGGCGCCCACTCGTCAAAGGAGAGATACATAGGCTTAGCCATTCTGTAAACTTTTTGTACGGCCTGGGCTTGCGCGGCCGGAATGGCTATCTTTTCTTCCAGCACCATGGCCTCTTTCCCCATATATTCATAATAGTTGTCAGAATGGTCCCAGTAGCGATGCAATGACAGGTAGTCGGCCACCCCCCGCAGCTCATTCAGCACTTTCCAGTTCCATTCAACCCAATCCATCGTTGGCTGATAATACGAGGAGCCATTGGCGATCAACGTGATCGTCGGGTCAACTTTCTTCATCGCCTTGGCTATTTCCTTGGCTAACCGGCAATATTCATCCACATTTTTATGGCCAATAATCCACGGCGAGCCATCCACTTCGTTGCCCAGACACCAATACTTTATCCCGTAGAGGTCGGGATGACCGAATTTGGCCCGCAGGTCCGCATAATAGGAGCCTGGTTCGCCATTGCAATATTCCAACCAGGAACATGCATCCTGGATACCCCCTGTGCCCATATTGAGACAAACGACATTCTCAGAATGGATGGCGCTGTTGAGCTGCACCCATTCATCGGTGCCGACCTGATTACTCTCGTTAACGCCCCAGGCCAACTCCTTGCGCACCGGCCTTTGGTCTTTAGGCCCAATCCCGTCCTGCCAGTGGTAATTCGCCGTGAAATTGCCGCCCGGCCAGCGCATGTTGCTGATCCGCAGTTCTTGCGCGGCCTTAATGTATTCCGTATTAAACCCCTCTGCGTTGGCAAGCGGCGAATCTGGATTGTACACAGGGCCGTATAACGTATTGCTGGTCACACCATTCCGGTTGAAACCAATCGGCTCCATAAATACCCCATAGATTTTGGGGTCAATATCGCCAATGATCCGCCCGGTATCTATTCTAATCGTTGCTTCCTGAAGTGACTTTTTCATCCTCTTGACCTCCTTCTTTGCTTTATGCAAGACCCTGAATTTCAACTTCCTCATACTCGAACCAATCGAAGTCGGCGTGCTGGCGGCCCCCCGTGAGGTCCTGGCAGCAGAGGCCGACAAATGCGCCGGTGAACCGGCCCTCGCGGCAATACTCGTCCGAAAGGATGCTGGCGTCGAAGACGTCGCCAATCGGCGTCAATGGCCCTCCTTCGGGGCCGTGCGAGAATTGCAGGCGGTCGTAATCCACTTCAACCGCCAGCACCCACCGGCCGGTGTTGGGGATGGAGACGGGTTGGGTCAACGGGAAATCGAGGACGCCGTTGTTGCGCGTCATAATCTCGACCATCCGCCCCAGTTCCTCATCGAACCCGATTTTCAGGTAGAAGAGGTTTTCCTGGTCGTACAGGCAGATGAGTCCCGCCGCGTGCTTGTAGTGCTGCGGAGCGAACTCCAGGCAGGTCGCGGCCCGGTAGTGGAACGCCTGTTGCCTGCGGGCCACGAGCGCCTGGATGTGCCGGGAGGCGATGGATTCGCGGCCCTTGAGCCGGAGGAAGCCCGGCCTTTCGGTGAGACTGAGGGCGTCCGGCCCCAGGGGAACCCGCATCGTCTGGAAGTCGAGCGGCAGGCGCGGCGCGTCGAAGTCCTCCCGGACGGGCGACGCGGGCCAGGGATGCGGGGGCAGGTCGGGAGCGGGCACTTCGAGGGCGGCGCGTCCGACCACCGGCCCGACCCGCAGCCAGCCATCCTCTGTCCAGGTCACCTGCTGCAACGCGGTTTCGCGTCCAAGCGTACAGCGTCCCTTGCGGGCGATGGGCCGTCCGCAAAGGTGCGCCAGATACCAACCCGATCCCGGCGCCTCAACGATACTGGCGTGTCCGGCCTTCTGAAGCGGGTCAAGCGGAGCGTTGCGGCTGGTGAGCGCGGGGCCGGCCGGGTCGGCCTCGTAAGGCCCGGTGAGGGTACGGGAACGCGCCACAGTGACGGCGTGCCCCAGAAACGTACCGCCTTCGGCCACGATCAGGTAATACCAGCCATCCTTCTTGTAGAGGTTGGGGCCTTCGGTGAGGCCGAGGGGAGTCCCCTTGAAGATATTGAACACCGGCCCGGTGAGCCGGTGTTCGGCGGGGAGGTATTCCTGCATCAGAATACCGGCGAAGCGGTTGCGCCCTTTCCGGTAATCCGTCTCCATGCTGAGCACCCAGTGCCGCCCGTCTTCGTGATACAACGAGGGATCGAAGCCGTGGCTGTGGAGGTAGGTCGGCTCCGACCAGGGGCCTTCGATGGTCGGCGCCGTCACCACGTAGTTGTGGGTGTCCTTGATCTCCATCGCGTAGGTCTTGACGTCGGTGTACACCAGGTAGAACACGCCGTCATCCCAGGTGAGGTTGGGCGCCCAGATGCCGCAGGAGGCGTGATGCCCGGCCATGTCGAGCTGGCTCACGCGGTCAAGGGGGCGGGTCAGCAGCCGCCAGTGAACGAGGTCGCGGGAATGATGGATCTGCACGCCGGGAAACCACTCAAACGTCGAGGTGGCGATGTAGTAATCCTCGCCAACACGGAGAATGGACGGATCGGGATTGAATCCTTTCAAAATCGGATTGTGAATTGTTGCCATGATCATCTCCTTTCTTGTATGAGAACGTCTGCGTCGTTCAAAATTTCCACTATCCCCTGCCCCCCATTGACGCGCACCCGGTCGCCGGTTTTGAGGCGCATCGTGGCGTCGCCGCAGCCGACGACGGCGGGGATGCCCAGCTCACGGGCGACGATGGCGGCGTGGCTCAGCGGCGCGCCGAGGTCGGTGACGATGGCCGCCGCCCGTGGGAAAAGGGGTGTCCAGCCGATGTTAGTCATCGTGGTGACCAGGATTTCGCCTGGCTGCAACCGATCGCTGTCTTCCAAGCGCTCTAACCGACGCACCGTCCCTTCGACGACGCCCAGCGCGCCTGGAAAGCCTTGGATGACGCCCTCGCCCGGCGCGCGCGGGGTAGGGGCGTCGGCGGCGTAGATGTCGCTGCGGCGGTCGGGATCGGCGGCCCACTGGAGCGGGTCGAAGCGCCCACAGATAAGCGTCGGGAATGGCGGCAGGGCGTGGTATTTCTTGTAGGTGGCCTTGCGGATAGGAATGAAGCGCCGGGCGGCGTCATTGCCCCGCAGAGCCTCCAAGACCTCTTCGATGCTCAAAAAGAAAATATCCTCGCCAAGGCCGGTCAGTTCCCCGGCGCGCAGGGCAAAGGCGCGGCCCACCGCCCCGACCCGAACAGTTTCGGAGCGTACCACTTCACGACGGTAGGCTCCCTGGGCTATTTGCCGCAAACGGCGCTGAGTCTTTTTCACTTGCTGGGGGTGCTGAGCGCAGAAGCGTCCCCATGCGGCGTCGTAAGCCGCGCGTTGCTTGGCAAAGCGCGCTTCAACGTCCAGCGGCGCTTGGCTGGCTTCGGCGATTTGTCGGTCGAGCCAGGTCGGGTCTTCCATGGGGCGCGGCCAGGCACATTCGGTCTCGTTGACGCCGCGATGGCCGTAGGCGTCCAGGTATGCCTCGCGGCTGATCTCACCGCGGATGACCTGGCTCAGCCCGACCACCGGCCCCAGGCTTTCCAGGCGTTGCGACAGCCCGCTCAGGTTCGACAGTAGGGCGTTGGTGTCGTCGGCGCCCACCAGCTCGCGCAGCTCGCGTCCGAACTGGATGCGGGTGTGGGTGTTTTCCGTCGCGGCGATCACGAGGGCAAGCGCATCCTGGTAATAGGGCCGGAGTTCGGTTTCCCAAAGGGCCGCCAGGGCCGCGCCCTCAGCGACCTGCTGAATTTTCTGGCGCATGGCGGCGCACCACAGCCGGTTCCCGGCGACGAAGGCCGGAATCTTCCTGCGGTCGGCGGCCATGACGATCAACAGCTTCAGAAGTTGGGGCGATAGTTGGGTTTTCCATTCCTGGTCGGTGACCGGGATCAGGGGGATTTCCATGTCCTCCGGGATTTCGCCCCACACTTCGGCCATTTCGCGGTAGGCGCGGTGCGCATCGCCCTTGAAGTTGCGGACGAAGGCCGAAACTTGCACGCTGATGTTGGCGTAGGGTCGTCCGCCGATGATGCCATCCACCGTGTAATGCTTCACCCGCAGGGATGCGCCGCTCCTCTGGTTGATGTAAGCGGTGAGGGAAGCGGTAAACGGCGTCATCGTTTCGGGACAGGCCTCCGACAGATTACCGGCCGACCAGAGGAAGTTGCCCGTCAGCGTGTCGTTGCGCGCGCCGGTGGCCGGATCGTAGCCGTGCAACGTGGTGATGGGGCGCGCCTGGAGCAGGCACAGCCGGTTGCCGGCGACCGCCCACTCGATGTCTTGCGGAGCGCCCAGGTCGTCCTCCAGGGCGCAGGCGTTGTCGTGCAGGGCGCGCGCGACGGGGCTGAGCGCGGGCGGCCCATCGTACGAGCCTTCCGGGCGTTTTAGCGTAAAGGTGTGTGGATTGACCTGGCCGGAGACGAGCTTTTCGCCCAGCCCTTCCACGTAATTGCCCACCATTTGCGCCAGACTGCCCGTAACCGGGTCGGCGGTGAAGAGCACGCCGGCAAAATCCGGCCGGACGAGACGCTGGACAACAACGGCGATGTCTTGCAGCCCGGTTTCCGCCAGACCTTGCGCTTCGGCATAGGCCTGCACGCGGACATTCTGCCGTGAGCGCCGCACAGTGCGGATGGCTTCGCGGATGTCCGCGTCGGTCTTCACGTCCAGGACGGTCTCGAACTCACCGGCAAACGAGGTCTGCGCTGCGTCCTCGCTCAGCGCGGAGGAGCGCACGGCAAAGGCGACGTCCCGATCGGCGCGGCGCAGGCGGGCGAGTTGCTGCTCGACCAGCGACCAGGCTTCAGGGCGCAGGTCGTCGCCGTCAAACGCGGTACACAGAATGACGCAGCCGTCGGGCACGCGGTAGCCGGCCTGATAAAGCTGCGCCAGCGTCCGCCCCTTGCCGCCGGCATAGGGGTCCGCGGCCTGGGGTAGTTGGCCGAACGCATAGACCGGCTTTTCGGCGCGTCCCTGCACTCGCCGCCCGACGAAACGCGCCGCCAGCGTCGCCAGGCCGGTGAAAAGCAGGTAACCCACCGTTCCGGCGATAATGCTCAAGAGGATGCCCAAGATCGGGGCTTTGCGTCCCACGAGCATGAAGGTGGTGATGGCAAAAAAGGGGGCGCCAGCATTTCCAGCGATAAGCACGATGATCCGTCTGGCTTTTTTACTGATCCTGACCATCCGTCTTCCCTCCTTTTTCTGCCGACATCTCGAAGAGCGGACGCATCTCAGGGATGACGCTCAAAAGCGTCGAGGCTTTCATCAGCGCCAATCCTCTTTCCAGGTCGCCAAGCACCAACAACTTGTCGCCAACCTCGATCCCAAAATCACGTCGGGCCTCGGCCGGGATAACGATCTGACCGCGCTCGCTGACTGTGACCGCACCATAGAAACGTTTACCTTCGTATTCGCTCATAAGATATCCTTTATTTATCTTGTATACAAGATTTATCTTACTTCACATTTGACAACTTGTCAACCGCTAATTGGCGATTGAGTGCGTTTCCAAAATGGACAGCAAACTATAAAAAACTCCGTGATCTCTGTGTGCTCTGCGGTGAATTTCCACTTGCCCGTGTAAGCCCTGCATTGTATTTTCCACAGCTTGCCCTATACTCACAAGCCTACACTCCATGTGGTAGAGGTGAAATGTCCGAATCATCGTCAGAAAATCCCCCCTGGCCTTTGTATCTGTTATTGGCGGTGCAACTGCTCAACGGCATGATGTTGATGCCAGGGCGCAATTTCATCAGCATCTATCTCAACGAGATCATGGAGTACCCGGTGCGCCAGGTGGCCCAGGTGATGGCGTGGGGGCAGGTGGTGGGGATGGTAGCCTCCGTCGTGGGGGGCATTTTGAGCGACCGTTGGGGACACAAGATGTTGTTGATGTTGGGGGTGGCCGCCACGGCGTTGAGCAATCTGCTTTACGTTCTTCACGTCCCGTGGGCGGTGAGCGCGCTGTGGGGACTCGGCAGCGCCGGGCTAGGATTGGCTACATTGAGCAGTCAGGGCTACCTCACCCTGGCGGCCGGGGCGGGGGCGCTGGGGGTCTTCTCGGCGCTCTACAACTGGGGCTATACGATTGGCGGCGCGGTGGGCAACCCTCTCGCCGTCGCCATCCTGGGCGAGAATCGCTATGCCGCATTGGGACTGGCGTTGACGGGATTTGGGGCGCTCACCGTCCTGGCAACGGGCTTCCTGCCGCGCCTGCGCCCGCGCCCCCGTCCACAAGAAACCCAGCCTGCTCCCGACGGCTACGGCGCGCTGCTCCGCCGCCCGCGCCTCCTCGTCCTGGGCCTGCTGCGGTTTCTCCCCACCTGTTACTACGGCGTGACCACGTTGCTGCCTCTGCTGATCAAGCAACAGGGGGGAAGCAACGTCGCCGTCGCGTGGTACGCGGCCGGCAGTTCCATTTTCGCCTCGTTGACGCAACTGGCGGCCGGGCGACTCGCAGACCGTCGCGGCGTGCGAGTGCCCGCATTGTTCGCGTTTGGCGTGATGCTGGCGGCTATCGTTGGCACACTCCTCACGGCGCATTCGGTGTGGGGGCTGTATCTCTTTGGGGCGTTGGGCGTCGGCGCGGCCTGGGCGCTGTCCACCCTACTGCCGGGGATGGTCGCGGTGGCGGCGGAGCCGGAAGTCCACGGACGGGTGTTTGGGTTGCTGCACCTGTTGTGGACCGGCGCCATGATTTTGGGGACGCTGCTGGGCGGCGAATTGTTGGCGCTGGATGTGCGGGCGCCCTTCGCCGTCGTCGGCGTCCTGGTGAGCATCGCGCTGGCGCTCGCCGTGTGGTTCTTCAGGACGGAGAAGCCAACCTCTGATCCGGTTTATGGGAATTAAGGACAGAGGATTCGCGGCCCCGCGAGCCAGGAAACCCTCGATCTCAGGGACAGGGGGAAATTTAGCCCACGGGCCGATGTATTTGGGCGGCGATGGCGTATCATGAAAGTATCATTAAGTTCACCCTGACAGGAGGTTATGGCAATGAACACCTATCCAAAAGTCTTTACACCTGATCCGAAGTACGTAAGCAAGTGCCGTTGGATTGCGCACATCACGGCGTTACTGGTTTTGCTCTGCGGCGCCTTGACCGGCGCGCTGATCACCCTGGACGAGGCGGTCGGCTTCGAGGCCGTTACCATCGCCTTCCTCATCACCCTGGGCTGTAACCTTCTGTGGTGGGTTCCGACGATGCTCGTGATCGTGCCCTACTACCGCAGCCTGCGCTACGAGATTCACGCGGATGAGATTATCGTTCGTCAGGGGATTCTGACGAAATCGGTCAAGCACGTGCCGTACCGCACTGTGACCAATCTGACCGTCAAGCAGGGGCCTTTTGATCGTTGGTTTGGCCTCGGGAGCCTGGATATCCAGACCGCCGGCCTGAGCACATCAAGCGGTGAGCCGGAGCAAAAACTGGTCGGCTTGCCCAATGCCCAGGAAGTGTACGAACTGGTGGTCGCCGCCCTGGGCCGTTTCCGCAATGCGATGCCGCCCACGATGGGCGAAGAGGTGGACGCTGCGTCGCCCGCCAACTACGACGCGCTGCTGGCCGAAGTGCGCGCCATCCGCCGGTTGATGGAGAAGTAACGGCTCAAGCCATCCACTTCATTGACCAGGAATAGCCTAATGAAAATTAAGGTTTTAATTCGGTAATTGTGTGTAGTTGTAGGCGGACCGACTGAAGCCGGGGTGTACTTACGCGATTGTACACCCCGGCTTCAGTTGGGTTTCCGGCGGAACTGCGCAAAAAGCCTTTGTCCATTACCGAACTGTTTTGGTCATGTTCATAAGGCAGGTAAACAGACGGTTTTAGGCTCACCTCACCGGCAGTAGCTAACGAGGTGAGCACTGACGTGATTTTTAATTGGGCATTTTCTTTTCGCGCAAACTTTGGTAAAATAGATGAAATTGAATACCATCAACTCTCCGTGGGGTGGAGATAATGATCGTAAGCAGTTTCTACGAGGGTTGATTCATTGACTCTCGTCGGGGGAGGCGGTAGTAACGCCTCCTTAATGCATAAGCCATAGTCAGATAAGATTACATCCAAATGCAGAATGATGGGTGGGAATGAGAACGCAGTTGAATTTGACCAAAGCGGCTATGGCTTGTGTGACCATAGCCGTTTTTGTTTGAGAAAGGGACAATGGCAGGAACAATTACTGCCCTGGAAGCGCAGAAACATTCGGCAGAACGAGTCAACGTGTACCTTGAAGGCGAGTTCGCTTTCGGGCTGGCCGTGATTCACGCGGTCAACCTTCGACCGGGAATGTGGTTATCCGATGAAGACATCGCCACGCTGCGCACCGCCGACGAGGTGGAGCGCGCGCGGGAAAGAGCATTGGATTATCTATCCTATCGCCCCCGCAGTGTGGCCGAGGTACAGCGCTACTTACTGGAACGTGATTTTTCTGCGTCGGCAGTAGAGGATGTGTTGCAGGGATTGCAGCGTGTGGGGCTGGTGGATGATGTCGTCTTCGCCCAATACTGGCGAGACAACCGGGAACAGTTTCGCCCCCGGGGAAAACCGGCCCTGGTACAAGAATTACAGCAGAAAGGTCTGCAATCGGCCGATATCCAGGCAGCTCTGGCAGATTATGACGAAATGACCGCGGCTCGACGTGTGGCTGAAGAACAGGGTCGGCGTCTGAAACATCTTCCCCCGGAGGTGTTCAAGCGGCGACTGATTCAGCGTATGGCGCGGCGCGGTTTCGCGTATGACCTCATCCAGGAAGTCTTAGCCACTGTTCCCTTTCTCCAGTCTAACTCTGAAGAAAGCGAGGAACTTTGACATGGAATGGATACTCTATATTGTGTGTTTGATCGTCGGATTGGCTGCGGGTGGCTTTGTCGGGTATCGACTGCGGCAACAGCACTACCAGCAGGAAATGGGCAACCTGGAAGCGATGCGCACCCGGCTGCTCGAAGAAGCGGAGAAACAGGCACGCGACATGGTGCTCAACGGCAAGGATGAGGCGCTCAAGCTGCGGCGCGAGGTCGAGTCCGAGTTGAATCAACGCACCCAGCAATTGCGCCGTGAGGAAGAGCGGATCCAGGGTCGCCGCGAACAATTGGATGCTCGCCAGGAAAAAATTGACCGCCGGGAGCAAGTGCAGAACAAGCGGCAGAGCACCATGGATAAGCGATGGGGCGAATTGGAGAAGCTGGAAAGCCAGCACCGGGAAGAACTGGAGCGGGTGGCGAGCCTCAGCACGGAAGAAGCCCGCGCGATCCTGTTGGAACAGGTCGCCGGCGAAACGCGCCAGGATATGGCGCGCGTCATCCGCGAAGAAGAAATGCTCGCCAAGGAAGAGGCCGACCGCCGCGCGCGCCACATTATCACCACCGCCATTCAACGGCTGGCTTCCGAGCAGGTGGCCGAGCTGACCACCACCACGCTGGAAATCCCTTCCGACGAACTCAAAGGGCGGATCATCGGGCGCGGCGGGCGCAACATCAAGCTCTTCGAGCAGAAAGCGGAAGTGGACGTGATCGTGGACGACACGCCGGAGATGATCACCATCTCCTCCTTCAACCCCATCCGCCGCGAGACCGCCGCGCGCGCGATGCACCGGCTGGTGGCCGATGGGCGTATCCACCCGGCGCGCATCGAGGAGCTGCTGGAAAAGGCGCGCAAAGAAGTGGAAGACATCATGAAGGAGAAGGCCGAGGCCGCCGTCTACGAGGCGGAAGTCCCGACCTTGCACCCCGAATTGATGAAGCTGTTGGGGCGTTTGTACTTCCGCACCAGCTACGGCCAGAACCAACTGGGGCACGCGGTAGAAGTCGCCAAGCTGGCGAGCCTGTTGGCCTCCGAATTGGGCGCCAACGCCGAAATCGCCCGCCTGGGCGGGCTGCTGCACGACATCGGCAAGGCGGTGGACTTTGAGGTGGAAGGCACGCACGCCACCCTGGGCGCGGAGTTGGCCCGGCGGTATGGGGTGTCGGACGCCGTCGTCAACTGCATCGAGTCGCACCACCACGAGGCCGAGGCGCAGACGATGGAAGCCGTCATCGTGGAAGCCGCCGACGCCATTTCCGGCGCGCGGCCCGGCGCGCGGCGCGAGAGCCTGGAGCATTACATCAAGCGCATCCGCACGTTGGAAGATGTCGCCCGCTCCTTCAAGGGCGTCGAGGAATCCTACGCCATCCAGGCCGGGCGCGAAATCCGCCTCATCGTCCGCCCTGGCGAGGTGGACGACCTGGACGCGGTGCGGCTCTCCCGCGACGTGGCGCGCAAGATTGAGGAATCCATGGAATATCCCGGCCAGATCAAAGTGACCGTGATCCGCGAAACACGCGCCGTGGAATACGCCAAATAAGAAGATTAGAACACGGATTCCACGAATTTAACGGATTCTTCAAAGTCCGTGTTCTTCTGTGTTTTTCCGTGTACCTTCCAGTTGTACACTTCACGACAAAAAACCGGGATTTTGAGAAATCCCGGTTTTTTATTTTTCAATTTCACGCCGCCATATCTCAAGCGATGTCTGGTAGCTCAACGCGAACGTCTTTTGCAAGTCGGGCAGGGCGCTATCAGGCAGCAGCAAGTCCACCGCGATGAAGCCGGCTTGCGCCGCCAGCGCCGCCAGCGCCGCCACAGCGGGCGTCAACGGCGCGGCGGGCGGTAGCCAGGCGTAGCCGTCGGCCTGCTGCGGATCGCGCAGTTGCTCGCGCAAGCCCAGCGCCACGGGGACACCGTTGAGCGCGCCTTGCCAGACCCAGCGGCGCAGATCGCTCCAACCGGGCAGCGCGAGTGTGGGCCAAAGCGGCTCCCAATCCAGCGCGCTGCATTGATAGCGCCCCACGCGCAACGCCAGCGCCGCCGGCGGGCCGGGGTTCTCCATAAGCCGCGACAGGCCGGGCGGCGGCGTCCCACCGGCGGCGAGCTGCATCTCTGAGGCCGCGAGCCACGGCACAAACCGTGTGCGCCGGTAGAAAGCACGCGCGTCCGGTTCTGGCTGCGTGGTCAGCGCGGGGAGACCCTGTTGGCGGGCCAATTCCAGGCCGGCGTCCAGCAGGGCGCGGCCCACGCCCTGTTGCTGCCAATCCTGATGGACGTAAAGCACGGAAAGGTGCAACGCCGCACCAAAAGGCGGCGGTTCGACGTTGATGTGGTATTCCGCCTCGCCGACGATGCGTCCATCCACTTCCGCTACCAGCGGCGCGGGGCCGGCGCGCAGCAGCGCGTTCAGGTGGATGGCGCACAGTTCGACGCTCATCCACGGGCCGCCGCTGTACCAGCGGCCAAAGAGGTCGAGCGCGGCGTAGGGAACGGCCTGGCGCGTGTGCGGATCGCGCCACTCGTCCACGGTGCTGCAATGCACCGCAGTGATGGCGGCTGCGTCGTCCAGGCGAGCCGGGCGGACGTTAATCTGCGGCATCCGGCCCCTCCCAGGGATGATAGAGCGCGTTGTCCAACCCCAGGCGCAGCAGCATCCGCCCCACAGTGTGCCGCACGATGTCTTCCACCGTCCGAGGGTGGTCGTAGAACGAGGGCGCGGGGGGAAAGATAATCGCGCCGATCTCCGCCGCCTGTACCATCAGCCGCAGGTGGCCCAGGTGGAGCGGCGTCTCGCGCACCATCAGGAGCAGCGGGCGGCCTTCCTTGAGGGTCACGTCGGCGGCGCGGATGAGCAAGTTGTCGTTGTGGCTGTGCGCGATGGCGGTCAGCGTGCGGATGGAGCAGGGCGCCACCACCATGCCGCCGGTGCGGAAGGAGCCGCTGGCAATCGGCGCCGCCCAGTCGTCGAGGGCGTAGGTGCGCGTCGCCAGCGCCGTCACCGCCGATGGCGCGAGTCCCAATTCCTGGGACAACGTCACGGCAGCGGGCGCGGTCAGCACCAGGTGCGTCTCGACGCCCAGGACACGCAGCGCTTCCAGCGCGCGCACGCCATAAATCGCGCCGCTGGCTCCGGTGATACCTACCACCAGGCGCGAAGGCGCAGTATAAGAGGCGACTTGTTGTGAGGTCATTGTGACATTCATTATAACGGCGTGTGAGGCAACTGCCAAACCGGGTGACGTTTGGTTTTCCGGTGGAAGGTGCTATACTTTTCCAGTTCATTAGGAATCAGAAATAAGAAATGAGAAATAAGTAATGAGTAATCAGAGTGATTATTCATTACTCGTTACTCATTACTCGTTACTCATTTCCGGTTTCCGATCATCACCTACTGGGGGCAAGAATTATGGGAAAACGTGGGTTAGGACGTGGATTGGATGTGTTGATTCCGGCCGGGGAGACGCCGGCAAATGGCCTGCTAGAGGTTGCCTTAGATGCGATTGTCCCCAATCCACACCAGCCACGGATGCCGTTCCGCGATCAGGATTTGGTCGAGCTGGCTGCTTCGATTCAGGAACACGGCGTCATCGAGCCGTTGATTGTGGCGCGGACGCCGCAGGGCTATCAACTGATCGCCGGCGAGCGGCGCTGGCGAGCGTCCCGATTGGCCGGGTTGAAAGTCGTGCCGGTGGTGGTGAAGGATGTGGCCCCCCAGCAGATGTTGGAACTGGCCCTGGTGGAAAACATCCAGCGCGCCGATCTGAATCCCCTGGAAGAGGCGCTGGCCTACAAGCAGCTCGTGGAGGAGTTCGGGGTGACGCAAACGGACGTGGCGCGCCGCGTGGGCAAGAGCCGCGTCGCCATCACCAACACGATGCGGCTGTTGCAGGCTACGGAGGCGGTGCAGCAGGCGGTGCTGGAAGGCAAGATCAGCGAGGGGCACGCGCGCGCGCTGCTGGGGCTGACGTCGCCGGAAGAGCAAAACCTCACGCTGACGATGGTGGTGGAGCACGAGTTGACCGTCCGCCAGACGGAGGCGCTGGTGCGCAAGGTGCTGGCCGGGGAAGTCAAGCCGGCGGCCAAACCCGCCGCGCCCCTGCCCGAAGTGCGCGCACTGGAAGAACGCTTCCAGGAATCGCTGGGCACACGGGTCAACCTGAAGGCCGGGCGCAAGGGGGGGCGCGTCATCATCTATTATTATTCCGACGAAGAATTTCAGTCGCTTTACCAACGGCTGACGGGGGAGACGTTATAAGGGGATCAGGGATTGGGGATCAGGAATTGGGCGGCGCCCTAATCCCTAAGCCCTAGTCCCCAATCCCTAAACACTATTTACTAGGGGAGGTTGGCTATGGAAAAACACGAAGAGACGAAACTGAATTATGGCCGGACTTTTTTGATCGGGTTTGGTTTTTTTGGCATCAGTGTGATGTGGACGCTCTACAACGCCTACGTGCCCATCTTTTTGCAGGCCGGGCATCCCGCTTTCAACGCGCCGGGGGAATTGGGATTCGGGTTCAAGCCGGGGCTAACCGGTTTCATTATGACGCTCGACAACATCGCGGCGTTCTTCCTGCTGCCCTTCATCGGCGTGTGGTCGGATCGGGTGTGGACGCGCTTCGGGCGGCGGATGCCCTTCATCCTCGTGCTCGCGCCCATCTCGATTGCGGCGTTTATCTTGATTCCGGCGGCGGTGGGGATGATTCCCGTCGCATTGAACGGGCAAACGGCGCAACTGGGCAGCCAACTGGCGTTCTTTATGCTCGCCATCGGCCTGTTCCTGCTGGCGATGGCCGGTTTCCGCACGCCCGTCATCGCGTTGATGCCCGACCTCACGCCCAGCCCGCTGCGCTCCCAGGCCAACGGCATCATCAACATGATGGGCGGCATCGGGATGGTAGTGGCGACGTTGGGCAGCGGCTTTCTCTACAAAATCGGGCGGATCGGGCCGTTCGTCTTCGGCGGCGTGTTGATGGTCGCGGCGGTGGCGATGCTGTTCTTCTTCGTCAAGGAAAAGCAGACCTTTGAGGCGATGGCCGACGAAAAGAAAGGCTTCAACGTGCTGCGCGACCTGTACCTGGCCGTCAAACGCCTGCCGCCGGCCGGGGTGCGCAGTCTGTTCTTCCTGATGGGGGCGATTTTCTGCTGGTTTGTGGGCTACAACGCCGTCGAGACTTTTATGACCTCCTACGGCGTCAGTGAGCTGGAAATGCCGGCCAACACCGCGCCGTATCTGCTGACGGCGGCCTCACTCACGTTTCTGCTGTTCTCCGTGCCGGCGGGTTACATCGGCGCCAAGTTTGGGCGGCGGCGCGTCATCATCACCGGGCTGAGCGTGTTCGGCGTGCTGCTGCTGCTCAATTTCTTCCTGCGCAATGCCACCCTCGTCTGGCCGATCCTGGCAATTGGCGGGATGGGCTGGTCGCTGGTCAACATCAATTCGCTGCCGATGGTGGTGGATTCCGCCGCCTCTGACGCGGACGTGGGAACGTACACCGGGCTATACTACATCGCCTCGCAGTTTGCGGCGGTGGTCGGCCCTACCCTCAACGGCTACATCGTCGAGTGGTTCCATAGCGATTACAACCTCATCTTCATCGTGACGCCGTTCTTCTTCTTGATGGCGGTGCTGTGTATGCTCCAGGTGACGCGCGGCGAAGCGAAAACGGGCAACTGATATTTCTTCTCAACGGATGGAACGGATTCTAACGGATTCTTCCGTTGAATCCGTTCCATCCGTTGAGTTATTTTGGGGAGGAATGAGATGAAGCTCGGAGCCAATTCGGTGTTGTTCGGGGCGTTTGAGTTGGAGACGGCCTTCAAGTCGCTGGCGCTGGCCGGATATGACGGCATTGAACTTTCGGCCATTGACGGGATGAGCGAGCATCTGGTGCTGGAGCGCTGGCAAGAATTGGCTCCGCAGATCAAGCGGCTGGCGCAGACCTACGGGCTGGCGCTGCTGGCGATGGAGCAACCCTCGCAGGACCCGGCGCGGATGGAGACGGCGTTCCAGGCGGCGGTGGAGATCGGCATCCCGGTGATCAACTGCGGGCCGGGCGGCAAGGCCGGCGACGAGGCCAGTTTCCAGCAGTCGGTGGACTCCATCGGCAGGTTGGCGCTGATGGCGGAGCAGTACGGCGTGACGTTGTGCGTCAAAGCGCACGTCGGCGCGGCGATCTGGAACACGCCAACGACGCTGCGGCTGATGGAGGCCGTCAGTTCGCCCGCTTTCGGCATTGATATGGACCCCTCGCACATCTACCGCGCGGGCGAGAACCCGGTGGAAGCGATTGCGGCGGTCATTTCGCGCGTCAGGCATGTCCACATCCGCGACTGCAAGGGGCGGCAGCAAGGGCCGGGCGCGCCGGCGGATCAGGCCAACGGGCGCGGCGACATTGACCTCGTGGGCTACCTCCGCACGCTGCACCGGCACGGCTACGCCGGCCCGGTGGATTTGGAAATCATCGGGACGAAGGGACAGAATTACACGTTGGAACAATGCTTGACCATTGCGGCGGAATCGCGCGGGCACATGCAGGCGTGCTTGCAGGCGTGCGGCGCGCGGTGATTCAGACGTAAGACGTAAAACGTGAAACGTGAGGCTTTTACAGATGAGGCCATCACGTTTCACGTTTTATGTTTCATTCATTCGGCAGGCGCGGTGCGCCGGTAGATGCTGTTTTCGCGCACCAACAATCCCGCATCCACGAGGCCGCGCCGCAGGGTCGCCACGTCGTCATTGAATTCGACCAATACCTGGTTGACTTCGCGTTCGGTGTAGGTGCGTTCCGGCTCGAATTCTTGGACGATGTGTTCCAGAACGATCATGAATTTCTTGAGCTGTGCCGGAATCGCTTTGAGGCGGCCATATTTGAAGAAGGTTTTCAGCACTTTCTGGCGGTAGGCGTCTTCCTCCACCTGGGCCGCGACGCCCGGCTGCGGCATAAAAACCACGTCGCGCAGGGGCTTATCCAACAGCGCGCCGGACAGGGAGTAGACCTGGTAATACTGAGTTTTCTCCGCTGTCAGCAGGCCCACCTCGGCCAGCTTGCCCAGGTGATGCGACACCGTCGCCGCGTTCAGATTGAGGATCGCGGCCAATTCTTCCCCGTGCCGGGGCTTCATTTTCACCAAATTCAAGATCAGCAGGCGCATCGGATGGCCGAGCGCCTTGAAAAGTTCCGCCCGCGCTTCGAGATTCTGTTCAGGCGTCAGGGGTTGCGTCGCTGCTTCATTCATTCCACACACTCCTTCCCGTAATGCGTTGATAGTGGGTCGCAAAAATATGACGGGCATGTTTGATGGTTTCCATCTTGATCTGCACTTTGATTTTTGCCTCAGTATCGTGCAGCGCCGTCGCCACCTCAATTTCCTGGCGCGCGGTGGCGATGATGTCCTCAGTGACCCGCCCAAAGGCCCACGCCAGCTTGTCAATGTCGGGTTGATCGGAGGCCAGCACGTCGTCAAACGCATCCAGGAAATACTGTGATTGTAGGGGGTTGTCCACTGTTTTGTCTCCTTCTGAATTGGATTTCAGTATTTAATTAGATGTTCATCAAACTAGATAATATCATACAATTTGATATTTGTCAATATGATTATCGAAACCTGCGCGGGCTTGTATTCATGACCGCTTGAAGTACTATAAACACGGAGACCTAATCCATATCATCAAAGGAGAATGTCCAATGAATCCTCTTTTCACCCTCGACAAAAATACCCACTCTCACACCTGGCTTCGGCCTCAGGCATGCTTGCGCCTGAGCAGCTTGCTGTTGCTCTTGTTCCTCGCTATGGCCGCCGGCGCCGGCCAAGGGGTTGCGGCGCCCGCCCATCAGTCCGGCAGCCTCTGGCGTGACGCGCCCCAGATCGCGCTGCTTTCACCCGCCGATGCCGCGCGCCTGCCGCGACCGTATCGCTTGCT
>JAKQHY010000049.1 GCA_029555965.1 Chloroflexota bacterium | reverse complement strand
GCGGGAGAAGTTGGCCCAGACGCCTTTGTGGGCGAAGATCGTCTCGCCGGCCAGGAAGGTTTCCCAACTGAAGCCGCCCGGACGGATGAAGCCGGCCACCACGAAGATGGCAAAGACGGAGAGCAGCAGGCCGCCCAGCACCACCTGCGCGTTGCCTACCTGCGTCACGCCCCAGATATTGAGGAAGATGAACACGACGACCACGGCGACGGCCGTTGCCACGATAGGCAGCCCCGGAATGAAGATTTGCAGCGAGTAGGCAAACCCCACCGCCGAGAGCGCCGCGTAGAAGGTGCTGGACATACAGTCCATCGAGCCAACGAGAAAGGAGAGAAGGCCGTTCCCGAAGGCTTCGCGCACGTAGGTCATCGCGCCGCCGGCTTCGGGGTACGCCGTTGCCAGCTCGCAGTAATTGAGCGCCACGCTGTAGCTCAACACGCCGCCCACCAGCAGCGCCAACACCGCCGCCGGCCCGGCCATCCCCGCCGCGTGCCCGGTCAAGACAAAAATCTCGGCGGCAATCGTCCCCGCCGTCCCCAGCATCACTACCTGAAGCAGACTGAGCTGCCGTTTTAGTTTGCGCTTACTCATAGAATTTGGTTGTCCTCACGTTCATTCATTTTAGGCAGATCATCCTGTTCGTATTCGCGTTCCATGCGTTTAACCTGATAGCGTAACCAGGCCATCGGTATCGGTTCGTAGCGGCGGCACAGAATCACCGAACACGGCGCGTGTTCGGCGACCCAGTCATCTACCGAACCGAAAAGCTTGGTATTCAACTGCCATTCCTCGGATGCGCCGATCACCATAAGATCGTAGGGGTGTTGCGTGGCCTCGGTCAGGATGCCTTCCGGCGCCGTCTTGGCTTGCGCCACGCGCAGCGTGAAACACTCCGGGACGCTCAACACAGCTTCTTCGACCACTTCGCCCAGCCACAGGGTCTGGTCTTCGGATTCCTCGGCCTCCGTCTCATCGGTTTTGTCCTCTTTGGTGATCACGCGCAGAGCGGTGACGCGCGCCTCTTCCGCTTCGGCAATCTCATAGGCCAACCGCAGCGCCATCCGGGAGTGAATTCCGCCCCCCACCGGCACCAGGATGTTTTGTACTTTATGCAGACCGCGATCCAACACCACGGCGACGTTGGTGTGGGCTTTTTGCAAGACGATCTTGACCGGATTTTCGACCAGAGCGTGGGCGTCCATTTGCCCGGGCCAGCCGGTCAGCAGCAGCCGGACATTGTCGCGCCCCTCGATTTCCGCCAGGATCCCCTCGGAGACAGTGGGGGCGGCGCGCAGTTTGGTGTACAGTGGGACATTTTCCGTCGAGGCTTTTTCCAACAGTTGATTTATCACACTCATCTTTTGCGGCCTGACATTCTTGGCCAGCCATCGAGCGCTTTCCATAGAGAACTCCGGACTCGGCAAAATCACGCTCATCACGCAGATGTAGTTATCCTGGGTGGCCCGCGTGATAATCGCAGCCAGATGCGTCAGGCTTTCAATGGTGGTCGGACTGGCGGCGGAAATCAGAATGCGATCCTGGTTCGGTTCTTTGGGTTTGAAATGCACCCATACCCAATCGCTGATCGGCGGGCCGACGTAACGCAGCAGCGCCAACAGGCCCAACAGGCCGGCGCCGAATGCTAGTGAACGCGGTTCGGTGAAGACCACGATAAACAGCCCCATACCCGCCGCGATGTAGGCCGTCAGCGGGAAGAAAGGCACTTTGAAGGGCCGGCGCAAGTCCGGGTACTTCTTGCGCAACTGGATCATCGAGAGGCTGGCCCAGAAGAGCACAAACATGTAGCCGGAACTGGAAATGTAACTCAGGAAGTCCACCACCCCCGTGGCCGCCACCAGAATGCTGCACAGGCCTACCAGGATAATGGCCGCGTAAGGTGTGCGCCGGCGGCTCAGGCGCGTGAGCACCTTGGGCCACACCCCATCCCGGCTCAGGGTGAATGCTTCGCGGGTGGCGCTGAGCATCGCCGAGTTGATTGTGGTCAGCATCGTCTCCACCCCACAGATCGCCATCAAAGTAACGCCCCAGCGGGGGATCGTGCGCGCCACCGTATCGGTCAGCACGGTGTTGGAGCCGGCCAGTTGCGGCCAGGGGATCGTGCCCAGGGCGGCTGACACCATCACGATGTTGATGAGCATCACCAGGGTCACGCTGAGCAGAAACGCGCGCGGCAGCGCGCGGTCGGGGTCTTTCGCTTCCTCGGCATCGTCGGCGATGACCTCAAAGCCGACATAAGCAATGTAAATCAGGGCGATCGTGCGCAGCAGTTTGGAGAAATTGGTCCACGCATCCGGGTAGATGAAGAACTTCCCGTCGGGGATAAGGATATCCCAATGGAAACCATTCGGGCTGAGGAACGCCGCCGCCACGTAGATGCCAAAAAACACCAACTGGATGATGCCCAGTGTGACCTGCGCATTGCCAACCATCCCCACGCCAAAGATATTCAACAGTGAGAAAAACACCAGGATGGCAATAGCCGCCGGTACGATGGGGATAGCCGGAACCAGAATGTTCAGCGAAAGCCCAAACCCCACCGCCGAAAGCGCTGCAAAGAACGTGCTGGAGAGGCAATCCATCGAACCCACCAGAAACGACAATAAGCCATTGCCATAAGCCTCGCGCACGTAGGTCATCGCGCCACCGGTCTCCGGGAAGGACGTCGCCATTTCAGCATAGTTGGCGGCGATCACGTAGGTCACCAATCCCGCGAGAAACAACGCCAGCAGAGTCGCCGGCCCGGAGAGCGCCGCCGCTTCGCCGGTCAATACGAAAATTTGCGCGCCGAGCGTGCCAATGGTCCCCAGCATCACCAACTGGACCAGGCTCAACTGACGCTTCAGTTTACGCTTGCTCATATATCCTCTATCTTGACAAAGTTTGTTGATTTGCCACGGCTAACAGGGGTGAATCAATCTAACCGGATATTCTACCACCATTTAGCGAGTATGGAGAATAAGCAGGGCTATCGCATTTGACCGCGCCCGGCAACTGAATACGGCCTAAAGGCCGGGGATAAGAGGGCTTTTTGTGGCGGGGCGAAGCCCCGCCACAAAAAGCCCCCCTTAAAAACGCCGCTTTAGCGGCAACACAAGCAGCCTGACGGGCAGGAGTTTTCGAAATGCGATAGCCCTGGGAGAATGAGCTTACAAGCGCGGACGGTAACGATAGGACAGCACTTCCCCCGGTAGGAAGAGATAGGCGCAGACGATGCCCGCAAACAAGCCTCCCAGGTGCGCCATAAAGCCGACACCCTGACTGTACAGCAATCCCAGCGCCTGGAGTTCCTGTTCCAACAGAGCGCCGCTCATATCCGACACCAGCATATACAACATAAAAGCCCACACCGGCAATTTGATAGGGATCGGAAGCAGAAAGACTATCACCAGCGTGCGGATGCGCTGGTCGCTGTACAGGAACATATACGCGCCCAACAATCCCATAATGGCGCCGCTCGCGCCCAGGCTGGGAATCCACCCTTGCGTGAGGGGCAAGGCCAGCTCACTCATCACACTGACGAGGCTTGACACAAAAATGCAGACCAAATAGAACGAGGCGAATTTCCACGAGCCGATCAAATCTTCCACCTTACGCCCGAAGAAGAACAGGTAGAACATATTCCCCAGCAGATGCGACCAATTTGCGTGGAGGAAGGCCGACGTAATCATACTGAGCGCGCCCAACCCCACGCCTTCCCGGATCGCGGCGGGGACTTCCATAAGATACCATTTAAATTGTTTCCACATTTCTTCACCCACCAACGGCGGGAGCAAGAGGTGAAAGACGATGTGAATGCCAATGTTGATGGCGATGAGCGTCCAGGTCATCAGCGGGAAGCGTTTCCCAGGCCCGCGTTCATCGCGGAGGGGCAGCAAGAAAACAAAGGACAACAGGAAATTAAGCATGAGAAGCAGCAACGCGCCCATACATTACCCCTTGGCTAGAATAAACGCGAAAGCGGCCAACCACAGCCCGGCTCCGACCAATCCAACGGCCCATTTCGAGCCTTGCTGCGTCAGCCCTTCTTTCCCACAGAGCGCCACCATCCCCGGATTCTGCGGCAACTCTGCCGCCGAAGTCCACAGATATGCACCCACTGCGCCAAATAGCAGTGCCCACCACGCCGGGAAGCTGATTTTCAGGGCGGAAAGCTGCGCGTTGGTCCACGCCGATAGCCCTAACGGCAGAAAGAACCCGATGATTCGTCGCGTGACTTCACCCCAACCCTGTTGTAGTGAGTAGGACTGCGTCGGTTGAATACGTTTGATTTCCTGACGCGCCGCTTGCCCCAGTTGCGTCTCCGGCTGCGTCAAGGCGACCGCCCGCTCGCCGTGCGCCGTTGCGAGGGGCGTCTTGCCCTGCGCGTGGTACAGGCGCGCCAGGGCCAGGTGCGCCGGCGCGTGTTCCGGGGCCAGTTTTGCCACTCGCTGCAAATATCGCGAAGCCATCTGTGAAGCGCCGTCCTGCGCCAGATACACCTGCGCCAGCGCGAACAATACGTCGGGATGTTCTGCGGCCTTTTCCAGCGCCTGTTGATAAATCGTCCGTGCCTCATCCAACAAGCCCTCGTGTTGGTAGAGTGCGCCCAGTCGAAGGTAGGCCGTTGCGTCCATGGGGTGCTTTGCAATGAGTTGCTCGTAAATAGCCGCCGCCCGCGTCGAATTTCGGAGCGCTTCATAAAGCGCTGCGACAGCGGCGAGATAGTCGGCATTATCCCCGGCAGCCGCCTCGACGAATGGCGTGATCTCTGCGGCCACAAAAATGCGGGAATGATCCAGGTAAGCCTGCGCCAGCGCCAGGTAGTAAGCCGCGCCGGTGCGAAAATCGCCCAGGGGTTCATTGCACACCGGGCAGGTTTGCGCGCTCACATCGGTGTATTCCCCACAAGCCGGGCAGGCGATGACGAGCAGCAATCCACAGGCAGGACAGGTTTTACCAGAACGCGGCAGGACTGCGCCACAGCCGGGGCAGTGTTCGCCGACTTCTGCTGCCTGCGCGTTTAACCACTTCAGGCCGGCTTGCGCCGCCGCATTGGTCGGATCAAGCGTGAGAACGTTCTCCAGGCAGAGACGCCGGTCCCGCATGGTCTGCACAACCCCGCTTAACCACAGCCACGCCGGCACATTATTTTCATCCAGCTCGGTGACGCGCGTGAGGAGACGCCGCGCCTCCGCTGTTTGCCCGGCCCGCGCCGCAGCAATGCCACGTTGTAAAAGCTGGGAAATAAAATCCATGCTGCCTACTACCCCGCTGGTTGACAATTGAAACACCGGCTTGTGGATGTGCAATCTGAAAATAGCGAATAGCAAATGGCGAAGTAACGCGAACTTCAGTTTGCCGGTTTGCTAACGGACAACCTAACGGTTGTGTTACATGTTCATCCAACCGCCGGTACACCACCGGTTAATGAGAAATTCCCTTTAAAAAACAGGCCGGTGAAGCACCGGCCTGTTTTTAAGTGTATCCCAACAACCCTAAGGGGTGTATTTGCGCATCATAATGGGCATATAGAGCTTGCGGAATAGCACCTCAATATCAAACTCTGCGTGCTGGTTGTCATAATAGATGTCCGGCCCTGACGCTCCGATTTGAGCCGTATTGTGCAACGTACGTCCCGGCTGCCCCTGCACCGTGATCGTGATCGTGGCCTGGCCGACGTCATCCGGAGCAATCATAGGGATTTCCCAAACGACCCGGGTGTTGTTGAAAACGGTGGTGGTCACCGGCACGGCGCCTACCGCAACGATATTGGAGGGCAGCGTGTCGGTCAGCAAGACATCCTCGGCCGGCATGTTCCCTCGGTTGGTATACTCCAGAGTGTAGACCGCCGTGTCATAAAGATAGAGTTGTTCAGGCGCGCCGGTCTTGGTTAAGTTCAAAATGGCCCCTTCAGAAATGACCCGCGTGACAAACAATTCGGTTTTGGGTGTCAGCTTGTCGCCAACTACCATTGCCGTGTTCGTAATCACGCCAATGGTGTCCGGGGACGTCACCACCACGGAGGCCGTCCAGATTTCCCCCACGTCCAGCGCCCCCACCGTCCAGCGCATCAGCGTGGATATCGTTTCAACCGGCGCGGGCGTGACCGATTGATAAATCACATTGTCCGGCAACATATCCAGCACCGAGATATTTTCGATGGGCACCTCGCCGGTGTTTTCGCAACGCAATTCATAGATTAACTCGTCTTCTTTCAGTACCACGGAATACCCTGTCTTGCTAAATGTCAATTCACGCACGGCCGGGGCAACAACGGTATGCAGTGAAGTATGTGTCGGAGTAACGCCATCGGCAGTGACGATCGCGTGGTTGTATAGCTCGGCAAAATCATCCCGCACCCAGCCATAGATGATGATCTCCTTAGGGGTGGTATCTGGCCCCACCGACGGCGCTTCGAAAATCATAGTTCCGTTGACATAACTATCATAGACTGGATAGGTACTGATCACATCTATGCCGGCTGGCAGGAAATCGTACAAACGCACGTTGAACGCCTGTGATCCGGGATTGGTGTTGGCGTAACGCAGCGTATAAATCACAGTCTGGCCCGGCCGGGGCGAAGGCTTGTCAATTTGTTTGGAAATCGTCAAAATTGGATTCCCTATCGGACTGTCAAAAGTCAACAGCGCCGGCGTCATAGACGACGCTTGCAACTGGGTTGTGGGCATTCCCCACGCCAGCGCCAGCCACAATCCAACCAACCCGCCCAAGATCAGCCAGGTTTTCAAAGCATGGTTTCTTTTTTCGGGTAACATAAGCTCTCCTTTCAATATGGCTCAAGATTTAAAAATACACCCCCGCTTATGCGCGGGGGCGTCCTTCAACTACTGACCCATACCAACTGACCGTTAGGCTGCAGGGGCCTCGGCAACAGAAGCGGCAGCTTCACCACCCGAAGCCGCCCCTTCATCCTTATGTGCGAACCGAGTCTTGATTTGCGCCTGTCCTTCCTCAACCAGCGTTTTGGTCTGTTCCTGAAGCTCCTTGGCGCGTTCCTGAAGGTGCTTGGTCGCTTCATCCATCTTGGTGCGCGCCTCAGATAACAACTGCTCCGCCTTGGCGCGCGCCTCGTCGGCCTTCTGCGTGGCCTGTTCGCTGAGTTCCACGCTCTTGCGATGAATCTGCTCGCGGGTCTCCCCACCGGACTGCGGAGCGAAAAGCATCCCCACCGCCGCGCCGATCAGTCCGCCGACAAAGAACCCCATCAAAAAGACCCCAAATTCATTTTCCTGATTGGACATCCTGTTTTCCTCCTGTTTGTTTTTGACGTGAATGTGGGCGAGTATTTGAGACCACTGCGAGCACATCCCCAGTGACGCGCTGGGCCGCTGCCGCAAATCCCGCCAACCTGATAAAAGGTGACACCATATTGTGGCTGACAAACTCCGTCGTCCCCCGGACGGTGGACGCCGTGTCATTTACCGATCGCAACAAGGGCTGCACCTCGTCGCGCAATACCTGAATCAACATTTGGACCTGGAAGATCAGCAAAATCGCCGCCAGTCCGATCACAAACGTTTCGACGGCGACAAAGACGATAGCAATATCGCGGATGATGGTGGTGGCCGCGGGGAAGCTCGCCATCAAGACGACGGCGGCAATCAACAAGAGCAGGAACACAATGCCTGCCACAATAATGATCAATTGCGTGCGTTTAGCCGCCTTTTCCGCAGCGATTTGCGATTCCAGCGTGGCAGCATCTTGAACGGGGGTACTCACCGGGGCCGGCGTCTCTGGCGCGGCAGTTGGTTTTTCCGGGCGAACGGTTGATGTTTCAGGTGGCATTAGGTCCTCCTTCTCCGGGGCAAGCCCTGAACGAACACAAATTCATTATACCACGCGGATAAAAAAGAAACAAGGCAAAAGCGAGAAAGCGAACAAGCGAATAAGCGAGTGGGCGAGATGTGCTGGATGAGGGTGTGGTGCGCTGCGATCTCCAATTTGGCCTTCATGCAAAATTGCCTTATACTCAAGGCCATCCGTATGATATTGATTGATGTAATCTTCGACAACATCGGAACTTGCCTGACAGGCCGAAGAGGTCGCTTGTTTTTCCCCCTTCTTGCGCTGTGCTGGCTCGGATTTGCGCTGCGCGTTTACCGTCTGGACGCGCAGTCTTTTTGGTTCGATGAGTGGTTGAGCTTCGATCTGGCCCGCGCACCGTTGCTCTATGCGCCCGCAACGATTGATCGTCCCCCGCTATACTACGTACTGCTGCACCTCTGGATCAGGATCGCCGGCGTCTATCCTTTCACGTTTCGCTTCTTTTCGGCCTGCTGCGGTGCGTTGACCGTGCCATTGTTTTACCGGTTGGGGCGGAAGACGCTGGGATGGCAGGCGGGTATGTGGGCTATGACGCTGGCGGCGCTTTCCCCGTTTTGCGTCTACTACGCGCAGGAAGCCCGCACTTACACGCTGACGTTGACCCTGATCCTGGCCTCGAATTGGGCGCTGCTCGCATGGCTGGACACAGGCCGGAAGCGCACCCTGGCGCTGTACATGGCAGTGACGCTGGCGTGCCTGTACACGCACTACGTCGCGTTGCTGATCCCGGCGGCGCAAGGCCTCTTCGTCTGGCTGAGCCGCCCCGGTAAGCAGCGCCATCTTCAATGGCTGGCTGCGCTGGCCGCGATTGGCGCAGCGTTTGCGCCCTGGCCGCTGCACGTCTGGACGCACATGGCGGAACTGGCCCACCCGGCCACGGATATGCTCATCTACACGCCGATGCCGCCGCTCCAACGCGCCGCGCACATCTTGTGGACGACGCTGGTGGAGTTCAGCGTGGGGCGCACGGTGAGCGGCCCGGCGGCCATCGGCGGCGCGCTGCTCTTCCTGTTCCTGGTTATTTTGGGGCTGCGCCCGGTAGACGCGACGCCCCAGGCGCAGCGGTTTCTCTCTTGCACGTTGGCGCTGCCTGTGGCGGTGCTGTTGCTTTTGCCGCGCACGGCGGTATATTTTTCGCCCAAATACCTAAGCGTGGCGCTGCCCGGATTCTACTTGCTGGCCGTTGCCGGCTTGCAACGACTCCGCCGCGACGCGCCCTGGCTTTTTGTTCTCTGCCTCGCGCTCGTATTGCTCGCGTGTGCGTGGAGCTTGGGAGATTGGTTTTTGCATAGTCACGACAAAGTGGCGTAA
>JAKQHY010000029.1 GCA_029555965.1 Chloroflexota bacterium | reverse complement strand
GACTGTCGCATCATTCAAGATGCCTGCGCCACCCGCAGTCTGGAACTGGGGAACTATCGGGTTTCCGCCTCCGATGTTCATACGGCCTTCCTGGCCGCGCTCAACGGCACCTATGGGCGGGTGATGACTGCCGATGCGGTGCTCGCGGAATTGCAGAAGGAACTACAATAGCGTGTAGAGGTTGAAATTATGCGCCTTACTCTCTTGGCCATCGGCTCTCGCGGCGATGTCCAACCGCTGGTCGCGCTCGGCGTTGGACTACAACGTCACGGGCATCACGTTCGCGTGGTGGCGGGGGATGAATTTGACGGTCTCGTCGCCGACGCTGGGTTGGAATTTACCCCGCTCGGCGTCAACATTCGGACTGTGATAGAATCCCACACCAACATTTTCCACCTCATAGAAAGCATCAGAACCCTGGTGTTGAAGGCAAGTGCGGAAGCGCAGGATGCCATCGTCTCAACGTTCTTGGGGGTGAGTGCGTGTCCGCTGGCCCGCGAGCGTCACGTTCCCTTCTTCTATGCCGTCCCGATACCCGGCCTGGAAACCCGCGAGTTCCCCCATCTTTTGTTCCCGCGCCTGCCGCTGGGAAAAGCCTACAACGCGCTGACCTACCGTCTTGCTGACCATCAAGTCACCCATTCCTGCCCCGACGCGCGCTGCCTGTTCCTCGAGCCGCGCCCCACTTACCTCTTTTGCTTCAGTTCCCACGTCGTTCCCCGGCCCGCGGATTGGGAGGAGTACGCCCATGTGACCGGCTACTGGTTCCTGGATCGCCCTGCTGACTGGCAGCCGCCGGCGGAATTGGAGCAGTTTCTCCAGGCCGGCGCGCCGCCGGTCTACGTGGGATTTGGCAGCGCCCGCACCAACGATCCGCAAAAGATGACAGCTCTGGTTGTGGAAGCATTGGCTCGCGCCGGACAGCGGGGCGTGCTGGTCGCCGGTTGGGGCGGCTTGCAGACCGGTGCGCTATCGGCGGACGTATTTGCGGCCCCCGCCCTGCCTTTCGACTGGCTCTTCCCGCGCGTGAGCGTTGCCGTACATCACGGTGGGGCCGGCACCACGGCGGAGGCTCTGCGCGCCGGTGTTTCCTCGGTGGTTGTCTCTTTGGCGATGGATCGAGTTTTCTGGGGATGGCAACTCCACAAGCTAGGGGCCGGAACCGCTCCGATTGCACCCCGCTACCTAACGGCAGAACACTTGGCGGCAGCCATCCGCCAGGCCGCAACAGACCCGCAACTTCACGCCAATGCCGCTGCGTTGGGCGAAAAAATCCGCCGTGAAGATGGCGTAGGCAACGCCGTCGCCATCATTGAAAAGGTGATACAGTCAAAGTAGTCCCAATGAGCAACTTTGCAACTTACTTGCACCCTGATACATGCCTTACCTCTCGGCCTGTTGAACAGCTCCAATTTGTGGGACATTCTTACCCGCATTTTAGCCGCGTTAGAGCCGAACTGGCTAAGACGTTGAGCAACTATCCGACGCTGCCCTTGAGAAAAGCCGACTACGCTCACTATGAGCATGTCCACACCTCCACGTATCTGGATACCTTGAAAAAGATGGCGGCCGGCTCGCCGGTCGCCGCATTGCCCCGTCTGAGTGTGGAATGTACAGGGTTTGAATATTGCCTCCCGGGATATCTGTATGGACTGGGTGGTATGTTAGAGGCCATTGATCAAATGCGCGCGGGCAATGTGCTGCGGGCTTACTGTTTCAGTTTGCCCGGCCACCATGCTTATGCCGACTGGGGCCATGGATACTGCCTGCTGAATCCGATGGCGGCTGCCGTGCGTTACGCTCAAGCGCAAGGGTTTGCACGTGTGCTGATCGTAGATTGGGATATTCACCATGGGGATGGAACTCAATCCATCTTTGCCAATGACGCCAGTGTGTATTGCATCAGTATTCACAGTGGTCTGGATATGTATATGGCGACGATGCGCGTATTAAGAGCCGGAACCACGGTGGCGGGAGCCTCCGTAGGGCATTGTAATTTGCCTTTGCTGGACGAATTCTTCGAGGCTGACATTGTGGCGAAAATGGAACTGCTGGGGGAATTTTATCGTGCAGACGAAAGCTTGAGCGCGTTTGCTGCCGCATTGGAACAACTCCCCTGGCGCCCTGACCTGATTTTTATATTCTCCGGCTACGATTCGCATAAGGATGATTGCGGCGCACGCATCACGCATTGGGATAATGCATCCTACCAACAGTTGACTCGGTACGTACTGGCAGCGGCGCGACAGGCCAACTGCCCCGTTCTGTCCGTTCATGGAGGAGGGTACAAATTACCCGTCACCATTTCGGCAGCGGTCAGCCATGTGGCCGTCCTGGCTTCGTCGGCAGAGTGAGCAGATGAAGACAACTCAAACGACTTTTGACTTTCGACTTTGGACTATTTTTCCAGGAGGTGAGCTTTGAAAACTTACACGATTCCCAAGACCGATCTGACCGTCTCCCGTCTTGCCTATGGCTGCATGAAAATCGGTGGAGGCTGGAACGACGAGCCACTGTCGGCGGAAACGCGCGAAGCAGCCGTGCGTGTGGCGCTGACGGCCTACGAGCAAGGCATCACCCTCTTCGACCACGCCGACATCTACACACGCGGCAAGTCGGAAGAGGCGTTTGCCGCCGTGTGGGGCGCGATCCCGCGCGACAAGATTGTGCTGCAATCCAAGTGCGGCATTCGCTTTCAAGACGACCCGCCCGGCGCGCCTGCCCGCTACGATTTCAGCTACGAGCACATCGTGCGCTCGGTAGAGGGCAGCCTGCGCCGCCTGCAAACGGACTACCTCGACCTCCTGCTGCTCCACCGGCCGGACCCGTTGGTGGAACCCACCGAGGTCGCCCGCGCCTTCGATGCACTGCACGCGAGCGGCAAAGTGCGCTACTTCGGCGTGAGCAATCACAGCCCTGCGCAAATCGCGCTCTTGCAGGCCACGGTGAGCCAGCCGCTCGTCGTCAACCAGGTGCAGTTGAGCCTGCTGCACCCCTACCTGATCAGCGAGGGCATCGTCGCCAATATCGCGGGCAAACCGGCGGCGCTGGCGTCCGGCACGCTGGACTATTGCCGGCTGACTGGCATCCTCGTCCAGGCGTGGGGGCCGGTGGATGGCGGGCGGCTACTAAACCCGCCGCCCGACGCCGTGCCGCACGTCAAAGCGACGGCGGCCTCGGTCGCGCAGATGGCCGCTGCGAAAGGCGTATCGCCGGAGGCCATCGCCCTGGCATGGCTCCTGCGCCACCCGGCCGGCATCCAGCCCATTATCGGCACGACGCAGCCAGCGCGTGTGCAGGCCAGCGTCCAGGCCGACGCCGTGACGCTCACCCGTGAGGAGTGGTACGCCCTTTTCGTTGCCGCGCGCGGCGAGCGGGTGCCATAACCTTCGGGATGGGGAAGCTGCGGCTATATTTCACAGCCGGGCGCGCAGCTTTCTTTGATGGGGGGATTTTCGGTTGCGGACGCGCCCGCAACCGAAAATCCTATAAAAACGGAATTAACCCTGGGGAACAAAGAAGGGCGGGTATTGCATAAAGTTGAACATAAAGAGCAATCCTCGATACAGACGAATCACATCCATCATATAGGGGCGGAGCATAGAATAATGGAACATCGTCTTGGCCGATGTCCACCCTGGCGTTGCGCGGCGCGGCGCATTGACGGCCACCCCCACTGTATTGAAGAGGACGGCCATGATCAACAACGCCAACACTATGCCAAGCACCGCGCCCAGGAGATTGTCAAACCCGCCTAGTTTGGGGAGCGTCGTATCGGCAAAGGCCACTCGCGTGAGAAAGTAAGCTCCCACAAATAGCGGAACAAGCAATCCCAAGAAAACGAAGACCTGCGCCATTTGCAATGGCGGGGCCGCGGCCTCTAACATTCCGGTGACTGCCGCCGCCAGTCCTTGCACAATGTCCGCTGCCAGTGTCGCCATCCCCGCCGCGACGCAGACTACATAAAAGATGAAGACCATCATCAACACCCGTAAGAGTCCCTGTGTCGCCGATAGCCCAATGACTACAACGCCAATGAAAATTAAAATCACATCTAGTATAGTCATAACCTTTCTCCTCTCTGAAAATAACCACAGAGTTCACAGAGAAACACACAAATCCTTTGTGCCCTTCGTGTCCTTCGTGGTAAGATATATTAACAGCAAGGTGTGGCGCAAACTAATTGCTCGTGCTTCAAATTGTCGGCAGCCAAATGGTGAACGTGGCGCCTTTTTTCGCCTGGCTTTCTACTAGAATATCTCCCCCATGAAGCCGGACCAACTGGCGCGCAATGTACAATCCAACGCCCACCCCTTGCTGTTCCATCCGATCCCGGTCAAACTGATAAAAAGGTTCAAAAAGGTGGCGCATAGAATCCGGGGGGATTCCCACGCCCTGGTCGGCAACGGCGATGTCAATCCGTTGCGGCTGTGGCGTCACGGTCACGGTTACCAACGCCCCGCCGCCAACCGAGAATTTGATCGCATTACTAAGAAGTCGGCCCAGGGCATCCGAAAAGCATTTGTGATTCAACCGTATAGGGGGCGTCTGCCGCGGCGCGTGAACTTCCAGGATCACCCTTTTACGCTCCGCCTCTGGTTCATACCCTGCTACGACTAGCTCGACCACCGCACCCAAATTGCCGCAGTATTCGACTTCCGAATCAAAAATCTGCGCTGTAACGCCCGCCTCCAGTTCAAAAATCAACAACAGATCCGCCACCAGGTTCGTCAGGCGATCTGAGCCGCGCTTAATACCATCCAGCAGCATACGGAATTGTTGGGCGGACAGATTTTCGGCATCACTCACGGCCAAATCGGCGTAACCGTTGATAAATGTGAGCGGTGTGCGCAGCTCGTGGCTGAGAATATTGACGATGCGTGCTTTTAGGCGTGCGGCATCTTCCTCAATGACTTGCTGCACGTCGTCGGCGCGCTTGAGGCGGGCGCGTACAATGATCAGCAAATCCTCCGACGAGAACGGTTTTACCAGGTACTCTTCGGCGCCTAACGCTTTCCCGCGCATCATGTCCTCGTGGGTGTTCTTTGCGGTCAAGAAGATGAAAGGGATCGCCACCCAGTCGGGCTGCGCGCGCACAGCCTCATAGAAGGTATATCCGTCCATATTCGGCATCATAATATCGGCGATGATGAGGTCGGGGCGGCGTTCTTGCATCCGGATAAGCCCCTCTTCGCCATCACGCGCCAGTGACACGGTATACCCGGCGCGACTTAACAAGACACGCAACAAGTCCCGCAACATTAAATCATCTTCAACGACCAAAATACACGGCTGAACCACCCCGTTTCCTCCCTGCCAGAATTGCTATTTACCTCGACCGTTCTTATTGCGCTTGCATCCGCGCGCCAACTTCGGCAGACTTCTCAGCGTCGTAAAGTAAGGTGATCAACGCGAGCGCGAACTCAATCGCCGAACCGGCCCCGCGGCTGGTGACGCAGTTACCATCCACCACCACACGCTCGTTGGCGGCTACCGCGTTGTGTAACTGCGCGGCAAAGCCGGGGAAGCACGTTGCCCGGCGGCCTGCCAACAGTCCGTGAGTCTGCAACACCACCACCGGCGCCGCGCAGATCGCCGCGTAGAGCCGGCCTGCGTCGCGCTGCTGCTTGAGCAAGTCGGTGAGCGCGGCATTATCGCGCAGATGTTCCGCGCCGGGCATCCCGCCGGGAACCGCAATCAGGTCATACAACGCGCCCGCGCAGTCCGCAATGAGCGCGTCGGCCTCGATCCGCACGCCGCGCGAACACGTCACCGTCCGCGCTGCTTCTACGGACACCACCATCACCTCCGCGCCCGCGCGCCGCAGGGTGTCAATGATGCACACCGCCTCAATCTCTTCCGTGCCCTCGGCAATCGGAACTAACACTTTTTTGGACATATTCCCTCTTTCACAGCTATCTCAACGGATTGAACGGATTCAACGGAAGGGATCGCATTTTCCCATACCTGATTGTAGCATACACCGGCGTGATGTGTAAATCCCCCGTCCGTCCCGCTCCAAAATCCAAAATCGAAAATCCAAAATTCTTCACCCGCCTTCCGACGCCCGTAGAAAGCGAATCTCACTCTGCGGGCCGACGGGCTGCTGCAACCCCAACCGCGTCAGCCTACCATCCACCGAAACGGCCAACCCCGCCATCAGGCGCACTCCCTCGCAGAGCCGCGCTTTGACGCCGGGATAGGCCACATTCAGCGCGTCCACCACCTCCGCCACCGTCCGCCCCGGCGCCTCCACCCGCGCCAATCCGCCGGTCAGGTCGCGCATCAAAGAGGGAATCGAAACGCTTGCCATAAGGAATCAAGATGCAAGATGCAAGATACAGAACGCAAGATTCTTGCTTCTTGCCTCTTGCCTCCTGCTTCCTGCCTCTTTCAAATCTTCCCCATCTGCTTGAGGATGTGCGCTGGCGTCATCGGCAACTGCGTCATCCGTGCACCGGTGGCGCGAGCGATGGCGTTGGCGATGGCGCCGGGCGGCGGCAGGATGGGCGATTCGCCCACGCCGCGCACGCCAAACGGATGTCCGGGGAACGGCACTTCGACCAGCACGGGGTCAATCATCGGCAGATCGAGCGCGGTAGGCAATTTGTAGTCGAGGAGGTTGGCGTTGAGCATCTGCCCCGCCTCGTTGTAGACGTACCCCTCGTACAGCGCCCAGCCGATACCCTGCACCGTCCCGCCCTGAATCTGCCCCTCGACCTGGGAAGGGTGGATGGCCTTGCCCACGTCCTGCACCGCCGTGTAGCGCAGCAGCGTCGTCTTGCCCGTCTCCGGGTCCACCTCCACATCCACGATGTGCGCGGCGAAGCTCGCGCCCCACTCGCCCACGTCCACGTTGGCGACGCCGATGACGGTGTTGCCGGTGTTGGGCAACTGCGCCGCCAGCTCCGCAAAGGTGAAGCGCTTCTCCGCATCCGCAGCGACGGCGAACACGCCGTTCTGGTACGTCACCGACTCTGCCGGGACTTCCCAGATCGTCGCGGCGCGCGCGCTCATCTTGGCGATCACGTCCTGCGCCGCCCGGATCGCCGCCGTCCCCGTCGCCAGCGTTGTGCGGCTGCCCGCGCTCACGTCGGAGTAGCCGATGCTGTCCGTGTCGCCCACGCTCGACTTGACGCGCTCCAGCGGCAGGCCCAGCACTTCGGCGGCCTGCATCGCCACGCTGGTGCGCGTGCCGGTGATGTCCACCGAGCCGGTGACGAGACCCACCGTGCCGTCCGGGTTCACCGTGATGGTGCAGCTTGAGCGCGCACCCCAGTTGCCCCAATAACTGTGCGCCACGCCGCGCCCCCGGTTCGGCCCGGCCAGCGGTGCGGTGTAATGCGGATGCGCTTTCGCCGCTTCCAACACCTCCACGCCGCCGATGTGATGGTAGAGGTCGCCATCCAAGTCCTCGGAGCCATTCCGCACGCTGTTGAGCAGGCGGAAGTCCAGCGGATCCAGCCCCAGCTTTTCCGCCAACTCGTCCACCAACGCTTCCATTGCAAAGGTCGCCGGCGTGCCGCCCGGCGCGCGATACGAAGCCGTCGGCGGCTTGTTCACGACCACGTCGTAGCAGTCCACCTGCGCGTTAGGGAAGACGTAGGGGCCGAACATCACGTGGGCGCCGGATCCGGCGAGCGAGCCGGGATAGGCGCCCACTTCGTAGTATAACGCCGCCTGCGCCGCCATGATACGCCCCTCGCGCGTGGCGCCTAATTTCAGCCGGATCACCGTCCCGGACGACGGTCCGGTGCCCAGGAATGTATCGGCGCGGCCCATCGTCACCTTGACCGGCCGCCCGGCTTTGCGCGCCAGAAGCGCGGCGACGACGTCCACGTAGCTGTTGTTCTTGCCGCCAAACGCCCCGCCGACTTCCAGCGGCGTCACGCGCACGTCGGACATTGGCAGGCGCAGCAGCCAGACGACTTGGTCGCGCACAGCAAAGAGTCCCTGTGTGTCGGCGTAGATCGTCAGCTTGCCGTCTGCGTTCCACTCCGCTGTGGAGACGTGCGGCTCGATGTAGCCCTGATGCACCATCAACGAGCGGAACTCGCGTTCCACGATCACGTCGGCCTCGGCGAAACCCTGCGCCGGATCGCCCTTGAGTTGCTGGGCGTAGACGGCGACATTGCTGGGCTGCTCGCTTGGCGCGGCCAGCGAGCGCGTGCGCAGCCCCGGATGGAGCAGCGGCGCGTCATCGCGCAGCGCGTCCAGCACATCCACGACGGCAGGAAGCACTTCATACTCGACCGCGATCAGCGCCAGCGCCTGTTCCGCCAGCGTCGGCGTGCGCGCGGCGACGGCGGCAATCGGCTGTCCTGCAAACAAAACCTTGTCGTGCGCCAACGTCTGGTCACAGGCGGCCAGGAAGCCCCAATCCTCCGCCGCGACGCGGGCCGCCCGTTCCTCTGCGCTCAACAAATCGGCGGACGTGACCACCGCGTACACCCCCGGCAGCGATTCCGCCGCGTGCGTGTCAATCGAAACAATGCGGGCGTGCGCGTGCGGGCTGCGCAGCACCTTGCCGTAAGCCATCCCCGGCAACTGCGCATCCGACCCATACTTCGCCCGCCCCGTCACCTTCTCCGCCGCATCCACCCGCGGCGGACGTGTGCCAATGACTGAAAAGTTCTTGTTGTTTGCCATAGTTTTCTCCTGAAAATAGTTCAGTAGTCGTTAGTCGGGTAGTCTTATAGTCAAGAATACCTTGCGATCTAATTGCTCGGTATTTTTCCCAAAGGTGCAGACTTCAATTCATAAAAAAGTAAATACCATCTGCAAGCCGCCATAACTGAGGATTTTCACCGTCTCGTTCCAAATAGTGTGGTATTGGTGGCGAAGCACTTGAATCTTGAATAATGAATCCAAATTCCGCTGCCATTCCAATTGCTCGACCTAACCCTACTAATACGAGTCGGTTGTCGTGTTCGATCTTTAACCCATAACCTAACCGTTGTAAGGATGATGGCCACTCCGACCGAGGAGGAGTCGCCTGGGTAGTTTCTTGTATAAACTCTAGGGCGTCAGTTCTTACACGCGTGGCACCGCCAGAACAGATCAGGCGGGTCCACCCGCCAACTCTAAAGGCATTGAATCTCCTTGCGTTATAGGTTCCCCCAAGTGGCAACGTTACACACCACATTAAGCAACAGACAATGATAGGTACTAGAGCGAGCTTTTTGCACTTTTCTTCCGCCCAACGTCTACGAACTACCTTGAAAAAATAGAAGAGGTAAAGTATAAATATTAGCCCAAACGCAATATCTTCCGCAACCGGTCCCAGCTTTTCAGACAAACGAAAAAAAGGGAGTCCAAGTCCAAAAAATATTATCCAGTCAACAGGCAAAAAGATGGTTCGATATATGAACGGGTCTACGATCTCAAACCAACCAGACAGAAAAGGCTCTAGGAAATAGAACAGCCCCATCAGCAAAAAAATTGTCGGAATCAGTAATCGTAGTCCCTGTTTCACTAAAGTTCTCTCCTAGTAGTTGAACCGTTGCCCGCGACAGGGATGTCGCGCCTACATTTTCGTCCTTGTGGTGTGGGGATGATAGGAGCGTTTCCCCCACCAAACCGCCACTCCGCCAATAACGCCACCAATGAATCCGCCGATCAACGTGGGATCGTTCAAAACCGTGACTTTGATATAGATCACTTCTGCAAATACAAGGATAGCAAGCCACCAAACCAGCCGTAGCGGTGTGTTGACAAGCACATAGGATAGAAAGAGCGCATGGCCGGAAATGTACGGAATAGAAAAAACGGCCCGGATTAAGGCGAGCGCAACAACGATCGCTTCAATCCCCCATTGCCACGGGCGAATCTCGGCGCGATGCTTGACCCTGTCAAAGAAGTAATTGATGAACACCGCCACAATCGGCGCGTGATAGGCGAACAGATACCAACGTCTTTCCCCGGCAAATCGCGGCAGCGGGAGCATGAGCAGAGTGAAGAGGCCGGCGCCGATTAACGAGATTGTGAGCACCATGCCAGGGCGAGATGCGACTTTCTCAAAACCTTTGAGGCAATTGAAATGTTTTTCTGTAACCAATGGTTAAATTCCTCAACGTTGATTCGCTGATCCGCCACTCCTCACTCCTAACTCCTAACTCCTCACTCCTAACTCCTCACTCGCCACTCGCTGCCTGTACCGCCCGCACGATCTTGTCGTAGCCGGTGCAGCGGCAGAGATTGCCTGCCAGCCACGCGCGGATCTCCGCCTCCGTCGGATGCGGGTTGCGATCTAGCAGCGCTTTCGACGCGATCAGCATCCCCGGCGTGCAGAAGCCGCATTGCAGCGCGTCGTTTTCGGCGAAGGCTTTCTGTAAGGGATGCAGCCTGGGCCACTCGGCTAACCCTTCGACCGTGACCACGCTCCGCCCCTCGATTTCCACAGCCAGCACCAAGCACGAGTTGACCAGCCGCCCGTCGAGCAGCACGCTGCACGCGCCGCAGTTGCCGTCGTTGCAGCCCTCCTTCGTCCCCGTGAGGCCCAACCCGTCGCGCAGCACTTCCAACAGACTTTGCTGCGGTTCGCACAAAAATTCCGTCTCTTCCCCGTTAATCGTGGCGGATACTAAGGTTTTCTTGGTCATGATGACTCCTTATATATTCCGTATTGCGTGAAACGTGAAACGTGAGGTTGTAAGACACATGATTCTCGATTCTTGATTATCACATCCTGCTTTCTCACTCCTAATGCCGCATTCTAACTGCTTGCGAAACAGCATGGCATACTCCAACCAAACTTTCCTCAGAACTTTCAAATACTTGCCTATTCGACAAATCTAGGACCACCGTACAGAAAGTATTCATAACTGAAGCCCTTCAATTCATCTAAGGTGGGAATCCAACAATGCTGGCCGAGAGCAGTCATTTCCTGCATTAAATTCCGATCAATCAGGCTGCCCGCACTAACAATTGCGATAAAGATGTTATTTTCTGCGGCCAATTTAGCGTAATGCATTGCGCAATCGGCAGCCTTTTGATACTCCTCATCTTCACTTTCTGTACCTATCCACAAATTCTCCCGCCAGCACTCTTGCCCTTGAAGTTCATCATCAGGGACCGTGGTTGGGGATCTATCAGTTATTATAAGCATTACATGCGTAGCTCTTGACCGTTCATACTCTCCTGACGCGGAATTCAATAAAGCAATACTCATTTTCATCCTCGTAATTATATCGGTCAAATCTTTGCTTGTAGTATCATCTAAACTTGCACGAATGGCATCATCAACTGTTATATAGATGTTACTGGGATCCTCCTCATTGCATTGAATCCAACTGGATCTGGCAAAGCTACGTCCCTCTTCGCGACGCCCACATAATGTTCCGAATTTTGTCGCCCCGGCGATGTCAGAAACAATTGTCATCATCGTATAGGGCATTGTTTCGACCTGTTCAGTCTCCTCAATCGTGACGTGTCCAATGCCAAACAACCATAGAAAGAATGTGGGCACTTCCTTGCGGATTTTTACCCGAATTGAGTTTGCTGTATCGGTTGGTTCCTTTACATCTAGGGCTCTGGAAAAAGCTGTATCGATCCAAATTGTCAGAGACTCACCTGTGGTTGATGATTCTAATATCCGTTCTGTTACGTCTCCAGCATTGATGACTACCTTTGCCCCTTCCCAGTTCTGATAGCGATAAACCTCTTCTTTCAGGTATGACAAGGCTTCTTCGTGTGCTTCTTGCTCAAGTGGTAAAGCTGAGGCAGCCCTCAACACCATACTGACAATTGCCTGACTGAGTTGTTTCCGTTCAAAGCAAATACGTCCAACATCCACAAGTAACCCAACAAGCCCTAGCAAACCAATACAAGTCAAAATAATGAGGATCTGTCTTGATCTACTTTTCAAGGTTCACATTCTCTTTATAGCGATTTTCATGGTTACTGGAGTCTGTCATCTAACTCGCCACTCGCTCACTCGCCATTCGCAGCGCCCGCTTCACCAGCACGCCGACCAGGTGCCGCCGCTGCTCCGCGGTGCCGCGCACGTCGGTGATGGGGCGGCAGGCTTCCTGGGCGATGGCGGCTGCGGCGGCAAAGGCGTCTTCCGTCGGGCGTTGGCCGATGAGGGCCGCGCCTGCTTCGGCGACGAAGAGCGGCGTCGGCGCGACGGCGGAGAGGGCGATGCGCGCATCCGCTATCGTACCGTCGGCGGCAAGCTGGAGCCACGCGCCCGCGCCCGCCACGGCGATGTCCATCTCGGCGCGGGGGATAAAGCGCAGGTAGGCCGCGCCGCTCCGGGCTGCCGGCGGCGGGACGCGCAGCGCGACGAGCATCTCGCCGGGCTGCCGCACGGTCTTGCCCGGCGCGGTGCAGAAATCGCGCACGGGGACGCAGCGGGTGCTGTCGGCGCCGGTAAGCTGCGCCTCCGCGCCCAGCACGATGAGCGCGGGGATGCTGTCGCCGCTCGGCGTAGCGTTGCACAGGTTGCCGCCGACCGTCGCCCGATTCTGGATCGCCGCGCCGCCAATGATGCGGACGGCGTCCACCAGGCCGGGATAATGCGCCCGCACGTCGGGATGCTCGCACAACTCGGCGCACGAGACTGCCGCGCCGAAGGTCAGGCCGGAGACGGGATCAAAGGTGATGCGCGTCAGGTCGGGGATGCGTTTCACGTCCACCAATAGCGCCGCGTCGCTTGCGCCCCGGCGCAACTGCACCAGCAAGTCCGTCCCCCCGGCCAACGGACGCGCGCGGGGGCCGTACTCGGCCAATAAGGCTACGGCTGCCTCTATCGAAACTGGAGCCTGGTAAGCAAAAGGTTTCATCCGTCCTCCTCCCTGAAAATACCGTTGAAACGTTCAAACGTTCAAACGTTCAAACGTTCAAACGTTCAAACGTTTCTCTTAGCTTTCGACGTGTTGTAACATAATCTGGCATTAAGACAAGTTTTGCGTTTGGCGCGCCGTTTTTTCGCTCAATCCGGCTCATGACCGGGGTTGATGATCAGGCGATCTAGGTCGCGCACGGTGACGTAGGGGACATATCCCCGTGCCTGCGCGCGCGCATAGGCGGAATCAATATAGGCGGGGGTGGTCGCGTAATCCACGGTCAACACCAGTTTGCCCGCCGCTACAAAGACATCTAAATCCGCCTCCATTTCGGTGGTCGCATCCGGCGGCGTCGGCGTGTTGTCGTCATCGTACCCGTAGTAAATGTCCTCTTGCCCAATGCCCTCCACGAGAGTCAGATAGTCGGGAAATAGCGTCCCCAACTCCGCCGCGTTCTGTGGGAAGATGTAAAAATCGGCGTCGCGCGCGCGGGCATGCGCGCGTAGCGCCCCCACGAAATCCACCATCTCCTGCCCCGCCGTGGCGCGACCTTGCTCCGCGTAATATTCGTAGGCGTCAATGATGTCCAGGTACGCGCCGTCGAACCCGGCGTCCAGCAACTTATCGGTGTAGCTGAGAATGATCGTTTGCCAGGCCGGATCCCAGTAGCGCACCTTGTAATTCCCCTCCCAATCGGGGTCTTCAATGTCGAGCCAGGCCGGCGCGGCGGGATCGGGCACGCCATCCAGATCCGCATCCCAATCCGCCTCCCAATAAAACCGATAGGTCTCGGCCTCGCCGATACTCATATACGCCAGCACAATCTTCTCGCCGCCGGGGCTGTGCTTGAGCGCGGCGATCTCGCCTGCCGTGAACTCGGTCGCCTCGTCCCCATCGGCTGCATAATCCATCACCACCAAATCGTAGGCCGTCGCGCCGATGGCCGACAAGTCCATGGCTTGCAATTGGTACAAGAAATCGTTGACAGACGCCAGAGTCATGTGATTCCCTTTGAGGATCAGGGGCAGGTAGATGCGAAACTCTCCTTCGCCTTGCGGCTGCCGCGTCCATCCGCCGCAACACAGCGCCAGAAAACCTAGACACACTCCTACCCATTGGCACCATCGTTTCTTTTTCATCGCACCTCCTCTGAAAATAGCGAATAGCGAATAGCGAATAGCAAAATCTCTGCGTGCTCTGCGTCTCGGCGGTGAAAATTTTCATCCAACCACTGGTGAACCGCAAGTTAATGACGAATTCCTCTGAAAATAGCCTCAACGAATTTCTGTTTACTCATGTCCGTTCACTGCACAAGTTTTCACCTTCACGGACAAGCGTATAATAGCACAAATTCATTCAGTCTATCCATCACTGTGGCAGCAATGCGAATGGAGGTTCCCATGCCCGAAACACCAAAATCCGATTATACCGACCTGCTGATCCGCATCTTCCCCCAGGATGAGACGGAGGTTTACCCCGTCGAAGCGACGTTGAACGGCGATCGCGTTTTCAGCGATGGGGAGCTGGCGCTCGATCTGGACGCATTGCGGCAGGTCGAGTCCAACGCCGAGGAGTACGGGCGGGCGCTCTTCTACGCGCTCTTCATCGGGCGCGTCCGCGAGGCATACGACGTGGCCGTCGGGCTGGCCGGCACGGAAACGGAAGGTCGCCTGCGCCTGCGTTTGTGGATCGATCCTAAAGCCTCGGAATTGCACGCCCTGAACTGGGAACGGCTGGCGCAACCGGCCCAGACGCCCTTCACGACGGCGGCCGCGACGCCCTTTTCGCGCTACTCGCCCCGCGTCACCGATCTGGGCAAGGAAGACCCGCCGCCGGTCTCCCAATGGCCCCGGCGGATGCTGTTCGCTATCGCCAACCCCACCAATCTGAGCGAGCAAAACCTCGCGGCGCTGGACGTGGAAAAGGAATTGCGCAACCTCCTGGATGTTCTCGCGCCGCACCTGCGCTCCGGCAGCCTGCATCTCACCGTGATGCACGGACGAACACCGCTCCCCGACGACTTGCGGGCGGATATTGCGGCTCTCGACGGCGAAATCTACGACGACGCGCTGACCCTGACCGACCTCATGCGCCGCCTCAACGAGCAGCCGTATCATATCCTGCACTTCCTGGGGCACGGCAGCTTCAGCCGACGCTCAAAGAGCGCCGCGCTGATCCTGGAAGATGCGACTGGCGCAATGCAAGCGGTGGGCGATGTGGAATTTGCCAAACAACTCAAAGCCCTGCAAGCGCCGCCGCACCTCGTTTTTCTTTCCTCGTGCCAGAGCGCTGCGCGCGACCCCGGCCAGGGCAACCCCTTCGTCGGCCTCGCGCCCCGGCTGGTGCAGTACGACACGCTCGCGGTCGTCGCCATGCAGGATTTCGTCCCCATCAGCGTTAACCAACAGCTCGTCCAGGATTTCTACCGCTATCTGCTGCAACACGGCCTGGTGGACGTGGCCCTCAATCAGGCGCGGCTGGCCCTCTACAACCAAAAATTCCAGAGTTGGGACGTGCCCGCGCTGTTCATGCGCCCCAAACACGGTCAACTCTTCACCGCCGACCCCGTACGCACCGCGCTGACGGCGATGCTGACGGCCAAACTCTTCAACCCGCTGGCCGCCAACGAGCCGTACCTGCCGGTGGAAGTGCAACACTTCAAGGGATTGGTGGACGCCAACGACCTGCGCGCGCTTTCCCACCTGGAAACGCCCGCGCTGGATTTGAGCGACGCCCTCGCCCGCATCTTCGCCCCGGCCAAAGTGGAGATCGGCCCGCACGGCCCTAGCATCGTGGCCCTCGTCGGCGACGAAGGGATGGGCAAGTCCGTCTCCCTGCGGCGGCTGGGGTACGTGACGGCGCGCAACTCCCTGGAAAAAGGCGCGGCGACGCCCATCGTCCCGGTCTACATCAACCTGGAGAAAGTCTCCCGTACCTTGTCGTTGGACAGTCAGGACATCCAGACAATGCTGGCGCAGGCGCTCCAGCCATTCTGGGGGGATGACGCCGCGCGTCGCGTCGCCGACTTGTTGCGCGCGCAGAGCGGCCCCATCCTGCGGGTGATGGTGGACGGCAGCGACGGGCTGCCCGATCACATCCGCCGCCGCGCGTGGTGCGCGCTCAACCGCTTCATTATGGAAAACTCGCGCCACGAATACATCCTGGCCGTCAATCCGGGCACCCTCGCCACCGGCGGGCTGGCGATCACCGATGTGCTGGTCATGCAGCCGATCTCGCGTCACAACTTGCAGCGCTTCCTCACGAAGACGCTCAAGGACCCGGCAGGCGCGGCGTTGTACACCGCCCTGGGCCAGGCGCGCCTCTTCGACCTGGCGGCGATGCCCTGGCTGCTTTTCGAGATGCTCAAGCAGACCCAGCAGGGCGCGCCGCCGCAATCGCGCGTCCAAGTCCTGGGCAGCGTCGTCGCCGACCGGATCGCGGAGATCGCGGCGGATCGCGGGATGCGCGCCAAAGCCACCGAGACGCTTTACGCCCTGGCGTGGGAGATGGGGCTGCGCCGGAGGAGCGCTCTGCCGGTCCACGAGGCTTTCGCGCTGATGGCGCAGGTGCGGGGGACGCGGGGCTACGATCTGGAAGACTTCTACCAGCAGCTTATCTCCTACGAACTGCTGCAACCCATCGGCGACGAGATGGTGTGTTTCAGTCGCGCCATTCTCCGCGACTACTGCTTCGCCCGCGCACTCACGCGCCGCAGCGACAGCGACGCGCAGTTGGACGACATCACCGCGACGCTGGGCCGTTACGCGCGCTACCGCTGGTGGGAGGAGTCGCTCGTCCTGCTCAGCGGGATGCTGGACGATCCCGGCGTCCTGATCCGGCAACTGCTCTATGGCGCGCCGCTCGGCGAGGGCGAGCAAATCTTCCTGGCCGCCCGCTGCATCCAGGAGCAGGCCCGCGTGGCCGAGCTGGACCCCCAATTGCTCAACTACGTCGCCAACATTTTGCTGTGGCGGCTGCGTTACAGCGCCGACCCGCGCCCGGCGCGCCGCGTGCGGATCATTCAAGCCCTGGCGCAGTTGCAAGCGCCCGCCGCGCTCGCGGCCCTGATTGACATTGCCTACCCGCCGGTCGCGCCGCCGCCCATCAACGAGAGTGACTACGACTACAACACCATCCGCTTGGCCGCCATGCTGGCGCTGCGGCAGATGACGGCGCCGCCCTACGTCCCCATCGCCAACCGCGCGCCGCAACTGGCGGAACTGCTCAATTTGTGGGCCAGGCAGGACGTAGACGCGCTGCTGCCCTTCGTGTTTAAGCAGGACGAGCAGGACGCGGAGAGCCAGGCCATCGCCGCATTTGCTCTGGGCGACCTCAAGACGACGCGCGGCCTCGTCAAACTGTTCATGACGCCTGGACTCCCTGCCACGGTGCGCCGCAACGTCGTCACCGGCTTGAGCCTGCTGGACGCCAACACCGTCGCGCAGCAGGTCGTGTTGCCGCTGCTCGATCCGGAGCGGACGCCCGACCCGACGCCCTGGAAGCCGATGCTGGCCTACCTCATCGGCAAAGTCTGCCTTCAGGAGCCGCCCGCGCGCGCTTTCCTCTACACTTGCCTGCGCGAGGACCCCGACATTCAGCTCAAAGGACTGGCGCTGCAATCCCTCGGCTGGATGTACGACCTGAAGAGCAAGCAGCGCTTCGAGGACATCGCCCTGGGCGACTTTTCCAGCCTCGGCCTGCCGGAAGACGCCCCACCCCTGCCGCCCGACGCGCAATTGCTCCAGCGCAGAGCCTTGGAGGCCCTGCGCGTCATCGGCGACGCCGCCACCCTCACCCGCCTGCAACGTCGCCCCGCCGCCCTCAGCCCCGAACTTGAGCAGGCGTTTTACTGGACAATTGAGGAAATTATTGTCAGGCAGAATGAGGAGTAGCGAGGTGCGAGTGAGGAGTTAGGAGTGAGGAGTTGCGAGTTGCGAATGGCGAATGGCGAATCAGCGACTCAGTCCTCAGTCCTCAGCACTCATTACTCATTACTCATTACTCATAACCCATAACGATGGAGGAACCTATGCACATCACCAAAGCCGTCATCACCGCAGCCGGACGCAATCAGCGGACGCTGCCCTTACAAACACTCATTGACCGCGATGGCGCGGAGAAGTCCGTGCTGGCGATCTTGATTGAGGAGGCTCTCAGCGCGGGCATCGAGGAGATCGCCGTCGTCGTCGCGCCGGGCGACGAGAAGCCTTACGCGGACGTCGTCGGCGATCACGCCGGGCGGCTGCACTTCATCCCGCAGACCGCGCCGCGCGGTTACGGTCATGCCATTTACTGCGCCAAGGATTTCGTCGGCGACGCGCCCTTCCTGCACCTGGTGGGCGATCACCTCTACGTGAGCAGCGACGCGCAGAGTTGCGCGCAGCAGCTCGTGACCGTCGCCGCCGCCGAAGCCTGCGCCGTTTCCGCCGTCCAGGCCACCCGCGAGCACCTGCTGCCCTACTACGGCGCCGTCGGCGGCAAGCGCGTGGCCGGCCGCAAAGACCTCTACGAGATTGACACCGTCATCGAGAAGCCCACCCCCACCGAAGCCGAACTGCGCCTCATCGTCCCCGGCCTCCGCGCCGGACACTACCTCTGCTTCTTTGGGATGCACGTCCTGACCCCGACGGTGATGGAGATACTGGGGGGGCGAATAGCGAATAGCGAATTGCGAACGGCGAATAGCGAATCAGCGGATCAGCGGATCAACGAGTCGGCGAGTCAGCCCTCAGTCCTCAGTCCTCAGTCCTCAGCCCTCAAACCCATCTCGCTGTCTGATGCGCTGGCAGTGTTGGCGACCCGTGAAAAATATCTGGCGCTTGAGGAACACGCGCTGCGCTACGACGTGGGCGTGAAGTACGGGCTGCTCACGGCGCAACTGGCGCTGGCGCTCAACGGGGCGGATCACGACGAGGTGTTGACGCGGCTGCTCGAATTGTTGAGCGCCCGTGAACTGCGGAGGGGCGCATGAGCAGCCGGTTGATCGCCATCATCACCGCCGCCGAGCCAGAGGTGCGCAACCAGTCCCTCGACGCCCTCTGCCGCGCGGCCTCGCTCGACGAACTGCTGGCCGAGTGCGCTGCCCTCGAAGCCTTCCGCCGCGCCAGCGACAACCTCTACGAGCGCGTCCGCGCCCTCTTCTTCCTCTACGCCATCCACCGCTTCCACCTGCCCAACAAACTCAGTGCGTCTGCGGACGCACAATCCCGCAGCACCCTGATTCCCTACGACGGCTACACGCACCTCCTCCAGCGCCGCTTTGAGGAAGCCATCGAGTGCTTCCTCTCCATCCAGGCCGCCGCCGGCCCTAACGACGCCATCTCCAGCGCGTTGGCCGAGGCGTACCACCGCCTGGGCTTCCAAACCCTGGCCGACCAGGTCCGCCGCAGCGTGCGCTCTGTGCGCGGCAACCAGTGGATGTTCCGCACCGGCCACCCGATGGATCATCCGCTCCGCATTCGCCGCGAGTTGGCGCAGCGGGGTGACGCCGGCCTGTTCCCCGTGCTGCACGAGGCCACGCCCGTCCGCATGGACCTCTCGCACAGCGGGTGGAGCGACATCTTCTTCCTGGGGATGGACTTCCCGGAAGGCGCGCGCGTCCTCAATGTATCCATTGACCTCGCCGTCCACGGGCGCGACCCGGCCCCCAAGCCGCCGGTGGAAGCGTACCTGCGCGTCATTGACGCGCCGATCCTGCGCCTGGTCAGCGTTGACCTGGGCGCAGTGGCCGAAATCCGCGAGCTGGCCGAAGTCTTCGACTTCGCCCGCGACTACCTGGGCCTGCTCAAGGCCGCCATCATCGCCGCCGGCGTCGTCCCGCCGGGCATGGAAGGCTCCGAAGAGCGCCTGCAAGACTTGCTGGCGCGCATCGTCGGCGCGGGGCGCGGGATCGAGCTGGTCAGCCAGGTTAACGGTATCCCCAAAGGCTCGCGGCTGGCCGTCTCCACCAACCTGCTCGCGTGCCTCATCGCCGTCTGTATGCGCGCCACCGGGCAGACGCAGGCCCTCACCGGCGCGCTGCAAGAGCACGAACGGCGGCTTGTGGCGGCGCGCGCCATCCTCGGCGAATGGCTCGCCGGATCGGGCGGCGGCTGGCAGGATTCCGGCGGCGTCTGGCCGGGCATGAAACTCATCACCGGCCAGCTCGCCGGGCTGGACGACCCGGAGTACGGGATCAGCCGGGGGCGGCTGCTGCCGGGCCATCACATTATGGACGAAGCCGAGGTCAGCGCCGAGACGCGCGAGCGCCTCCAAAGCAGCCTCGTCCTCGTCCACGGCGGGATGGCGCAGGACGTCGGCCCGATCCTCGAAATGGTGACGGAAAAGTACCTGCTGCGTTCCGAGGCGGAATGGGCCGGGCGCCAACAGGCCATGCGCATCTACGACGAAATCGTGGCCCTGCTCCACCGGGGCGACGTGCGCGGCATCGGCGACGCGACCACGCGCAACTTCTTCGGCCCGATCCAGACGATCATCCCCTGGGCCAACAACCTGTACACCACCACGATCATTGACCGCACGCGCGCGGCATTTGGAGCGGATTTCTGGGGCTTCTGGATGCTTGGCGGGATGTCGGGCGGCGGGATGGGTTTCATCTTCGACCCGGCGCGCAAGGCGGAAGCCCAGGAGCGCCTCCACGCGCTGATGCTGGCGACGAAGCGCGAGCTGCAAACCGCGCTGCCCTTTGCGATGGAGCCGGTGGTCTACGATTTTGCGATCAACGGGAACGGCACCGTCGCCGAATTGCGCGTCGGGGCGAGCGCGTTGTTATCGCCCGCGTATTACACGCAGATGATCCCCGAATTGCTCAAGCAGGAGCGGTACGCTCTCACCCCGGCCCGCCGCGCCGAGTTGGACGCCTTCGGCGCCGCCGCGCGCACCGACCCCGCTCTGTCCGGCATGATCCCCGCCCTGTTCGACCGCATCATCCCCCGCCCGCAGGAAAGCGATGGCGCGACGCAAAATCTTGACGCGCTCCTGGCCGAGTTGGGCTTCGACCGCATCCAGCACGAACAAATCCGCGCCGACCTGCGCAGCGGGCGCATCGGCCTGGCGCAAAACCGCCTCCCCGCCAGCACGATCATTGAGGACGTGGCGCCGGGGGATGTGGTGCAAATTACGAATTACGAATTACGAATTACGAATAGCGAATCAGCGGGTCAGCGGATCAGCGCTCAGTCCTCAGTCCTCAGTCCTCAGTCCTCAGTCCTCAGTCCTCAGCACTCAGCACAAAATTCTATGGGACTGCGTGCCCTTCAGGATGGCAAGGTTGCCGTGGTGACGTTGGCCGCCGGGGTGGGGAGCCGGTGGACGCACGGGGCGGGGGTGGTGAAGGCGCTGCATCCGTTCTGCAAGTTGGGCGGACGGCATCGCTCTTTCCTGGAAGTGCATCTGGCGAAGAGCCGCCGTGTGGGGCGGCAGGCGGGGACTCCGATTCCGCACGTCATCACCACCAGCTATCTCACCCACGATGCGATTGAGGCGTATCTGGAGACTATGTCGCCGCGCGAAGAACGCGCCATCCTCTCGCCGGGGCGGGCGGTGGGCTTGCGACTCATCCCGATGGCGCGTGACCTGCGTTTCGCCTGGGAGGAGATGCCGCAGCAATTGCTCGACGAGCAGGCGCAGAAAGTGCGCGAGAGCCTCCACGCTGCGCTCATCGGCTGGGCGGAGCAGGCCGGCGAGGGCAGCGATTACCGCGATAATGTCCCGCAGCAGTGCCTCCATCCCGTCGGCCACTGGTTCGAGATTCCGAACATGCTCAAGAATGGCGTGCTGGCGCGGCTGCTGGACGAACGTCCGCAGCTTGAGGCGTTGATGCTCCACAACATTGACACCCTGGGCGCGGACGTAGACCCGGCGATCCTGGAGTATCACATGGAAAGTGGCGCGCTGATGACCATCGAAGTCATTACCCGGCGCGTGGAGGATCGCGGCGGCGGGCTGGCGCGCGTGGACGGCCAACTGCGGCTCATCGAGGGCCTGGCGCTGCCCCACGAAGAGGACGAGTTCAAGCTGACCTACTACAACTCGAACACGATCTGGATCAGCATCCCGCGCCTGTTGGCGCTCTTTGAACTGACGCGGGAGGACTTGGGCGATTCGGCCAAAGTGGACGCTGCCGTGCGCGCCGTGGCCGCGCGGATGCCGACCTACATCACGCTCAAGGACGTGAAGAAGCGCTGGGGGCACGGGCAGGAAGATGTCTTCCCCGTCGCCCAATTCGAGAAGCTGTGGGGCGACATGACGGCCTTGCCGGGCGTCGAGTGCCGCTACGTCGTCATCCCCCGCGACCGGGGCCAGCAGCTCAAAGAGCCGGCCCAGCTCGATGGGTGGCTGCGGGATGGCTCGGCGGCCTACGTGGAAGCGCTGTGCGCGTGGGAATAGGGCGGCGGCGCTCTTTTGTTGTTCCGTCATTGATGCCAGGCCGGCGAGTGCAGAGAGAATTTTCTGCACTCGCTTTTTTATTGTTTCCCTGTAAATTGCGGCTATAATTCCACCAATTCCAATCAACGCACAGCGCTAAACGCATTGCTCGCCACACGCGAGCCATACTCACGCTGCTCCTTCTTTGCGTCTTTGCGTCTTTGCGTGAAATTTTAATTTTCAGGAGAGGAGCTATGCGCAGTGATTCAGCCAAGAAAGGATTCGAGCGCGCGCCCCATCGCAGTTTGTTCTATGCGACGGGGTTGACGCCGGAAGAACTCAACCACCCGTTGATCGGCGTGGTCAACTCCTTCAACGAGATTGTGCCGGGGCACGTCCACCTTAACAAAATCGCCGAAGCCGTGAAGGCCGGGGTGCGTATGGCCGGGGGGACGCCGCTGGAATTCAACGTCATCGGTGTGTGCGACGGCATTGCGATGGGCCACAGCGGGATGAACTACTCGCTGCCCACCCGCGAGCTGATCGCCGATTCGGTCGAGTCCATGGTGGAGGGCCACGCCTTCGACGGCCTGGTCTTCATCCCCAACTGCGACAAGATCATCCCCGGCATGTTGATGGCCGCCGGGCGGCTCAACATCCCCGCGCTCTTCGTCAGCGGCGGGCCGATGATGGCCGGGCGTCACGAGGGCGTGGACATTGACCTCAAAACGCTCTTCGAGGCCGTCGGCAAATACCAGACCGGTGCGATGGGCGATGCGGAGCTGGCCGCATTGGAAATGGCGGCCTGCCCTGGCTGCGGTTCCTGCGCAGGGATGTTCACCGCGAACACGATGAACTGCCTCACCGAGGCCCTGGGCATGGGGCTGCCCGGCAACGGGACGATTCCGGCGGTCAGCGCAGCGCGCCTCCGGCTGGCGAAGCACGCCGGGATGCAGGTCATGAAGCTGATCGAGGCCGGCCTCTGCCCGCGCGACATTATGACGGCGGCGGCCTTCGAGAACGCGATTGCGGTGGACATGGCGCTCGGCGGCTCGACGAACACGGTGTTGCACCTGCCGGCTATCGCGCACGACGCCGGTGCGACGCTGCCGCTGGCGACGTTCGACGCGATCAGCCGCCGCACGCCGTACCTCATCAAGCTGAGTCCGGCGGGGCCGCATCACATCCAGGATTTGGACGAAGCGGGCGGCGTCCCGGCGGTGATGGCGGAATTACGCGGCAAGAACCTCCTGCACACCGAGCTGCCGACGGTGACGGGTCAGACGGTGGGAGAGAACCTCGCGGCGGCGCGGCGGCGCACCGACGTGCTGCGCCCGGCGGACGATCCGTACAGCCCGGAGGGCGGCATCGCCATCCTGCGCGGCAACCTCGCCCCCGACGGCGCGGTGGTGAAGGCGGCGGCGGTCGGCCCGGAGATGCGGCATCATCGCGGTCCGGCGCGCGTCTTCGACGGCGAAGAAGCGGCGTTGGAAGCCATCCTCGGCGGCGCGATCAAAGCGGGCGACGTGGTCGTCATCCGCTACGAGGGACCGCGCGGCGGGCCGGGGATGCGCGAGATGCTCATGCCCACCTCGGTGCTGTCGGGGATGGGGCTGGACGACAAAGTTGCGCTCATCACCGATGGGCGGTTCTCCGGCGCGACGCGAGGGGCCGCGCTGGGCCACGTCTCGCCGGAGGCGGCGGGCGGCGGCCTCATCGGGCTGGTGCAGGAGGGCGACGCCATCGAGATTGATATCCCCAACCGCACCCTCACGCTGCACGTGGACGACGCTGAAATCGCCCGGCGGCGCGCCAGTTGGACGCCCAATCCGCCGAAAATTCAGCATGGTTGGCTGGCGCGATACGCCCGCATGGTCACATCGGCCAGTGAGGGTGCAATTTTAAAGTAGGGGCAAGGTCTCCTTGCCCAACCCTGAAAAATATACCAAGTTTAGGAGGAGCATTATCATGGCAGGCTTCACAAAAAGTGAATTCATTTGGATGAATGGCAAGTTGACGCCGTGGGATCAGGCGAACGTTCACGTCAGCACGCACGCGCTGCACTACGGGTCGAGCGTCTTCGAGGGGATTCGCGCCTACGAGGTGGACGGCAAAGCGCACCTTTTCTGCCTGGATGCGCACATCAGGCGGCTGTTCAACTCGTGCAAGGTCTACCGGATGCCCATCGGCTACACGGAGGACGAGATCAAGCAGGCGATTGTGGACACCATCAAGAAGAACGGCCTCAAATCCTGCTACGTCCGCCCGCTGGTCTTCCGGGGCGCGGATGGATTCAGCCTGGATCCGCGCAAGTATCCGGTTGAGGTCATCATCATTACCGTGGAATGGGGCCGTTACCTGGGCGCGGAGGCCATCGAGCAGGGGGTAGACGTGGGGGTCAGCTCCTGGCGGCGGATGGCGCCCGGCACGTTCCCGGCGGCCACCAAGATCGGGGGGCAGTACATCAACTCGCAGTTCATCGCTATGGAAGCTACCGACAACGGCTACGCCGAGGGGATCGCGCTGGACATCAACAACTTCGTCAGCGAGGGCAGCGGCGAGAACATCTTCGTTGTCCGCGACGGCGTCATCAGCACCCCGCCGCTTTACGCCTCCGTGCTGGAGGGCGTCACCCGGCGCTGCGCGATGCAGTTGGCGCAGGATTTGGGGTACACGATGAAGGAAGAGATGATGCCGCGCGAGATGCTGTACATGGCCGACGAGGTCTTCTTCACCGGCACGGCGGCGGAAGTCACGCCGATCCGCTCCATTGACCACATCACCATCGGCAGCGGGCGGCGTGGGCCGATCACGGAAAAGCTCCAGGTGCAGTTCTTCGGCATCGCTTCCGGGGAATTGCCCGACCGGCATGGCTGGCTGATGCCGGTAGAGTAAAGAGGCAAGAAGCAAGAAACAAGAATCGGCGAATCTGAGGAAACTCGATTCGCCGAGTTTTGCTTTTTTAACCGCCCCTCCGACGCGCCGTTACCCTGATTGCCATTGCTGCGCGTCCCGATGGAGGCGTTCCAACTGCTGCCAGTGCTGGTCAATCGCCGTCCGGCCTTCCGGTGTGAGCCGCACGAGCGTGTTGGGCTTCTTGCCGACAAATTGCTTTTCAATCGCGATCAACCCGGCTTCCTCCAACTTCGAGAGATGCGTGGAGAGATTGCCCTTGGTCAGCCCCGTCAGGCGTTGCAGGGACACAAAATCCGCACTGCTACACGCGGAAAGCGCGGTCAGCAACGCCAGCCGGGCCGGCTCGTGGACGATCTTATCGAGACCGGCCAGAACTTCAAAAGCCTCGGTCATGGTTCCCCCTGGGGCAAAGATTTCAAATTGCGCACCAGCACGATGTGGCCGAGCACGCTGCCGATGCTCAGGATAATCCCCAGGATAATGGGAAACATAAAGCCGCCAAGCTCCTGCCCATCCGCCGGAATGCCGACCAACGGCAGCAATGAGAGGATGGCGAGGAGTGTGGCAGTTACCACGCAGTGGGTCAGAAAGCGGCCGGACAGCCACCACTGGACCAAAAACGCCAGCGCCAGCACGAGGCCAAACACGCTCACGGGCCAGCGCTCCTGCGAATCCACAAAGAAGCCAATGTAGGCGAGGATCACGAAGGCAACCCCGATCAGCACGTCAACCAGGCGATTGCGCGACGGCAATCCCTCAACCCGCCCAAAGACGCGATCGTAATAGGTACCGATTAACCTGGACAGCGTCCAGGGCACGACAAGCCCCGGCACGATAAATAGAAGCTGATAGTCGAGCCGCCCCTGCGGCAGGCCCATGAGGGGGTTCACGGCGCTGAATGCCAGCATCCACAAGAACCAGGGCAACATCCTAAGCCCTTGCAGGCTGCGATAATGGGCTGTCATCATCCGCACCCGTTTCAACTCGTTCATCACATTCCTCCTTTGGTTTTCTAAAACAACTGGTTTGTGTCACAAACTTAAAAGAAGTATACTCCAATTCTTCGGCAATGTCAAGAGGTTTTTGCCCCAATCCCAGGATTTTGTCATTCTTATCAGGCCACGTTCACCGGACAGATTTTGCGGCTAGAGCCGCCGGAAAAAAGGTAGACAGCCGCCCCAAATGCCATTACAATAATAGGTATGAATCCCTCAAACATTTTCATCCCAAAGTAAGGAGGCAGCAATGGCAAGCAAGATTCAGTTGAAATCAGGCGAAAGCGTCACCGTGTGCGCGCCGGCCGCGACCGGTACGCCGCGCGAAGTGCAACTTCAGGCCTGGGAAAGCATCGCCATCCACGCGCCGGCGGCTGCGGCGGATACGCCGCCCTGGGTGGACGTGCGCAACCAGATGCCGATCAATCCCAAACCCGACGATCCGTGGCTGATTGATGAGGGCCGCACCGGCTGGTGGAAGCGCTCGCTCGGCCAGATTGACGGCGTCACGATCCATCACACGATGACGCACGACATGATGGCCTGCGCCAATTACATCACCAAGCCGCGCGCCAAGGGTGGCAAAGGCTATCCGACGACGCAGTACGCCTTCTGGGTGCAGGCGGATGGCGTCATCAAGTATTGCGTGGACCTGACCGAAGCCCCGTGGCACGATCACTGCGGCGACGAAAACACGCACATCGCCGTGGGCGTCGCCGGCGAATGGGACAAAGAATCGCCGCCGCGTGTGCAACTGGAAGCCGTGGCCCGGCTGTGCGCCTACCTGATGCGCACTCTGAACATCTCCCTGGAAAACGTGGACGGCCACCGCGAGTGGTCGAATCGTTACCAGGGCAAGCCGATGACCACCTGCCCCGGCTGGCTCACGGGCGGCTGGCGCAACGCCTTCTTCGCCCTGCTGCAAGCCGAGGTCAACCCGGCGGGCGCTTCGTTTGCCGCGCCGGCAGAAGCGGACACCACCACCCTGGAGGGGGCGTTGGCGGCTCACGACGAAGGACGGTGAAGCGAGTGAGGCGTGAGGCGTGAGGTATTCTCACGCAAAGGCGCAAAGCACGCCAAGTTCTTTAGTCATTTTGCGCCTTTGCGCCTTTGCGTGAAACAGAATTTTGCAAAGGAGGGTGCTATGAAAATCCTGGTTTACGGCGCAGGGCCGTTGGGCAGTGTCTTTGCGGCCAAATTGCATCAGGGCGGCCACGAAGTTTCGATTCTGGCGCGCGGGCAGCGGTTGAGCGACCTGCGCGAGCACGGGGTGGTGATCCACAACGTCACCACCGACGAATGGGTGACGGCGCGGGTCAACGTGGTGGAGCGACTGGCCCCGGACGATGCCTATGACGTGATTATGGTTATCATGCGGAAGAACAACGCGCTGGACATCCTGCCGATCCTGGCAGCGAATACGCGCACGCCAGACATCCTTTTCTTGATGAACAACGCCGCCGGGCCGGACGCCCTGGTCGCGGCGCTCGGCAAAGAGCGCGTGCTGACCGGCTTCCCGGCGTCGGCGGGATACCGCGAGGGCCACGTCATCCACTGTCTGACGGGAACGGAAGAGGAATCCTACCCCATCCCCTTTGGCGAGGTGGATGGGCGCATTACGGAACGGACGCGGCGCATCGCCGCCGCGCTCGACGCCGCGCCGGGCTTCAAGGCGGAGATTCGCACAGACATGGACGCCTGGCACAAATACCACGTCGCGCTGCTGATGCCCTCGCTGGCCCCGGCGCTGTATGCCTGCGGCACGGATCGCCTGCGGCTGCTGCGCACGCGGGACGCGCTGGTGCTGGCGATTCGCGCCGTCCGCGAGGGGTTCCGCGTGTTGCAGGCTCAAGGGCTGCCGTTGACCCCCTCCAGTTTTCGATTGTTCGCCTGGCTGCCGGAGCCGCTGCTGGTGGGGTTTCTCCGCCAACGCTTCGCCGATGCGCGGATGGAGATCGCGATGGTGCGCCACGCCAACGCCGCCCGCGACGAGATCAAGCACCTCACCGATGAGTTCCTGACCCTGGCGCGCGCAACCAACGTGCCGACGCCCGCCATTGACCGCCTGTACCCCCATCTTGACCCGACAACGCCGCTGCTGCCCGATGGCAGCCAGGAGATTCCAATGGATTGGCGGGGCGTGTGGATCGGCGCTGGCGCGCTGGCGGCGGTCGTTGCGGCCGGGGTTTGGCTTATCAAAAGCCTGAAGTCCTCAACGGATTGAACGGAAATGGAAACGTGGAAGCAGCGCGCGCGCCAGCTCAAGGCGGAAACCTACGCGCTTTATCTGGTGTACCGTGACCCGCGCACGCCCTGGCCCGCGCGGATAGTCGCTGCGGTCGTCGTAGGCTACGCCTTCAGTCCAATTGACCTGATTCCCGACTTCATCCCGGTTTTAGGCTATCTGGACGACCTGGTGCTCGTCCCGTTCGGCGCCTGGCTGGCGCTCAAGCTGATTCCGCCGGCGGTGATGGCCGACAGCCGCGCCAGGGCGCAGGAGATGCTGGCAAACGGCAAACCCGTCAGCCGCGCCGCCGCCGTCGTCATCGTTCTTGTTTGGATAGGGTTGGCAGCTCTGGGCATCGCCGTGGCTGTCAAAGTATTCAGATAAAATCCGTTTAATCCGTTCAATCCGTTGACAAAAAGGAGGAGAAAATGGCTGACTTTCTGGAAAATCCCAAGATTGCGAACCTTTACAAGGATGTCCCGCCGGAACAACTCGAACCTTACCGGCGCTTCCGCAACGAGCACGCCTTTAAGCACCTTACGCTGAATGGCGTGGCGTGGGAGTATTATGACCTCGGCAGCGGGTCGGAGACCCGCCTGATGTTGACCGGCGCGCTGGGCATCCCCTACTTCGACTGGCATCACCTGCTGGCTTTCGCGCAGACGCATCGCGTCATCGCGCCGTGCTATCCGCCGGTGGACACGATGGACGAGCTCTGCGACGGCCTCGCCGGGATTCTGCGGCACGAGGGGATCGAGCGAGCGCACGTCCAGGGCGGCTCGTATGGCGGCTTCGTCGCGCAAATCTTCGTGCGACGCTACCCGGCGCTGACCGCCTCGCTCGTCCTCTCTCACACGCAGCCTACCTATCCCGACGACGAGGGGACGGTGAAACTGCAACGGATGCTGCGCTGGATGAAGGTCTTGCCGACCGGCGCGTTGCGCTGGGCGATGGCCCTCAGCCTGGGCAAACTCATGCCGAAGAAAACGCCGGATGTGGCGCTGCCGCTCGCCATCTACGCCGAACTGCTGCGCGTCCGCCTGACCAAAGCGCACTTCCTCAGCATCCTGGCGCGCACGGTGGACTACGAAAGCCACCGTTTCACGCCGGACGATCTGGCGGATTGGCCGGGCCGCATCCTGATCATGATGACCGAAAACGACCGCACCACGCCCGAATCCGTGCGCGTGGACTTCAACCGGCTCTACCCACAGGCGCAAGTCCATCTCTTTGAGGGGACAGGACATGCCACATCCTGGGAACAGGCGGACGAGTATCGCGCCGTCATCAATGAATTTCTCAACGGATTGAACGGAATTTAACGGATGCTTCCGTTGAATCCGTTCAATCCGTTGTGCTATGGAGGGAAAAACTATGAACTCAGATACTAAACGCGGCGTCGCCCGGTGGATTTTCAAGAGCATCGTGTATACTGTGCTCTTCGGGCTGGCCTTGTTCGTCCCATCCGGCGACCTGGGATGGGGTTGGGGATGGGGCTACCTGGCTATCTACGTCATCAACCAGATCATCCTGACCGCGATTTTGCCGCGCGATTTGCTCGCGGAACGCTCCAAGCCACAGGAAGGGAGCAAAGGCTGGGACATCGTCCTGGCCAGCGTCGCGGCCTTGTTGGCGCCGCTGGTGGTGTACCTCGTCGCCGGATTTGATCGCGGCAGGGGGTGGAGTGAAACGTTCCCGCCGGCTTTGTCAATCGTGGGGCTGGGGGTGATGGTGGGCGGTATTGCGCTGTCGGATTGGGCGATGGTGGCGAACAAGTTCTTCTCCGGCGTGATCCGCATCCAGGCGGATCGGGGGCACACCGTGGAAACGGGCGGGCCATATCGTTTCGTGCGGCATCCGGGCTACGTCGGCGGGATTCTGCACCACCTCGGCGCACCGCTGATGCTCGGCTCGTGGTGGGCGCTGATTCCCGGCGGCATCGGCGCGCTGCTGTTCGTGCTCCGCACCGCGTTGGAAGACAAGACGCTTCAGCAAGAGCTGCCCGGCTATGCCGAGTACGCGCAGCGGACGCGCTACCGGCTGCTGCCGGGGGTGTGGTAAATCGCATTGAGGTAAAAGTCGCACTATGACACAGAGAGGCGCAGAGAAGACACAGAGACACACAGAGAAAACTCCGTGAGTCTCTGTGTATCCTCCGTGTAACTTTGTGTAACCGTGTTAATTTTTCCCTAATGCGGTAAATCAGAGAAAAAGGATTAGAAGGAAGGTGACGCAATGGAACTGTTTCCTGAACTCAAATTCGGTCTGCTGAACGGCTGGATTTTCCTGGGATTGCTCTGTTTGGCCGATGGCATCTGCTTTCTACTTTTCCCCAAGGACGTGGTCAAACGGCTCTTTGATCGCTCCGGCTGGAGTCAGAAGCAGGTTGTTTTTACCGTGATCGGTAAGGTGTGCGCGTTAGTGTGCCTGCTCTCGATCGTGTTCACGCCACTGAAGCTGGGTACTCCCGTTTTCATTGCCGGCGCGATCGTGGCCGGCCTGGGGCTGCTGGGCCTGTTCGTTGCCTTGCTCAACTTCAAAAACACGCCCTTCGAGCAACCTGTATCCCAAGGCCTCTACCGAATCTCCCGCCATCCCCAGATCGTGATGGCTTCTGTGGTGCTCCTTGGAGCGTGCATCGCAATTGGCTCGTGGACCGCCATTATCGCGCTAGCTGTCGCCAGAATTCTCAGCCACTTCGGGATTGTAGCGGAAGAGGAAATCTGCTTGAAGCAATACGGCGATTCGTACCGGGTATATATGCAGCGCGTGCCTCGGTATTTTGTGTTCTTTTAGGTGAAAAAGTGGCATCCAACGTGATGACGCCCTGCACCTGGTCGATGTGGCAAATCTATATCGGTCAAGTCATCCCTGTGTAACTTAGGGTAGAGAGCCCCCTGATGGGGGCTCTCTGTTGTATCACCACCCTGGGAAATACCATAAGTTACTATGGATCGGGCCAATGCGTTGGCGCTTTTCGGCGTAAATGCGCCGGTATTCGGGATGTTCGCGCAGGTCGCCCCAGTAAGCGTCGTTTTCCCACTTTTTGACATCGTACAGCGGTGGGTTTGTCCAGTAGTTGAGTGCGCGCTGCAACGCATCGAACGCTTTGTCGGTATCCCCCGTTGCCGCAGCTTCGCGCGCGATCAGGTACCAGCCCCATTTTCCATACTCGTCGATAGCTTCGATGCCGTTTTCATTGAGGGCGCGCACCAGCTCCGGCGGTGCCGGTTCACCGCGCGTCGCGGCGATGTCGATGAGGAAACGGGCGGAAATCGGGTAGCCCAGTTCCTCGATTGCCCGGTAGGCCAGTGCTTCCGCTCTATCGAGGTCGTCCATTTCGAGATAAACCCAAACGTTATACCGCAGCCAATCCCAGTGCGCGCGCAACCTCTCGGTCTCTTTGTTTCTGACTGTGCCCAGCAGTTCCCACGTGGCTTGCGCCCACGTGAGCAGAAGGTCCGCTTGTTGGGTATGTCGGAACGGCATACCAACTTCGTTGCTGAAATGATCCAGAACGCGCCAGGCATGAGCGTTCATACACTGCTGTACCCACTCAAGCCAATCAGGGATCAATGTCTGCGTATCCTTTGTCCAGGCGCGGATAGCGAAGACCACACCTTGATCCTCCAGGCTATGTTCAGCACGGGATTTTGCTTGCGCGCGCAACGTCGCTGCAACATCATCCAGTGGCAATTCGGCCTGATGGAAGATGCGCAGCCACGTGGCATCGGCGCGTTTGTGCGGCTGATCGCGGTACTGACGCGGGATGGCGTTCAGGTCGCGGCAGCGCTCCCACGCCGTCTGCGCAACGTGACGGGCACGCGCCATCTCACCCGCCGACGCGAAGCAATCAACGAGGGCCTCTGCACCGTGTTGCACGACCTCCATCACGTCTTGGGCTTCGCCATCTTGCGATAGTGCTAACATCGCGTCCCATTGGATCTGTGCCTGTTCGTAGTCAGCGACGCAGCCCTTCGCCCAGGCCAGCATCGCCAGCCGGTCGATTTGCGCCCCTTTTTGAGAGATCCAACCCTCGACGAAGTCGATAGCCTCTGGCATCGCGGGCATCGCCAGCAGGGTACGGGCCATCTCGTGGTAAATGTCGTCGAGGTTTTTCGACGCCTCGTCATCACTGCCCGAGGCAAGGATGGCCTGCCCGTGTTCGACCAATTCCGGTAGCCGGTCCCAGCGTCCGGCATCGTAGACGCTGCCGCGCATCACAGCGCGGTTCAGCTCTCGCAGCGCGCCCGTGTGCTGGGGCGCTTTGCTCAACACATCGCGCAGTAAATCCTCAGCTTCGCCATATTGGTGCTGTTTGTTCAAATCCGCCGCTTGCGCGACAGCCTGCGCCAATGTTTCCTCTGTAAAACTTTCCGGTAACGCATTGCTCTGTAGTGCATCTCGAATCATATCAAACATCCTCTCTTTGAGGCGCTGCCTCGACGTGTGGAGCCGGCTTTTCACCGTCGACGGTGACACGTCAAGGAACGCCGCGATTTCGTTTTGGCTATATCCATTGATGTAATAGAGCATGGTCACGGCGCGCTGGTTCTCAGGCAAACCTTGCACGGCGGTTAACACTTGTGTCTGTATGTCACGTCGTTCAACCACCGCATCCGGGCCAGGCGTGCCAGCGGCGAGTTCCACCGCGACATCCAACGGCGCGATTGGGACACGCTTGCCACGCATCAGCCGGTCGCAGTGCTTGAAGACGATGCGCTTGAGCCATGCCGGGAACGCCTGCGGGTGTTCCAATCCTGACAAGCAGCGGTACGCTTCGATAAACGCTTCCTGCGCGGCATCTTCCGCCAGGTGGAAGTCGTTCAGGATAGTGTAGGCATAGCCATAAGCCATATCCTGGAAGCGTCGCACCAACTCCCCGTAAGCAGCGTCATCGCCGTCCTGTGCCTGTTTAACCAGTAATGTCCAGTTGTCCATGTTCTATTCCTGTGAAGGCCCTCTGTATATAGAGTCCCAAGTTTGTTGAAAGTGGTTGATCACACTGTCATCAATGCCTTTGACAAGCAACCTAATTATGCCACACTATATTCAATGAGAACATTTCACAAGCCGCACGACATTCTGTCAAAAGGACGGTATTTCAGGCTATGGTGCAAAGTCTAGAACTCAATCGCGCTTACTATCACGACTGTATCGCCAAGATACTGGCTGATCACTGCCCGGAAATCGTGCAACGGCACGCCGCCGCGTTGATCGGCTGGGGGTCTGAAGTCCTGGGGAACGACGACGAATTCTCCAAAATCTACGGCTGGGGACCGCGCGTGGTCCTGTTTTTGACACCGGAGGATCTCGCCCAATGGGGCCACAAAGTCGCGGACATGCTCCACAGGCACGTCCCCTCAGAAATTTTGGGACAGCCCACACGCTTCACCGATCCGACGACGGGGCCGCCCACGCCCACCCTGGAGCCGGGCGGCGTGTTACAGATCCCCATCACGACGTGCGCGCGCTTTGCCAGGTTGTACCTCGGCCTGGAAGAGGTGGAAGTTGCACAATCCACCCTTCCCTCGCGGCGCTGGTTGCTCATCCCAGAGGATGGCTTGCTGCGTCTGACAGCCGGGGAAGTTTTCCACGATAGTGTGGGAACCCTCACGCAATGGCGCGACGCCTTCCGCTATTTTCCCGATGACGTCTGGCGTTATCGCCTGGCCTACCAGTGGACTATGCTGAGTTGGGACATTGATCTCATCGGGCTGTGCGCGCATCGTGGGGACACGCTCGCCGCCAGGGTCAATCTTGCGCGATCCGTGGAAAGACTCGTCGGGCTGATTTTCCTGCTGAATCGTGTCTACAAACCGGGTTACCCGAAGTGGTTGCACCGTCAGTTCTACAAACTGCCGCACCTCGCCGCCGATCTCGGCCCAGACTTAGAAACGCTCCTGGCGTTTGACGACGTGAAGGCCAGCACCGCGCGGCTCTATCCCATCCTCGACACGCTTATCACATTGCAATGCCACTGCGCCGATCTGCCGACGCCGGACTACAAAAAGTCGCCGCACCTGGATCGCGGCTTTTTTGCCTATGACTTGCAGCCGGTCATTGACACGCTCAGGGCCACCATCCACGGAGAGCTGCACGACCTGCCCTTCAAAATCGGCGCGATGGATCAGTGGGTGGGCGACCAGAGTCTGTTGATGTGGCCGGTGCATCTTCAAGTCCTGGCCGGTATTTATGACTGTGAAGACCCGGTAGCGGCCATCTTCCGGCGAAACGACTTTGAACATTTCCTGTAATCCATGCTAACAATAAAAGGAGCGACTGCTTTTCGCCGCGCTCCTGTTTGTCATCCGCACCGCGTTGGAAGATGTGGCGTTTCAGAGAGAACTGCTCGGTTGCGCGGACTATGCGCGACACACACACTAGCGGCTACGGTCTGGGATGTGGTGAGCAATTCATGATGTAGGGGACGAAAGGTTCTTGATGTGCGTTAAACTACGGCCGTTGCTCATCTTACTGCTTCTGACCGGCTGCGCGGGTTATACGCTGACATTTCCCCCAATTACGACGACTGCACCTGCCCCGGTTGCGCCTAAAGAAGATTGGCCCCCAGTTGCCCGCAATGGGGACTGGCCCCCGGTCGTTCGCGAGTTCGACGGTGTGCTTATGGTTTTGGTCCCGCCGGGGTGTTTTATGATGGGCAGCGATGACGGCGCCACTAACGAAAGCCCGGCTCATCGGCAATGCTTTAGCGAGCCTTTTTGGATTGATAAGTACGAAGTGACCAATGCTCAGTACGGAGCACCCGGCAAGTTCTCCGGCCCGGCGCAGCCCCGTGAAATGCTCGGTTGGCAGGAGGCTGCCACGCACTGCCAAATGCGCGGCGCCCGCCTGCCCACCGAAGTTGAGTGGGAATACGCTGCTCGCGGCCCTGATAGTTGGGTCTATCCTTGGGGAAATACATTCGACCCGGATAAGGTGGTCTACAGTGGGAACGCGGAGGAACGCCCCTGGGCCGTGGGCAGCCGGCCCGGCGACGTTTCCTGGGTTGGCGCTTATGACATGAGTGGAAACGTCCGCGAGTGGTGCAGCACCATCTACCAGCATTACTACGTTCCTCTGGGTTACAGCCTCGATCCGCCGTTCATCCAACCGGACTATTCCCGCCAGGAAATTCTGACCTTTGGGTATCCCTATAATCCCTTGGATGGACGTGAGGATACTTGCTGTAGGGGGAATGACTACGCCCACTATATCCTGCGGGGCGGCTCCTGGTGGGGCTACGATCTGGAGTCGCTAAGGGCCAGTTCCCGCTATGCCAATCACCCCGGAAGTTATAGCTCAAGTTACGGTTTTCGCTGCGCGCGGCCCGACTGATTGCGAAATGTTGAAGGCCCAAGAGCTTATGAGAAAACAAAAAGCGGGCGCATCGTGCGCCCGCTTTTTGTTTGCAAACGAGTTATCCTACTTCCAAATACGTCTTCCACGCCGCCGGAATCTCGCCGGACGCCACCAGGTAGGTGACGCGCGGGGTTTTCGGCTCCCAGAGCAGTTTCATATTTGCCTCGTGCGGCGTGCGGTCGGCCTTACGCTGGTTGCACGCGGCGCACGCGCAGACGGTGTTGCCCCAGGTGTTCTTTCCCCCCTTGCTCACGGGGATGACGTGATCCACCGAAAAATCCGTTCTGTCTACAATGCGCCCCTGCCGATAATCCCCCACCTGCACGCCGCAATAGGCGCAGGTGTACTTATCGCGCCGCAAGACCGCCTTGCGGCTCCAGATGATCGAGCGATGCGGCACGTTGATGTAGCGGCGCAGGCGGATCACTTTGGGGATGTACAGGATGTGGGATGCGGCCTTCAATTCCAGCGCTTCCTCGCAGGCAGCCTCGACCCGCCCGCGCATCATCAACGATAGCGCGCGCTTGTGGGTGATGACACCCAGCGGCTCGTAGCTCATATTCAACAACAACACGCTGGCCATGGGACGACTCCTGCGACTGCCTGCTCCTGAAGGGTTTGTTTCTCAACCCGCATCCTCTCTTATTTTATATCACAACTTTACATAATTGGCTAATGGAGTGTTAATATCAGGTTATGGCTGTATTAACCACTCGTAAAACGTAGAGAATTACGAATTACGTTTCACGACTCCGCAAGTTATATCGCTGTTTGCCCTCTTTCCGGTACGTCGCCTTGGCGTATTATGAAACAATGCGTGTGCGGTTGGGGCAGGGTCTCGCTATTTTTCTCGCCGGTTGGAGCATGGGGCGCAAGGGATGGTTAAAGGGGTTGTCGTTAAGGATAACTTTGGCTAGATGCGTTCCGCCAACTTCCTATTATAATGGACTCCTATGGTTTTCATTCCTTTTAATGATGGAGGTATCATTCTATGGGTAAGATCGCAGTGGTCACCGATACGGATTCCAGTTTGCCGCCCGCGCTGGCGGCCCGCTACGACATCCGACAGGCGCCCATCAACATTCACTTCGGTCAGGAGGAATTTCAGGCCGGGGTGAATCTGAGCGACGCCGAGTTGTTCGCGCGGATTGATGTGGAGAAAAAACTCCCCACCACGTCGGCCCCGACGCCGGGGCAGTTTCACGCGGTCTATCAGGCCGCCTTCGAGGCCGGCGCGGAAAGTATCCTCTGCTTTTGCGTAAGCAGCGAGATTAGCGCCACCTACAAAGTCGCCCTCGCCGCGCGCGAGATGTTCCCCGACCGGGACATTGAAGTGGTGGACTCGCGCACGCTTTCGATGGCGCAGGGGTTCATGGCGATGGCTGCCGCCGAAGCGGTGGAGGCCGGCGCGACGAAGGAGGCCGCCTTGAAGGTCGCGTTGGGTGTGGGCGAGCGCAGTCGCGTTTACGCGGCGCTGGCGACGCTCAAATACCTGGCGATGAGCGGGCGAGTCGGCCACCTGGCCGCCGGGATGGCCGGGCTGCTCAACATCAAGCCCCTCCTGACCGTGAAAGACGGCAAACTGGCGATGTTGGAAAAAGTTCGCACCCACAAGAAGGCCTGGCATCGCGTCATTGAATTGACCGCTCTTTCCTTCGGCGGCAAACCGGCGGCGCGGCTGGCGATCATCCATGCCAACGCGCCGGAGGATGCGCAGGAATTTCTGGACTTGCTTCGCGCGGAGGTCGCGTGCCCGGAATCGGTGGAGATTGTGGAATTCACGCCCGGCCTCTCCGTCCACGCGGGCGCGGGGTTGGTGGGGGTGTGCGCCGTCGCCGCAGAATAAAGGCCCTTTTTCTTTTTTCATCAGCAGATTGAGCAGATTAAGCAGATTTTGGGACTTAATCTGCTCAATCTGCTTAATCTGCTGAAAAAAATTAGCGATAACGCCTCACGCCGTTATGGGCCAGGGGTGACGCGCAGCACGCGCAGGGTGGTGGGCGGCAGTTCGAGATCAAGCGGGGCGTCCGCCGGAATTCCCTCAGCGGTGACGTGGAGCGGGTCGAGCCATGTCCGCTGCCCCTGGGCAGACACGGCGAGGGTGGTGCGCAGGGGCGTCACGCCTTCGTTGCTGAACAGGTAGTAATGCGCGCCGTCGTGGCGGACGTGACGGCAGCGCAGGTCGGGCGTGGGCGGCGCAACGACGACGTCCGGCGGCGTCAGGCGCTCCAACGCGGCGAGCAGGGCTTCCGGCGTGGCGGCGGTGAGCGCGCCCGGCGGCAGGTCCGCGCCGCCATCCCCCCAGCGGATCACGCGCCCGGCGGCGCAGAGCGTTGCCAGCGCGGGCTGCGCCGGCGGCGGGAGCGCGTTCAGGCCGTCCACGATGAACGCCGCGTACTCCATCCCGCCGAGACTTACCCCCTTCGCAGAAACCTCCGCGTCTTCCCACAGATGCCGCAGTTCCAGGTAGTTGAAGTCGCGCTGATGCTGGAAGCAGACTTTTGCCGCGTCCCAGGGCAGGTCGGCGCTCCCGCAGAGGATGGCGATGCGGCAAACTTGCCGCGCCTCGGCGTTGAGCCAGCACAGCCGCCGACAGTAATCTGCAAAGCTCCAGTAGTCGTCCCACCACGGGCTGTGCGGGCCGACGTCCGGCGGGCGCTCGTCCCGGCGCGGGCCGCGCATGGAGTAGTAGAAGGCGTGTGGGTAGAGCAGATTCACGCCGCGCACGAAACACCAATCCACCAGCCACTTCATTTCCTCCCAGGTGAAGCCATGCCCGTAGGCCCCAAAGCACTCGTTGCTGTTCCGCCGCCGGCCCAGGTGCAGCGCCGCCGACGATCCGCACTTGCCCTGCGTAGACTCCGGCCCTTCCAGCGCGGTGGGGCCGGGGAGCACCCAGCGCCAGACGAGGTCCTGGCCGGGGATGTGGAAGTAGCGTAGGAGGTCGAGGTCGTCGCCGCGCCCCGGATGGCCGGCGAGGGCGACGCCGTGGGCCGCGCACCAGTCGGAGAGCTGGCGGTAGTAGGTCGTCTCCAGGCGATGGAGGACGGCGCGGGTGTAGTCGGCGCGGTAGCGGGCGGCGTCGGGTTCGTCGTCGTACCAGAGGGCGGGGAGGTGCGGTGTGAAGTCGTAACCCAGGTAGGCGTTGACGTGATCCAGGATGCCGGTGGTGCCGGGCCAGACGTTGCGCTCGCGGCAGCGCCCCAGCAGGCCCGGCTCGTCGGTGAAGATGGCGCGGATGGTCGTCCCGAAAGCGTCGCCCAGCGACTCCGCGTAGCGGTCGTAGACGAGGCGGATGAACGCGGCGACGGCGTCCGGGTTGAGAAGGTCGGCGGCGGGCGGCTCGTCCTCCGCCGGCCCCTCGCCGATGTAGTGCAGGCCGCGAATCACGGCGTCCACCGGGCGATCCACGATGGCGATGCGTTGGCCGCCCGCGCGCTCGAACGTGGCGACGAGGTGGGTCAACGGATTTAGCGGATGAAACGGAGAGGAGGAATGGGGGTTGAGGTCAACTTTTGCCAGGCAGCGGCATTGGTGGGTGGGGTTGGCGGCGACGACCTGTCCGCTGGACGAGCCGGATGGGTACATGCCCTCGTCGTAAAGCCAGACCAGCATGTCGCGCCGCCGCGCCTCGGTCACGGCGACGCGCATGAAGTGCAGCAGCCGGTCGGACATCCAGCCGATGTCGCGCGGCAGTCCCACGCGCGGGTGGATAACGAAGCCGTAGACGCCGTGCGCTTCGAAGTCGGCCATCTGGCGTATGAGTTCGGCTTCGTCGAGGGCGTCGTTCCAGAACCAGAACGGCAGCAGGGTGTACTCGTGGGGCGGGGTCAGCCAGGATGATGGGAGTGTGACCATAGGTGCTTTCTCCTAGACTTGGGGATTAGGGATTGGGGATTGGGGATTGGGGGCCTGATCCCCAATCCCCAATCCCCAATATTCTATTTGGGCGCGGAGGGCGGCGCAGGTGGATTGGTAGGCGGCGGAGTTGCGGTAGTTGGCAGTGGTGGGATGGGGATGCGGGACGACGACGGGGCGGGTGTTGGGCGGGCGGTGGAGGAGCAGGATTTGCTGCCCGACAAAGGCGGCCTCTTCGATGGCGTGCGTCACAAGGACAACGGTGACGCCGGATTCGGCGCAGAGGGTGAGCGTGAGCGTTTGCAGGTCGGCGCGGGTGGGGGCGTCCAGCGCGGAGAATGGCTCGTCCAGCAGCAGCAGGTCGGGATCGAGGACGAGCGTGCGGGCGAGGGCCGCGCGCTGGCGCTGTCCGCCGGAGATGCGGGTGGGGTAGTGGTCGGCGACATCGGCGATGTTCAGCCGCGCCAGCCAGTGGGCGACGCGCGCGGCTTCGTCGGCTTTGTCGGGGCGCGCGTCGCGGGGAACGTGCCGCCCGTCCGGGCCGTAGAAGCGGCGGATGCGCAATCCCAGGGCGACGTTTTCGCGCACGGTGGCCCAGGGGAGCAGGCCGTATTCTTGCAGCACCAGCCCGGTGCGCGGGCGCGGGCGGGCGAGAGGAGCGGCGTCAATCCACACAGCGCCCTGTTGGGGATGAATCAGCCCAGCGAGGAGGAGCAGCAGGGTGCTCTTGCCGCATCCCGACGGGCCGAGCACCGCCCACACCTCCCCCTCCTTCACCTCCCACCCGAACCGCTCGAACACCGGCGGTTGGTCGGGGTAGGCGAAGGTGACGTCGCGCAAAGTGAACATTTTAGATTTGGAAATGTCAGATTTGGAGATTTGAAAACGGCCAGATCACCCAATCTAAAATCTCCAAATCTTCCAATCATTTTCGGCTTTCGGGAAAGCGGTTGAAGTCTACCAGGTAGGCCCACCAGTTGTTAAGGAAGCCTTTGGTGCGGCCGGCGACGTGAGGGAGGTGTTTCAGCCACCAGATATGGTGCTGGCGGATGTCGCCGTTGCCCCACTCCGCGCAGTTGACCTGGCGGCGTTGGCCGGTGAGCTGGGGGTAGTTCAGCCAGTCGTCGCAGGTGCTCCACACGATGCGCTGGTTGCCCCAATCGTAGTCGTCGTCGCTGTTGGGGGCGTAGTGGACTTTGCCGCAGCCGGCCTCTCCCGGCGCGACTTTGTCGTACAAGCTGAAACGATTCCAATCGTGGGTGGGTTTGTGCTCCCAGGAGCCAAAAACGTTCCGCATGATGGATTCGGCGCGGTGACAGAAACATTCCAGCATCTCGCCGACGCCGCGCTCGTAGTTGAAGCCCATCGTCACGAAGATGCGCGGCGTATCTATGCCCTTGACCGGCTCGGAGTTGCAGAAGTAGGCGTGCTTGCCCGCCATGGTGGATTCCCAGAAGCCGCCGTAGGGGGAGCCGAACAACCAGACTTCGTCAATAGCGGCGGCGGCGACTTTGCGCGGGATGTCGAATTCCCTGAAGATGGCGGGGTAATCCACCGTGTCCGGGGTGTGCCACGGTTGCCTCCCTTCTTGACACGCCGCATACGTGGCGACAGTGTAGCGAAACCCATCCACTTTAGTGGGGAAATTGTCCACGTCCACCCATTGCGCCACGTTGTAGTAGATGTATCCCTGACTACATTCGACCAGGTCGTGGATATAGCCTTCGGCCAGTTTGTGCGGATCGTTCCAGCCCATGGCCGCGTGCATCGGCTGGTTGCCCCGGTCGGGGAAGACCGGATCGTAGTTCAATACCAACACATTATGCGTTATTTTCTCAGCCGGTCGAAAAAATCGTTTAAACATTGCGCTCCTTCAAAAACAACGTTCAAACGTTCAAACGTTCAAACGTTGGAGTTTTTCTTATGGAGAGAATGTTAGCACCTAGCTGAAAAGTTGTCAACAAGTGCGGCTATTTCTCCAAGAACGCTGCGTTGACGACATCGGAGTATGACGGCGTTTCGGCGAGCCGCTCGGTCGCTTCCAGCCAGGCCAGCACATCGTCGAACTGCGCTTCGGTGGGGACGGCGGCGGCGGGATAGTCGGGCAAGGGATATGCCTCCAGGGCCGGCGGCACAAGCTGTTTTTCCGTGAGCAGGTTGCTCCAGCGGCCTTTGTCCGCGTTGATGGCGGCGCTGGCCTGTTCGATGGCCGTCAGGAAATTGCGGATTGCCTCCGGTTGCGCCTTGACGCTGGCCTGACGGAAGGCGAAGAGGCTGCAACTGAATTCGGGGTGGCGGGCGTCGTCCATGATGACGACGGCGCCCTGCTGTATCGCCAGGGACGCCAACGGTTCCGGCAGCGTCGCGGCTTGCAACTCTCCGGCATTGAGCAACGCCATCCGGTCGGCGATTTTGGGAACGGCCAGGGTGGCGATCTCGTCGTCCGCCAGACCCTCAGCTTGCAAGAGGCGGGTAGTAACGTATTCGATCACCGTACCCTCGGAGACGCCGATGGAGATGTCACGCAAATCGGCGGGGCGGGTGAAGCCGGACTGTGCGGCGGCCAGGATGCGGAACTGGGCGAAGTCGGGCGTGGCGACCATCGCATAGCGTACGGCGACGACCTCCGGCGATTCGCGGTTGTACAGCGCGAGGGCCACCAGGTCGGTGATGACGCCATCCACCTGCCCGGCTTGCAGCAGTTGGTCGCGCTCGGCGGCGGAAGCGGCGGGCACGAGTTCCACTGTGACGCCATGCTGCGTAAAATATCCCTCGGTCTCGGCGACGTACAGAGGCAGCGTGTCCAGGATGGGCAGCACGGCAATCCGCAAGGGGGCGGCGGGCGCGGCGCGACGACAACCCACCAGGAGCAACAGGATCAAGATAAAGACGAGCTTTAATTTTGGATTTTGGATTTTGGATTTTGGATAAACTAATTTGGTCATAAATCATTCGCCTTTCGCTATTCGCAACTCCTCACTCGCAACTCCTAACTCCTCACTCGCAACTTACGAAAGCGACGGCAGCAGCAGTTCGTCGCCATAGGGACGGAGGTAGTGCAGTTCCGGGATTTCGTCGGGGGCGGCGGTGTGGTAGGTGAGGGTGACGATGGAGCCGGGGGCCGGGTAGTCGTCGGTCACGCCGAAGCGGGCCAGGGTGTGCTTGAGGTTGGGGCGCTGCGGCTCGCCCAGCACGCGGAGGAGGACGAAGGCCAATACATCCCCGTGGCTCACGGCGGCGACGTGCTGCCCGGCGTAGTCGCGGCGCATCTCCGTGATGAAGCGTTCCGCGCGGGCGGCGATGTCTTCCGGTTGTTCGTATCCGGTAGGCATCCCGGTGTACATATCCCAGTTGAGCGCGGCGCCGGCGGCAGCAGGATGGCCTTCCAGGTAGATGTGGATTTCGTCAATCAGGTCGTTGATTTGGGGCGTGAGGTTGGGGCGGGCGGCCAGGAGGATTTGGGCCGTCTGCACCGCGCGCTCGCGGGGGCTGGTGAAGAGGGCGGCCAGCGGAACGTCGCGCAGCGCCTCCGCCGCCCGCTGCGCCTGGAGACGGCCCGTGTCGCTCAAGGAGAAGCCAGGCAGACGTCCGTAGATGATGTTTTGGGGATTATCTACGTGGCCGTGACGGATGAATGAGATTTGGGTGGGCATAGAACCTCCAATGAGAGCAGGATTTACGGAATGATAGGATTGAAATCCGTTACAATCCGTTCCATCCGTTGAGAAAAATTGCACCCAGAACGCTCGCCAGCAGGACAAGACTGATGATGCTGTTGACGTTGAAGAAGGCGACGTTGATGCGGGTGAGGTCGTCGGGGCGCACGAGACGATGCTCGTAGACGAGCAATCCGGCGACGACGAGCAAGCCAATCCAGTACGGCCATCCCAGGCGCAGGGCAGCGCCCAAGACGAGCAGCAGGAACACGGTGAGCGCGTGGCTGAAAGCGGAGAGGCGCAGGGCAGCGGGGACGCCGAAGCGGGCGGGGATGGCGTGCAGGTCGGCGGCGCGGTCGAAGGCCACATCCTGGCAGGCGTAGATGAGGTCAATGCCGCCGATCCAGAAAGTGACGGCGCCCAGCAGGAGCCACGCGGGCGCATCGGCGGCGGTGAAGAGCGAACCGCGCACGGCGACCCACGCGCCCAGCGGCGCCAGACCATCGGTGAAGCCGAGGATGAAGTGGGAAAGCCAGGTGAAGCGTTTGGTGAAGGTGTACCCGATCAGGAAGAGCAGCGCGCCCGGCAGCAGGATAAGCGGAAGCGGCCCAAGTTGCCAGGCCGTCACCGTTAACACGAGACCCGCGATCACCGTCCCAGTCCAGGCTGTCCCCAACGTGATGCGCCCTGTGACAAGCGGACGCTGCGCCGTGCGCGGATTCTGCGCGTCGAGGACGCGGTCGGCCAGGCGGTTGACGCCCATCGCTAACGTCCGCGCGGCGGCCATTGCCACGGTGATCCAGAAGGCTTGCGCCCACGTCGGCCAGGGGCGGGCGGGGTGGGTCACGGCGGCGGCCAGGAACATCCCCAGGTAGGCAAAAGGGAGCGCGAAGATCGTGTGCTCGAATTTGATCAGCTCTAAAAAATCACGGATTTTCCCGATCATGGCGGGCATTATACTACATTTGGCATTTAGGCGTTCTCAGGGTAGACTTAGAGCGTGAAACGTAAAACGTAAAACGTAAAACGTAATGACTTTACAGTACAAGCCTTACGTTTTACGTTTCACGTTTTATCAGATTTAGCGAGTTACGTGTAGAAGGTATGGATGAATGACAACCGAGACAACTAACCGGCAAGCCCCATTTTTGCGCGATCCTACCGGACGCGAGCACCGGCTGGGGGGGGAGATGATCACGATTGGGCGCGCGGTGGAGTGTGACCTGGTGATCACCAGCAAACGGGTGTCGCGGGAGCACGCCCGCATCCGCCGCGATGGATGGCGGGTAATGCTGGAGGACTTGGGCAGCACGAACGGCACGTTTCTCAACGAGGAGCGGGTGCTCGCGCCGGCGGCGTTGCACGATCAGGATCAGATCAAGATCGGCGACGTGGTCTTTGTGTTCCACGATCCTGATATCACCTACCGCGATACGCTCTTCCCGGAGCTGGAGATTGACCTGACGGCCGGCGTGGTGCGCGTGGATCGGCAGGCCGTGCAGCTTTCACCGAAGGAATTCGCGCTGCTGGCGTACCTGCACGCGCGCAGCGGCGAAGTCTGCTCGAAGGATGACATCGCCAACGCTGTCTGGCCGGAGTATCAGGCCGGGGTGTTCGACTATCAGGTGGAGAACCTCATCCGCCGCCTGCGCGCCAAACTGGAGCACGACGCCGCCAATCCGCAGGTGTTGCTGACGATCCGGGGGCTGGGGTATAAGCTGGTGACGCGGGGGGGCGGCATCAGGGAATAAGAATTCAGTATTTGTGTAGATAGGCGACTTGCTTTCCGGCAGGCGTCAACGACATGACCGCAGATTCGCACCATTACGGGATGTAATTCGTAATTCGTAATTCGTAATTCGTAATTCTCCCTGCAACCTTGAGGGCAGATGTGCGTAGGAACAGATAGCGTTTATACACAAGGAGGTGAGAGACAATGTCTGGAAGTAAATTGCGCCGACAGCACGGGATTGTCGCAGGTGTGTGTGGGGGATTGGGTGAATTTTACGGGATTGCGCCATTCTGGTTTCGGTTGCTGTTTTTGATTTTGTTGCTGCCCGGTGGCCTACCTGGGATCATTCCTTACATGATTCTGTGGCTTATCATTCCGCGCCGACGTCACGGCGAGTAATCCAGTGCTTTGCAAAACGCGCCGCGTAAGAGAACCTTACGCGGCGCGTTTTTTTTGCCGTAAACAGGGCAATCATTCCAACGGTTCGCCGTAATGCTTTTGGTATTCCTGGGCCACGAGGGTCTCGTTGAGTTGGGGATACGCCAATTCCTTGCAGGTGACGCACAATCCGGCGACGATGGTGCCGATGCGCAGGCATTTATCGGTGGGGAAGCCTTTGCTGATTCCGTAAAGATAGCCGGCAAAAAAACTGTCGCCTGCGCCGTTGGAATCTTTGCGGGAATAAGCCGGGATAATGGGGGTTTCGATCCATTGGCGATGCGTTGTCAGCGCCGTCGCCCCGGACGTGCCGTGCGTGCATACCACGACCTTCTTTCCCTGCTCGATCTGCGCCTGCATGAAGGCGCGGTAATCGGGCAGGGCGTCGGAGCTGAGGAACAGGTAGTCAGCAGCACGGATGAAGTCATAATGATAGCCATTCTTGCCGTCGTAATCGTGAATGTCGCACCAGATGGCTTTGTGCTGCTGTTTGATCATGGGGATCAGCGTGCGGCAGTAGTTGAGCACGTTGAGTACAATGTAATCGCTCTCGGCCACAAGTCTTTCTATGCGAGAATGATCAAATGGGGGGTCATACGTGCCATAGGCAAAGAAAATGGAGATCCGGTTGCCGTTGTCATCCATGAGGTTGATATGGCGTTGGGTGCCTAGTGGATCAATATCGTAGATGAAGGGGACGCCGGCGTTTTCCAGATACGTGCGGATGGTCTGCCCGTAATAATCATCGCCGATCATGGCATGGAGCACCACTTCCATGCCTAGCTTTTTCAAATTGAGTGCCTTCCCCGCGCCGGTGGATCCTATCGTTTCGTGGTATCCCTTACTGAAAGCTGTTTGAGGCTTCGGTTCGGGGAATTTATCCAGGTAAATGATGGTGTTTACCGAGACGCCGCCTAACACCAGGGCTTTTTTCATCACGGTCACCCCCTCTCGATGAAAATTATATCGCAGATAGAGGGGGGAATCAAGTGATTCGGATCATCTCTGTTGGGAAAGTTTTCAACCTGTGCAATAGAACAATCGGAAATCGTACATTTGTTAGGTCAAACCTAAAAACCTTTGTGTCCTTTGCGTTTTTTAGGAGAGTCATCCACCAAATCTGCTCAATCTGCTGACAGATTTGCTCCTATTGCACAGGTTGAAAAATGTCAGGCAGGGCTTTGTAACTCTTCTAAAACCCGCTCGACCCAGCGAATGTGCTCAAGGTCGTGGTGCGCCATCACTTGTAGGATGTCAGCGACGGTGCGTGGGCGTTCTTCGTGGTTAACGGTGTGCAGCTTTTCGGGCGTCAGATCGGCCAAATACGCCAACATCACCGCGTGGCTCTCATCCCATGCGGCCAATACCGTCTCCAGGTCACGACACGCATCGCTCCCCACGCCTGGAAACGCCGGATCATCAGCGATGAAGTCGGGCAGCAAACCCAGGGTGTGCAGCGACGTATCGTTGTTCAGGATGCGACGATTGAGGAACAGGTCTTCGGCAAACACCAAATGCCGCACGTGCTCCAACGCTGACCAGCGACCGGGGCCGGGAGATGTGTTCAACACCTCCGGCGGTGTGGCGCGGAGCAGTTCCCGGAAAGTCTGCCGTACTTCATCCAGCCGCGCCAACATCGCCCTCACGACCTGCGGGGCATACCGGTCAGACATTCGCAGCCGCGCGCGCTCTGGGTCGCGGCGATCCTTTTCCGCTTCGATCAACTCGTCCACCCGTATGCCAAAGATGGTCAATCTGGTGATATTGGCGTCGTCAATCCGTAAATCCATAAGGTTGGCGTTGCGGATGCGCGCGCCCGCCAAATTCACGTTCTCAAAGACGGCCTCGCCCAGGTTCACGTCATTAAACGTCGCCTGCCCCAGGTTGACGCGGTGAAACGTTGCTCCGGCCATGTCGCAAGCTTCAAATTGCTCGGTCATTCTTCCCCCTATGCCGCCTTAAGCGGGAAAAGAATCTGTGTCATCAACGCCTCTGGCGGCGTATGACTGGGGTCATTCAGGTAAACCTCATAGGCGACGCCGGTAGCCTCGTAGCCATTCTCTATTACAAATTGTGTCAGGGCGGTATAGGCCGGCTCTATGGTATCATAAGGCCCGGTGTGGCGGCAGGCAGCATACTTGCCGGCAGGGATTTCTCCGGCATAGACGTCATCTTTGCCAGGCAGTGGACGGGCAACCGGTATGCCAATCTCCACATCGAGCGCTTGCATGTCCATGCTGTAATAGGCTACAAAGGGCGCGCCGGCGGGCGCCTCTAGCGCCATCGCCAGACATTGACCGATAGCGCCGTAGCTGGCTCCCAACGCTGCCGGTAAATCCTGGACAGCTACTGTCATCCGTACTGCCAGCGTCGGCTGCGCCGTCTGGTCTTTGATCTCGCACTGGTAAGTCATCGTACCCTCCTTATTGTAACGTCTGCCGGATGGCATCCAGCGTAACTTTCGCACCCGGCGCTTCCGCCAGGAACGCCTTCAGAATGTCGCAGGCATACATCTCGCAGTGCGCGCAGGTAGCGACCTTGAAGTCCATCGCGCAGGCCCGAATCTGGCACGTGGTACAATAACCGCTCAGCCGCTTGCCCACCGCCAGGCACCCATCACACCTGATCACCGAGGCCGTGATTTCCGGCGCGTTGAATTGCTCGCGCCATTGCGCCGCCACGTGCTCCAATCCTGCCCAATCATTGGCCTGCGTAGCCACATAGGCCGGACAATCTGTGCAGGTCAATCCACAATAAGCCACCATTTTATCCATTTTGATAACCTCCTTATAGCTCATTTGTTCTAGGAATAGTTTCAGTATAATCAGATTATGTGTCAAAACCTGTCATATTCTAGTCCAAATCACCAGATGATCCATCAGGGCCTTATCATTCTCCAGCCGGACGATGCGCTGCGCCATAGGAGACGGCTAAAGCCGTGATTCTTAAAGGGGTTTTGCGGTGACGGGCTACCGCCCGTCACCGCAAAACCGCCTTCTTACCGGCGGCTTCAGCCGCAAAATCTCTTCGACAGGTTGTACCTGCCGAGAATGAT
>JAKQHY010000026.1 GCA_029555965.1 Chloroflexota bacterium | reverse complement strand
GATCTTGGGGAGAGGGGGAGAGGGGGAGACCCGCTGATCCGCTGATTCGCTGATTCGCAATTCGCAATTCGCAATTCGCAATTCGCAATTCGCAATTCGCAATTCGCAATTCGCTATTTGTTGGAAAGGACTACGATGGGGCTACGATTGCTGTTAGTAAGACATGGGGAGACGGAGTGGAATGCTGAGGGGCGGTATCAGGGGCAGACGGATGTGCCTTTGAGCGAGGTGGGGCTGCGGCAGGCGGAAGCGGTCGCGGCGCGGTTGGCGGCGGAACCGCTGGACGCGATTTACGCCAGCGATCTCAGCCGGGCGGCGGAGACGGGGCGGGCTATCGCGCGGCCTCACGGGCTGGACGTGCGCCTCGATCCGCGTTGGCGGGAGTTGAGCTTCGGCGAGTGGCACGGGCTGACGTTCGCGCAGATGGAGGCGCAGGCTCCGGAGACGGTGGCCTGGTGGAACGCCGACCGCGTCCACCGCGCGCCGCCCGGCGGCGAGACGATGGCGGAGCTGGCCGCGCGGGTGCAGGCCGCCCTCGACGACATCCGCCGCGATCACTCTGACGGGACGGTGCTCGTCGCGGCGCACGGCGGGCCGATTCGCGTGCTGCTCTGCCTGCTCCTGGGAAAGTCGCCGGGCGATCACTGGCAGTTTGGGATGGGCAATACCTCTCTGACTGAGGTTGAATTTCACCGCATGGGGCCGGTGTTGCGGCGGTTGAACGATATGCAACATTTACGAGTGCTGAGGGCTGAGGACTGAGTGCTGAGTGCTGAGGACTGAGTGTTAGAGGGCTTGCCTCAGTCCTCAGTCCTCAGTCCTTTATGGGGAGGGTGCAAATGCCTATAGTCAAATTCCTGGTGCGGCGGTTGGCGTTTATGGCGATCACGTTTGTGGTGATCACGGCGGGGTTGTATGGGGTGATGATGTTGTCGCCAGCGGAGGCGCGGGCAACGTTGTATATGCCCAGGACCGATTCTGGGATTTCGTTTAATCAACTTCAACTCATCATCGAGGAGTATGGCCTGAAAGCTCCCTACCCGGTGCAATACGTGCGTTGGCTGGGCAGTGTGCTGCGCGGGGATTGGGGTTGGAGTCCTACGCTACGCGATGACGTGCTGAAGGCGCTGCTCCGCCGCACGCCGGTGACCGCAGAATTAATCCTCTGGTCGGTGCTGCTGTTCATCCCGTTGGGTATCTTCAGTGGGGCAGTGGCGGCGTGGCAACGTGGGCGCGCGGCGGATCATAGCTTTCGCCTGCTGGCCTTCTTCGCCACCTCGATCCCGCCGTTTGTCCTGGGACTGATGCTGCTGGCGATCTTTTACGTGGGCCTGCGTTGGTTCCCGGTGGGGCGGCTGACCGTATCCAGCGAATTGGCGGTGAAATCGGCGGCGTTTAAGACCTATACCGGCCTGGTAGTCGTGGATGGCCTGCTCAATGGACGCCCGGACATCACGATGGACGCGCTGCGCCATCTGGTATTGCCGGTCTTTACTTTGAGCCTGACGCACTGGGCCACGTTGGGGCGGGTAACGCGCGCGGCGATGGCCGAGGAACTGCACAAGGACTACGTCACCACGGCGCGCGGCAAAGGGCTGTCGTGGCGCAAGACGGTCTGGCGGCACGCGCTGCACAACGCCATGCTCCCCGCGCTGAATAGCAGCGCGCTCTCGGCGGCGGCGCTGGTGACGGGTGTGTTCGTGGTCGAAGTGATCTTCGGGTTACCCGGCGTTTCTGGGTTGCTCAACGCAAGCCCGGGTAACATGCGGCTGTTCGTACCCGACGTCGCCGCAACGATGGGCTTTGCGGTGTACGGCGTACTCCTGGTACTGCCGTTGATGTTCATTCTGGACGTGCTTCAGGCCTTCATTGATCCCCGACTGCGCGAGGGGGCGGTGCTATGAGACGCCTCCGCCATTTCTTCACCGTGCGTTTGAATTGGGTGGCGTTGCTTATCGTCGGGTTCTTTTTCACGGTGGCCCTGGCCGCCCCCTGGATCGCGCCGCCGGACGATCCGGCCCATCCGGCGCTGTACCGCTATCTGGAGGGGCAGACGCAGGTGGCGCCGCTGCCGCCCGGCCCCGGTTTGCCATTGGGGACAGTCGCGTATATGATGGATAGTACGGGCGGGCGCGAGTTGTTGCACTTTGATATTTTCTATTCGTTGGTGTGGGGGACGCGCACCGTGCTGCGGTTCGGCCTGCTCACGGCGCTGGCGGCGGCCTGTCTGGGGATAACCCTCGGCGCGATTGGCGGGTACGTGGGCGGGGCGCTCAACTTCGCGTTGATGCGGATCACGGATGCGTTTCTGGCCTTTCCGGTGATCGCGGGGGTGTGGCTTTTTCGGACGGTGATGCAGACGGCAAACATGGAACTGGTGGATTATACCAATCTTACGCCCGTCTCCATACCCTCCACCCCCTTTCAGCATCTGGTATTGACCCTGGGCATCGATCCGGTCATGTTGACGCTGATTCTGTTTTCCTGGATGGGCTACGCGCGCCTTATCAACGCCAATCTCATCAGCCTGAAGGAGGCGGAATATGTACAGGCGGCCAAAGTGGCGGGACAGCGGCCCCTGCGCATCATCTTTCGTCACCTGCTGCCCAATGCCATAGCGCCAATCATCGTGTTGCTGGCGCGCGATATTGGCGGAATGGTGGTAATGCAGGCCGCTTTCGCCTTTATTGGCGTCAGCGGCACGGTCAACAGCACCGCCATCCCGGAGTGGTCGCGTTTGTTGATGATGGGGCGGAACTGGATTATGGGAGCGGGCGGCAACCCCTTCCTTTACTGGTGGCTCTATCTTCCGGTAACGGCAGCGTTGATTGTGTTTGGCATCGGATGGAATCTGCTGGGAGATGGGCTGAATCTGACGCTCAATCCGCACGAAGTGGCGCGTAAGCGCTTTGGATAGTATGATGACCCAGTCGTTACGGGGTTAGCCGAATTTTACCGCCGAGAACGCTGAGGGCGCTGCGGTTTCTAGCTTTTCTCTGCGTTTTCCGCGTACTCTGCGGTGAAAGAAAGTAGGTGGGATTTCAGGCATTGGGCCATTTCTTTTTTTACATAGTAACACAGGAGGGTTTACAATGAAAGGACAGCAAATTAGATGGATGTTGGCGGTGTCTTTGGCGGGGGTTTTGCTTATTCTGGGCGGGTGTTCGCTGACGCCGCAGATGACCTATCAGGGGCGCTTGACGGACGTCGGCGGGAGTCCTCTTAACGGCGCGCACCGGATGCAATTTCGATACTACCACGACGACAATACCGGCACGGCGGTTTACACTCAGACGAAAATCGTGCAGGTCACGGAGGGGTTGTTTGATGTGGTCATTGGGCCAGATGCGGCGGGAAGTGGGCTTTCGGCGGAAGAATTGAGCCAGCCGCTTTGGGTCGAGGTTGAGGTGGCTAACGGGGTCTATACCGAAACACTCTCGCCGCGGCAAAAGCTCTATGGCGCTCCCTATGCGTTTACTTTGATGCAGGGGGCGGTGATCTCCGGCAGTCTGGATTCCACACTTTATGGCGCCCAAGGCGTCGAGGCGGTTCTGACGGTGGGGAACGGTTTTGAAACCAGCGGCAGCAACCAATCTTTGCCCGCGCTGCGGGTGGAAGGCGAAAAGGGACTGGAGTTGTCGGGCTTTCCCGGTGCAATGGCGGGATCGGGGATCGCCGGCACCATCTACTCGGACCTCTCCGACCCGGGCAGTGACTTGATCATGAACAGTCGAGATTCTGTTTACCTCTATTTGGATGCAATAAGTGATGATAGCACCGCAATCTTTGGGGTGACTGCGGGAAATGGTCAGTATATATGTAATATGAATGAGGATGGCGATTTGGACTGTAGAGGTACTATTACGGGGGCTACACTCCGCACCGCCGCCGAGGTAGACGGCGACACCCGCGCGCTCTACGGCGTGCAAAGCCCGCAGGCCTGGCTGGAGGATTTCGGGACGGCGCAACTGCGCGATGGAACCGCGTTCGTCAAACTCGAAGCGTTGTTCGCCAAAGCGATTCAGGCGGACAGCGGCTACCACGTCTTCCTGACCCCGTTGGGCGAGACGCAGGGCCTCTACGTCGCCAAGAAGACCCCCACCGGCTTCGAGGTGCGCGAGCAGGGCGGCGGGACGGCGGACATCGCGTTTGACTACCGCATCGTGGCGCAGCCCGCCGGCGACACAGGCGCGCGGATGCCCCTGGTCGGATCATCTACCCAGACGCCGTAAGGAGGCAGCCATGAAAGACCGTCGTTTCTTGTTGGCGTTGGGCCTGGGGGTGACCTTGTTGAGCCTGTTCGGGCTGAGTTATGCCGGACAACAATCCGCGCTTAATGCGCAGGCGGCGGCGTTGCCCGCAAACTCCGCGGCGCCGGCCATGGAATCGGCGCACTTCGGCCTCGATTGGGACGTGGTCGGCGCGGGGGGCAGCGAGATTGCCTCGACGCACTTCCGGGTGGCCTCGACGATAGGGCAGCCGGCGACCGGCAATCTCAGCAGCGCGCACTTTGCCGCGCACACCGGCTACTGGCAAACCCTGAGTACGACTCACCGGGTTTACCTGCCCCTGGTGATGCGCGACGCATAAAGAGTCTGCACTACAAAGGATGTCATTAGCATCTCTGAACGCCCCAGCCCCTTGCTGGGGCGTTTCTTGTGGCGCAAATCGCAAGTTCACCCAATGGGTGTAGAATACGGGATATGAAAGTTGCGTATTTCGTGGTGCGTGAGACTTGACGCAGTGCGCGGTACGCAATTTTTTACTCTCAATACGACTGAAGGAGCATACATAACGATGGCAGACAAGAAGCAGGCAATCATGGTGTGGGGCGGCTGGATGGGACACGAGCCGGATCAGTGTGTGGCGATTTTCGCGCCGTACCTGGAATCGCAGGGGTACGCCGTCGAAGTGTTCGACACACTCGACGTGTACCTGAACACCGAGAAGATGATGGGGCTGGATTTGATCGTGCCGGTGTGGACGATGGGCACGATCACGCGCGAACAGGAGCAAGGGCTGCTGAACGCGGTCAAGAGCGGGGTGGGGATCGCCGGCTGGCACGGCGGCATGGGCGACTCGTTCCGCAACAACGTGGACTACCAGTTCATGGTCGGCGGGCAATGGGTGGCGCATCCCGGCGGCGTGATAGATTATCGTGTCAACATTATCAGCGACGACCCCATTGTGGCGGGCCTGAATGACTTCGATATGCACTCCGAGCAATACTACATGCATGTAGACCCCTCCAACGAAGTCCTGGCGACTACAACCTTCAACGGCGATCACGCCTACTGGATTGACGGCGTCGTCATGCCTGTCGCCTGGAAGCGGAAGTACGGCGAGGCGCGCGTCTTCTACACCTCGTTGGGCCACGTCGCAAAGGACTTTGAGGTCCCCGAAGCGTTGGAGATTGTCAAGCGCGGGATGCTCTGGGCGAGCAAGTAGCGAGTTAGGAGTTAGGAGTTAGGAGGCTTTATGACTACGAAAACTAAGATTGGTGTGATCGGATGCGGTAATATCAGTGGAATTTACTTGAAGGCCGATAAGGTTTTCGAGATTCTCGAAACTGTCGCGTGCGCGGACATCGTGATGGAGAAGGCGCAGGCGCAGGCGGCGCAGTACGCCATCCCCCGCGCGTGTACGGTGGAAGAATTGCTGGCCGACCCGGAGATCGAGATCGTCGTCAACCTGACGATCCCGCAGGCGCACGCGGAAGTGGCGATGGCGGCGGTGCAGGCCGGGAAATCCGTCCACAGCGAGAAGCCGCTCACGGTGAAACGTGAGGAGGGCAAGGCGCTGCTTGAGGCGGCGCAGGCGAAAGGCGTGCGCGTCGGCGGCGCGCCGGACACGTTCCTCGGCGGCGGCATTCAGACATGCCGCAAGCTCATTGACGACGGCTGGATCGGCCAGCCGATTGCGGCGACGGCGTTCATGCTCTGTCACGGCCACGAAAGCTGGCATCCCGCCCCGGAGTTCTACTACAAAGTCGGCGGTGGGCCGATGTTCGATATGGGGCCGTACTACCTCACCGCGCTGGTCGCCTTGATGGGGCCGGTGAAGGCCGTTAGCGGCTCGACCCGCGTCACCTTCCCGACGCGCACCATCACCAGCCAGCCGCTCTACGGCAAAGTGGTGGATGTGGAAGTCCCGACGCACGTTGTCGGCGTGCTCGACTTTGCCAGCGGCGCGGTGGGCACCCTCGTCACCAGCTTTGACGTGTGGTCGGCGGAAGTGCCGCGCATCGAAATCTACGGCACTGAGGGCACGCTCAGCGTCCCCGACCCCAACACCTTCGGCGGGCCGGTGCGCGTGCGGCGGATGGGAGCGTCGGAGTGGAGCGCGATCCCGCTCACGCACGGCTACGCGGAAAACAGCCGGGGCATCGGCGTGGCGGACATGGCCTACGCCCTGCGCTCCGGGCGTCCACACCGCGCGAGCGGCGCACTGGCCTACCACGTCCTCGACATCATGCACGCCATCCACGACGCCGCCGACGCGGGCCGGCGGGTGACGCTCGAAAGCACGTGCGAGCGTCCCGCTGCGCTGCCGGTGGGGCTGCGGCATGGGACGTTGGATAGATAGGTAGCGTAGTGGTTTTTCGTTTTCGGGTTGCGCTCGAAAACGAAAAACCACCTTCTCTTGGTACAGGCCGGGTTCTTGTGAAAGTCGGGAGGTAAAAAAGTATGGCAAATAGCATATACTCTCGAGATAGCATCCGCAAGAGGAGAACCATCTTTATCTGGGGCATCGTGTTCAGCCTATGGTTGGCAGCTTGTGGCGGCGCGCCGCAGCCTAAAACTTACACTCTGGGCGTGATTAATCCTTCCCTCCATCAAGAAGAGACTGTGGAGGGTTTCAAGGAAGGTATGACCAAGTTAGGCTACATTGAAGGTAAAAACATTATCTATCTCTATGAAGGCCCCACCGATATGGATAAACTTGATTCGGTGGCGCAAGGTCTGGTGGCGGCGGATGTTGACTTAATTCTATCCATCACGACCTCCGCTGCCCAGGCGGCGCAGAAAGCCACGGCCGGCACCGATATACCGGTGGTTTTTATACCTGTCACCGACCCGGTGGGCGCCGGTTTGGTGGATAGTCTCAGGCAGCCTGGTGGAAATATTACCGGTGTCACTTTTGGCGTCCAAGAGGGACGGCGTCTGGAATGGCTAATACAAGTCGCGCCTACCATTGAACACATCTATGTGCCTTATAATCCCGAGGCTCGGGGCACTGTACTGGCCCTGGAGACGGTGAGCAATGCGGCTACGATGCTTGGGGTTGAACTGATCCTGTGTGAGGTCAGCACTGCTGAAGAAGTCGCGGCTGCTTTTGAGAATATCCCTGAGGATGCCGATGCCATCTTTTTTTTACCGGATAGTTTGCTCAATGAGCGCATAGGGGATTGGCTGGAGATAGCTATCGAACTCAAATTGCCTACCTCAGGACCGAATCCAATGGCCGTGGCGGACGGTCATTTGACAGCCTATGGTATTGATCTTGCTGCTTCCGCAAGGCAAGAAGCGGCGCGTCTTGCCGACCAAATCCTCCAGGGGATCAAACCAGCCGACTTACCGGTCGAAACGGCCGAGTTCTTTACGGCGATCAATTTAAATACTGCTAAAGCCATCGGCCTTGACATATCAGATGAAATTCTGCTCCAGGCAGACATTATCATTCGCTAAAAACCTGCCCGAAAATGATAGTGATGCTGAAGCGCTGCGCTGAGTCTTGCGGCTAAAGCCGTTTTTAAGAAGGTGTTTTTTCGTTGGTGGGCGCAGTCCGCCAACGAAAAAACACCCCCTCAAACCGCGCCTTTAGGCGCAATTCGCAGAGGAAAGCGATTTTCGGACAGATTCTAAATAGTATAATTCTGAGCTGACTGGCTGTGAATACTCCACGTCCAACGGAAGTTTTGAGTTGCTGGACAGTTCAAAAGGGTATGTGAGATGCGTAACAGTATTCAGACACGATTAACGGTGGCTTTCATTGGCCTGGCTATTGGCCCCCTGCTAATCGTTGGGGTGATCTTAGCCTGGCAGAGTTTTATTAGTCAGGAGCAACAAGCGCTCAACTTGCAGCGTGAAGTGGCTCGACGTGTTGCTGCCGAGGCCACTACCTTTTTTGCGCAACTGGAAAACGAGTTACGTCTGGTCAGCAAGGCGCAAGTGTTGCCGGGGTTGGACCAGAATGAGCAACGCAACCTCTTGATGTTGCTTAAATCTTCCCATGCCTTTGAAGAATTGGTCTTACTCGATAGCCAGGGACGAGAGCAGATTCATGTCTCTCGCCAGGGGCATTTTTCTATCAATGGGAACGATTATGCCGATGTTAACGAATACTTTGTCTCTCGCGCGAGTGATGAAGTTTACTGTAGTCCTGTCCGGTTCGATGAAAACAGTGGCGAGCCGTTGATGACCGTCGCCATCCCCCTGCTTAATGTCCGTACCGGTCTCGTGGATGGCGTCCTTACCGCTGTAGTGCGCCTTAAGAAAATTTGGAATTTGATCGCGGATGTACGGGTTAGTCCGGGCCAGAGTGTCTACATTGTAGATGCCCAGGGCAAAGTGGTAGCGCACCGCAACCCTTCGGTGGTGTTACGGGGTATCACCTTTGAAGTACCTGACCAGGTGGGTATCCAACCAGGTCTAACCGGGAAGGATACCGTCTTGGCTGTTGAAACGGTTCGTTTTGGCCAACAAGAGTTTGCTATTGTTGCTGAACAGGCTGTCTCTGAAGCTTTGACCCTGGCCCGCACTACGGTGCTCATCACTGCAATCCTCATTGTGGTTACGTTGGCAGTATCCGGCGCGCTGGGTTTTCTGGCCGTACGTCAGATCGTTGAGCCTATTCGGACGATGGCGACTACTACGAAAGCCATCAGCGCCGGCGACCTGTCACAGCAGGTGAAAATCACCAGCCGCGACGAGTTGGGCGTTTTGGCCGATGCCTTCAATAGTATGACTGCGCAATTGCGAATTCTCATCAACAATCTGGAGCAGCGGGTCGCTGAGCGCACGGCGCAATTGGAAGCCTCCAACAAAGAACTGGAAGCCTTTTCTTACTCCGTTTCCCACGACCTGCGCGCTCCCCTGCGTCACATCGCCGGTTTTGTTGAACTTTTGCGCCAGCGGGAAGCGGAGCGACTGGATGCCACCTCTTTGCGGTATGTACACAACATTGTCGAGTCGGCCGACCGGATGAGTGGGTTGATTGATGATCTGCTGGCTTTCTCGCGCACCGGGCGCGCAGAGATGCAGCTGCGGACGGTCGAACTCAACGAATTGGTCCAAGAAGTGCAGCAGGAGCTGGTGCCCGACATAAAAGATCGGCACATGACGTGGAAAATTGGTCCGCTGCCGCCTGTCCAGGCTGACCCGGCTTTGCTGCGCCAGGTGTGGGTCAACCTGCTCTCCAACGCGGTCAAGTTCACCGCCCCATGCCCCCAGGCTCATATCGAGATTGGAATGGTGCAAGAGGAATCGAGCGAGACAGAGGTGACCTTGTTTGTGCGGGACAATGGTGTCGGCTTTGACCCACAATACATCCACAAGCTGTTCGGGGTATTTCAACGGCTGCACCAAAAAGAAGAATTCGAAGGCACGGGCATCGGCCTGGCTACGGTGCGCCGCATTGTTGAACGTCATGGCGGGCGGGTGTGGGCTGAGGGTGACCTGGGTCATGGTGCGACCTTTTACTTGACGCTGAAGCGCGCGTAAGGAAGAATGAATGGAAACGAGAGAAATACTGTTGGCAGAAGATGATCCCAAGGACATCGAGTTGACATTGACCGCCCTGGAGCAGCATAACCTGGCAAACAAGGTCGTCTCGGTTCGGGATGGCGCTAAGGCGCTGGACTATTTATACCGGCGGGGTGACTATAGCGACCGGCCAGTGGGTCATCCCTTGGTGGTGTTTCTCGATCTCAAGATGCCCAAGGTGGATGGGTTGGAGGTACTGCGCCAGGTCAAAGCGGATCCGGTGCTCAAAACTATCCCTGTCGTCGTGTTCACCTCTTCCTGTCAAGATCAGGACATTGTTGAAAGCTATCATCTGGGCGTGAACGCCTATGTAGTTAAACCGGTCGCCTTCGACAAGTTTGTTGAGGTAATCAAGCGGCTCAGCCTGTTCTGGGTATTGACCAACGAACCTCCGTCCGGTGCGGTCAACCGTCGGTGATGAACTGGAGGAAAAATGATACCAGGGCCACTCCGTGTGCTCATTTTGGAAGATGAGGCTTTTGACGCAGAGCTTGAGATTGCCACATTGGAAGAGGCCGGCTACGTGTGTCAGTGGGAGCGCGTGGAAACCCGTGCCGAGTTTCTGACCCGCCTCGATGCGCCCAATTATGACATTATTTTGGCTGATTATAATCTGCCGGCCTTTGATGGGCTGACCGCCTTGCAGTTGCTCCTTGAACGCGATCTCAATTTGCCTTTTGTCCTCGTCTCTGGCACCCTGGGTGAGGAGACCGCCATCGAAAGCCTCAAGGCCGGGGCCACCGATTATGTCTTGAAAAGCCACCTCACGCGCCTGGGGCCGGTGGTGAAACGCGCGCTGCGCGAATATGAGGAGCGGCGGCAGCGCCAGCAGGCAGAGGAAGAACAGGGGCGGCTCCTGTTACAAGTTCAGGAGCAAGCCCAACGTGTGCGGCAGATTATGGATACGGTGCCTGAAGGCGTGATTTTTCTGGACAACGAAAATCGCGCTGTTCTGGCCAACCCACTGGGGCAAAGGGATCTGGCTACCCTGGCCGATGCGAAAATGGGAGATACCCTCACTCACATGGGGGATAAAAGGCTGACGGAACTTTTAACCTCCCTCTCGCAAGGTTCGTGGCACGAAATCAACGTAGCGGGCCGAATTTTCCAGATTATAGCCCGTCCCATCGAAGTCGGACCTGCTGATAATGGATGGGTGCTCGTCATCCGTGATATGACGCATCAGCGTGAGACCGAACGGCGCATCCAGCAGCAAGAGCGTTTGGCTGCCGTGGGCCAACTGGCGGCTGGCATCGCCCACGACTTCAATAACATTATGGCTTCCATCGTTCTGTACGCCCAGATGACAGCACGAACAGAGGGGTTGCCTGCCCGCGTTCAAGAACGAATGGAGACGATCAATCGGCAAGCCCAACATGCAACTCGCCTGATCCAGCAGATCCTGGACTTTAGCCGGCAAGCGACGCTGAAGAGGAGATCGCTCGACTTACTCTTGCTCTTGAAAGAGCAAGTCAAGTTGTTGGAACGCACATTGCCGGAGGATATCAAGATCGAGTTGGTTTATGACCGGGATGAGTATATCGTTGACGCCGACCCGACGCGGATGCAGCAGGTGATGATGAACCTGGCGCTCAATGCCCGAGATGCAATGCCGAATGGCGGCCAGTTGCTTTTCAAAGTAAAGCGAATGGCGGTTGGCCCCGGTGAATCGCCGGTCTTGCCGGAGATAGAGGCTGGTACCTGGATACAACTGTCGGTGTCGGACACGGGGACGGGAATTCCACCGAGCGTGCTGCCGCACATTTTTGATCCATTCTTCACGACCAAAGCACCTGGGGAAGGCAGTGGATTAGGGCTGGCTCAAGTGCATGGCATTGTCGGGCAGCATGGAGGGCGTGTCAACGTAGACACCCAAGTGGACAAGGGAACGACCTTTACCATTTATTTGCCCGCCTTGCTGGCGAACCCAGTTGAGGCGCCCAAGTTGCAATTATTCCCCTCGACCGTTGGGAAAGGGGAGCTGGTGCTGGTGGTAGAGGATGAGGCGACTGTACGCAGCGCGTTGGTGGAGAGCCTGAACTTGCTGAAGTACCAAGTGCTGGAAGCCGCGAACGCCAGGGAGGCGCTCATGATCTTGGAAGCCCATCATGACGAGATTGCACTGGTATTAAGCGACGTCGTGATGCCAGAGATGGGCGGCATTGCATTGTTCCACGCGCTGAAGCAGAAAGGCTCGTCCGTGCCAATGGTGTTGCTAACAGGCCATCTGCTGGACAAAACGCTCGATGATCTGTATGCGCAAGGGCTGAGTGCCTGGCTGCCCAAACCTCCCAGCTTTGAACAGTTGGCTCAGGTGGTGGCCAAGGCGTTGTCAAAGAACATCATCCATTAAACTATTCTTTTAGAGGACGTGACTTGAATCGTGTAGAACTTATCGAGACCTGGAAGCAAGAAGAACAGCGCCCTTTTGCCGGTTGGGATTTCGCATACCTGAAAGGGCGGATGATCGAAGAACGTCCGCCGTGGGATTACATGGCTCGCGCCGCCGAGTTGATGCCGCGCGCTGCCTCGGTGCTGGATATGGGCACCGGCGGCGGGGAACGGCTGTTGTCGCTGCGGGAGTACTGGCCGGCCAAAGTCGCCGTCACCGAGGATTACCCGCCCAACGTGAAGCTGGCGCGGGAGCGCCTCGGCCCGTTGGGCGTGCGGGTGGAGGACGTGGAATTGTCGCGCACCGCGTTGATGCCCTTTGCTGATGGTGAGTTCGATTTGGTGTTGAATCGTCATTCGTCGCTCAACTGCGCGGAGGTGGCGCGGGTGCTCGCGCCGGGCGGCGTGTTCCTGACGCAGCAGGTTCACAGCCTGTGGGCGCAGGATTTGATAGCGGAATTTGGAGCGACGCCGCCGTGGCCAGAGGATACGCCGGATTATTACCTTCCACGGTTGGAAGCCGCCGGATTGCTGACTAAAACCACGGAGGAATGGCAAGGGAAGC
>JAKQHY010000005.1 GCA_029555965.1 Chloroflexota bacterium | reverse complement strand
CGCCGCCGAAGCGACGCCTAATTCCGGCGTCATTTCTTTTGTGCCCCGCGAGTGGTGCCGGTGGTTAGGGCGCCTAACCCGCCTCCCAGTCGCCGCAGCGTATCTCGGCTGTTAAAGAGCGCCTTCTTTCAGGAGAGTCATTCATCAGCAGATTAAGCGGATTGAGCAGATTAGAGCTAAATCGGTTCAATCCGTTGATAAAAGCGAAAAGCGGTCGGGCGTCCGACCGCTTTTCTGTAGATGGTAGTCCGCGCAGGACTTGCGCCGCCGCGCCTTTTCGTGAGCCTTTGACGCCTGCCCACCACCGCCGGATCAGAACCCATCACTGTGTCCGGCTGTCTCTGGTCTCCGGGCCACTTTGGCAATGTACCGCCTAAGCCCGTGATTGAACTGATCCTACTACGGTTTTCCCGCTTGGAGAAAAAATGTTAACGAAACTTTTCGCGCATACCCCTCTGTAAAAAACAGAAGTTTGACCATTTCGCCTATTGAGCCTCCTTTCGCAATACACTATACCCAGACAATCTAGGACAATTCATCTTCAGAGGGAGGCAACAATGACTAATCTAAAACACTATCTGAATGTGATCTTGTTGATAGCCGGTCTGCTCCTGTGCAGTTGCCAGGTGACCAACACCCCTACCCCGGCGCCGGCCCTGACGGGCGGGCTGGCAGGCGTCATCTCTGATGCCAGCACCGGCCAACCCATCGCCAACGCGCAGATCACGATTGCCGGGCAGGCCGGGGTGTTCACCATCGCCAGCGACGCCGACGGCAAATACCGGGCCGACGCTCTCGCTGCCGGCGCACACCTTGTCAATGTGCAAGCCACCGGCTATTACGTCGGCGCGATCCAGGTGGGCATTGTAGCCAATGTTATAAGCAGCGGCAACGTCTCACTAACACCGGAGACCGTCGCCGTTGTCACTGTTGTCGCCACCCCCACCCCCGGCCCGACGACCACGCCCACTCCCACAGATACGCCATTCCCCACCGACATGCCGACGCCAACGGCAACGCCCACCGTTGCGCCCAGCGTCAAGTCGCGCTCCCGCCCCAGCCCGACCAGCGCGTATACTGCCCCGCGCCTCATCTCCCCCCTCGATAAAAGCGTCTTTCGAGGGGCGCAGCAGATTACCTTCACCTGGGAAGGGCCGTGCTGCCTCGGCGCGGAGGAATACTACGTTATCAGCATCCCGCATCCGCGCGGTGTGGAAGAGGCCTGGGTGAAAAGCACTCAATGGACTGCGCCGGATTATCTGTACCTGCTTGTGCCGGAGTCGCGCGAGCTGACGTGGAGCGTTTCCATTCGCCGCCACACCGGCGAATATTCCAATGGTCAGTGGAACGGCCCGATCATCAGTCCCATCAGTCAGATTTGGCGCTTCTCGTGGTATGGCGGTGAAAGAGGCCCGGTCAGCCCACTGGCGACGCCGATCAGCCCATTAATAACACCAACAACTTAACCGATAGAAGATAGATAGACCAGAAATCAATATTCATATAAAAAAAGGAGTAACGAAATGGTGATTCAAAAGCTTTTAACTTGTTTTCTCTCTATAATTCTCGCAACAATAGGCCTCTTGTGGACATATGATACGCAACAGGCAGATAACTCCGGCACCTATTATGTGGCGCCTAACTGTACAGATGTGCCTACACCTTGTTTTACGAACATTCAGGCAGCAATCAATGCGGCCGATAGCGAGCAGGATATCATAAAAGTCGCAACCGGGGTTTACACTGATATGTATCAAGTTGGCAACCTCCAGCAAGTAGTATATCTCAGCAAAACACTGGAGCTACAGGGCGGTTATCAAATTGATAACTGGGAAATGCCCTATCCCATCACACAACCCACCGTATTGAATGCGCAGCGATTTGGGCGTGTCATGTACATCATCGGTTCGATCAGCCCGACCATTGAAGGTTTTCAGCTGCAAAGCGGTGATTCCTATCTCTATGATCGTGACCCCCAGACAAACTGCTGCGGCGGCGGAATACGTGTGATTACAGCAAGCGCAACCATCTCCGGCTGTGTGATCGCGGGGAACATAAGCAACTGGGGAGGAGGTATTTCGCTTAATGCCAGTCCAACAACCCTTATCAATAACAAGATACTCTCCAATTACGCCTACAAGGACGGTGGCGGCATTCATATAACATCGAGTCCGGCAACGATCATTTCAAATACCATCCATGCCAATACCATTGCGAATGGCAATGGCGGTGGTGTTGCTATTCAGGGAAGCCGCGGAATCAATCTAACAGACAATGTGATTTCGCTCAATACAGCTCGCCCAAGTGATATGTATGCGAATCCTAATGGGGCGGGCATGTCCATCATTGCTAGTCAGGGCGTCCTCCATCACAACATTATTCAAGACAACAATGCGGAACACCTTCGTGGCGATGTCTACATGGGGGGAAGTATTTATGCGTTGGGCAGCGATCTCGTGCTTTCAGCAAACACGATTAGCGCAAATAATGCAACTGATGGAGGGGGCGGGTACTTTCATGGCGGGAGCGCAACATTTGATAACAACTTTATTACGGATAATATACCCTACGGGATCTATAGCAAGGGAAGCAGCATGATTTTCCGGCACAACACCATTGCGCGCAATAGAATCTCAGGCCTTACATTCGACGGAACAACAAAAGCCGTTCTAACCAATACCATCTTGGTCAGTCATACTGTAGGAATTCGTGTGTACAGTAGCGCGCAAGTTAGTTTGAACGCCACAGAGTGGGGAGCCGATGACTGGCGAAATCAAACTGATTGGGCAGCGGGCGCCAGTAGTTCGTTCTTTACCGGCACGCTCAACTTGTGGAACGACCCAATGTTTGTCAATCCAGATTCCGGTGATTATCATATCAGCGCAGAGAGTGAGGCGCACAACAATGGGGTATTTGTGGGCATAACGGCTGATATTGATGGAGACTATCGACAAGATAATTGCCTCGTAGATATTGGTGCAGATGAATTTATCGGCGGCGACAAATGTCCCTACATGTTCTGTTTACCCATCGTCTGGCGCTAAACAGCGATATGAGGAATGTAGGACATCAAAAAGGCAGAGGTTGAAATTGAGTTCGTTTGTAAAATCCCTCTTGTATGCTATAATCCTCTCCGTTTGGAGAGGTAGCATAGTCCGGTCTAATGCGCGCGCCTGGAGAGCGCGTGAGCCGAAAGGCTCCGAGGGTTCAAATCTCTCTCTCTCCGCCAAACAAAAAAAAACGGCGACTGATACCAGTCGCCGTTTTCTTTTGGACAATGCCCTACTTCAACAGCCAGCCAAGCATTTCCACACTGTAAATCAGCGTCAACGCGCCGCCCAGAATGATGTACGGGCCATAGGGAATGGCCGTCTGCAACGAGCCGCGCCGCGAAACGAGCACGACCGCTGCACCTACACCGCCGAGCAGGAACGCCAACAGTAGCGCCTCCAGCACCAGGGGGAAACCCACCATGGCTCCCACGTAGGTCGCCAGGGTGATGTCCCCCTCACCGAGCGCGCCCTCCCCAAAAACTGCCACGCCCAGCCACACCAGGAGCCGCAACGCGGCGAAGGCAGTCAACGCGCCCAGCGGCGTCATCTTCCACCCCCATCCTTGGAGGTTGGGCAGCGCCGGGCCAAAGAGCGTACCCAACACCAACATAACCGCGATGGATGGCAGCGTGATGACGTTCGGCACACGCTTGGCTTCAAGGTCTGTCACCATAATCATCGCCAGCGGCAAGAGGCCCAGCATCCCGTATCCCACCCGCCACGATAGTCCATAACGCCAAACCAGGACGCCCCAGACCACCGCGACCAGCAACTCTCCGATCAGGCGCGGCCAGCGAAAAGTCTTCTGACATTGCTGACAGCGCCGCTGCCCGGTGAGCAACGCCAGCGTCGCGCTCCATTGCAGTGGCGAGTACGGCGCAGTACAATACGGACACATCGGCCGGGCCAGCCGCCGCCGGCCCAGGACAGCTTCGGCCAGGTGTGTTACCAAGGTCCCAATCAGCAATCCCATAACAACCACAATAAAAACCATACACACCCCCTATTATCTCAACGGATTCAACGGATTGAAACGGAAACATCCGTTGCATCCGTTGATTATACACAAATCACCCGGTTGCCAAAAGTTGCATCCGGTGCTATAATCGCCCTTCTGCTTCCCGCACACCCAAGCAGCTATCTTCATCCACCCCATCGTGGTTGAAAGTCCGTTGAATTCGTTCAATCCATTGAGAGGGAGGTTAAATCTATGCGCATTGGCATTGACTTTGGCACCACCAACTCCTCGGTAGCTCACTACGACGGTCAGAAGCTCACCCCCATCCCGTTGGATCCGGTTAACGAAAATCCTTACGTGTTGCCTTCGTTGATCTGGATTAACCAGGAATATCAGACCAAGCTGGGAACCGCTGCCGCCAATGAGTACCTGGCGCGCGAGACGGGACGGCGCATCGTTTGGGCGCACAAAGACGCGGGCGCCATCGAGATGATCGTGGGTGGCAGCGGCAGTGGCCCTATTCGTTATATGCACGAAGTCAGCCTCGTCACCGATGTGGGCGCCACCGGACGGCTGTTGCAATCGGTGAAAACAGCTCTGCGCGACCCGCGCTACAAAGGCACCGACATTTTCGAGCGGTATTACTCGGTGGATGAGCTGATTGCAATGATTTTGCAGGCGATGAAACACCGCGCCGAGAAGCAATTGGGATCGCCTTGCGATAGCGTGGTGCTGGGGCGCCCAGTGCGCTTCTCGGACGACCCCGCCGTTGACACGCGCGCCGAGGATATTCTTTTCCGCGCGGCGCGCTTCGCCGGATTTGAGGACATCACCTTCCAGATGGAGCCAATTGCGGCAGCGCACCTTTACCATATCACCACCCCCACCCGCCAGCACGCGCTTGTCTTCGACTTCGGGGGTGGAACCCTTGATCTGACCATTGCAGAAGTCGGCGGAGCGTCCTCCCCGCATGTGATCGCCACGCGCGGCGTTCTGCTCGGCGGCGATGATATAGATCGGCGCATCATGCGCTCGTTGCTCAAATATTTTGGCGCGGGAACGCAGGTGACGCACGGTCTCGATTTTCCGCCCGACTTCCTGGATTTGCTACAAAGCTGGCAGACGATGCCGGAGCTTTCGCGCCCGCACCTGCTGGAAAAAATCCGGGAATTTCAGAAGACCAGCACCAACCCCCGCGCGATGCTGGCATTGGAGAGCCTGGTCACGCAGAACATCGGCTTCAAGCTATTCCGCGAGATCGAGCAGACCAAGAAGTTGCTCACGTATGACTTGCTAGCGCGGCTGGACTTCGCCCATCAGCACGTAGACATCCACGAGCGCATCCTGCGCCGCGACTTTGAGCTGATGATTGAAGCGGAGGTCGCTGGGGTGCAGACAGAGATTCAGCGCGTTCTGGCCGATGCCAGGATGCGCCCAGAGCAGATCAATGTGGTTTTGCGCACCGGCGGCACGTCATTGATCCCGGCTTTCGTCCACATGCTGGAAAGCATCTTCGGGCCTGAGAAAATTCAGGAGATGGACCCCCTTACTTCCGTCGTCGGCGGGATGGCGGTCGTCGCCCATCAGGAAAACGGCGCGCCATCAGCCTGCGCTTACCGCTACGAAAGCCCCTTTGCCTACTTTCAAGCCACCAGCGGGCGCGAGTATCGCGTCATTACCCTGCGCACGCACCGCCACGCCTACACCGACCGCGACTACACGATCCTCAGCCTGCCACTGGAACTCAGTGGGGCGCACGCTATCCAGCCGGCTGATCTGGACTACGACTCCGAGGCCGAAAAACTCATCCGCTTCAAACTCAAGCGGCCCTGCAAGGTTTACGTCATTTATCAAGCAAAGGTTAATCATTTGCCCAAGTGGTTGCGCAGTTTTAAGCAGGAACCGAATATGCAGGTGGACATCATTACACCTGGCGGACGGTATCCCTTCGCAGTTTACAGCCGCGAGCTGGATGCTGGCGCCTACGCAATGGGCGGAGCGCACGCGCAAGGCTATAGCGGCATCGTATTTATGAACTATATCATGGCGGTAAGACCCTTGTGACCTGTACGGATAATAAAAAAGCGACCCTTATGAGGTCGCTTTTTTATTGTAGAAATATTCTGGCTAGTCTTCTTGCTTCTCCGGGCGCTTGGTGATAACTTCCACCTCAACCGACTCCGGCGCAGTCCCGGCTTCTTTCTCTTCTTCGACGTGCGTGACCTGGACGATGATATCGCCCGGGGCGTTCAGGATTTCGATGCCTTCCGGGGGCACAACGTCGCCCACCAGGATGGACTGGCCCATCTCGGTCAGCACGGAGATATCAATTTCGATGGTCGGCACCAATGCTCCGGGCAACGCTTCGACTTCCAACTCGTTGAGTTGTTGCAACAACAGCGCCCCCAGCGCCACCACCGACGATTCCCCCACCAACGTGATCGGCAACGGCATTCGCACTTTCTCGGTAAGGCTCAACGCCTGTAAATCGAGATGGCGGATCGCGCGGCGCAGACGATGATATTGAATGTCGCGGAAAATCGCCAGGTACGGCTCGGACACGCCTTCCAACGTTACCTGAACCGTGCTGCTGGTGCCGAACTTGGTAACGTAACGCGCCAGATCGTGGGCGTTAAACTGCACCGGAATCGGATCAATATTGTGTCCATAAATAATACCGGGAACAAACCCCTGACGGCGTAGCGCGTTCACCTGTTTGCCGATAACCGTGCGGGGGATTGCTTGTAATGCGATAGCTTCTTCCATGATTTTGTGCCTCCCTAACCTTCTTGAACTTAACAGCCTGTCAATTTCAAAGAAAAGAGCCGCAAAAAATGCGGCCCATTTCTACAGGCAACGGTATTGTAACGCAACTTTAGGCTTTGTCAACTATCACGCCGGGGTTGTGCTTCAACAACAACGCCGTGGGCGGCAGCCTATCAAGACGTGTCATCGCATACCAGGAGAACCCCATCCCTAGCAAATCCGTGACCAAAAACGCCCAGTTCCAGGCGCCGGCCACCTGCATATTCGGCAATAACATCATCAGGCGCACGACAATGTTGACGCCCTGCACAAAGTTCAAGGAATTGCGCCCGGCCTCCAACGAAAGATGACCGGTGTTCGTCACAACCAGCGCCAGCACCAGCAACAACACCAGGGTGGGCGGCAAGACAATTGCTTGTGGCGCCTGGGTAAAAAATGCGGGCGGATAAAGAATCACTGCCAAAAACTGTAAGATGAGTAATCCAATGATGGAAGAACGCCGATGTGCCATTGCTTGCTCCTTGTCGTAAAAATTCTAATGTGAGCATTATAGGGGACATCGGTTATACGTCAAATCGGCGCTCTCTATGTCATACAGAGATGGGATAACGGAATGGACGAAAATTTAAACGGCCCGCATAGACGTAGCTATAGGCGGCGTAGTGACGTATGGCAACAATGGTTGACGGAAAATGGCTTTGCTGTATCATAGCGCCCTTCGGCGATGGGAACGCCCAGATAAGTGGAATATCTTCTCGGTCATTGCGGATAGAATCAGATTCACTTTATGGGGCGCGCTGCCGACATTTCGTAAACAAGTGACATTAGTACATGAATGGGCAGTTTATTTGACACTTGATGGGTTATTTGTACAATGAGGGGGTGTTGGTTGTTCAGGAATTTGTTAGTCAGAACACCCGACAAAACGGCCAAGGAGGTTTTATGGAAAGGTTGATGTGGGGGAATCTAGTCAATTAGTCAGGTCATTGATTTCTAAGCCAATTAAAATCTCAGGAGGAGAAAAATGCGTACCCGAATCTTTGTATCACTTACGTTAGTTCTGGCCACTTTGGCGCTGGCCGCCTGTGGCGGCAGTCCCAGCCCTACCGCCGCCCCTGCTGCCACCGACGCCCCGGCCGCCACTACGGCGCCCACTGCCGTCGCGGCCACGCCCGTTAAAATCGCTATCCTGGCCCCACTGAGCGGGGATGTGGCGACCTTCGGTGAGTCCACCAAGAATGGCGCCGAGATGGCGATTGCAGAATGGAACGACAAAGGCGGCGTCAATGGCCGGCCCATCGAAACCGTTGTGGAGGACAGCCAGTGCAGCGCCGAAGCTGCCGTCAGCGCCGCCAACAAGGTCATCAACCAGGAGGGCGTCAAGTTCATCATCGGCGAGGTCTGCTCCAGCGCCTCCATTCCCATATCCGGCATAGCCGCGCCGAAGGGTGTGGTACAGATCAGCCCCACTTCCACCAACGTTAACGTGACCGTGGATGAAAACGGCGTTACCAAGGCCACCATCTTCCGCGCCTGCTTCATTGATCCCTTCCAGGGCAAAGTCGCCGCGAAGTTCGCTTTGGACAACCTGAAGGCCAAGACGGCTGCCGTCTTACTGGATCAGGGCAATGACTACGTGCGCGGGCTGGCCGAAGTTTTCATCGCCGAGTTTGAAGCCGGCGGCGGCCAGATTGTCGTCAAGGAAACCTACACCGGCGAGGATACCGACTTCTCGGCAATCCTGACCAAAGTCAAGGACGCCAACCCTGATATTCTCTACCTGCCAGACTATTACTCGACGGTCAACCTGATCGCCGGGCAGGCCAAAGAAAAGGGCATCACGGCGGTCCTGATGGGGGGGGATGGCTGGGACTCCGACAAACTGGATCGGGCAGTCGTTGAAGGGGGGTACTTTACCAATCACTTCTCGTCCGATGATACCCGCCCCATCGTACAGGATTTCGTGAAGAAATACGAGGAAAAATACGGAGCCAAGCCCGACGCGCTGGCGGCCCTGGCTTATGACGCGGCGACCATCCTGCTGCAAGCGATGAAGGATTCCAATGCGGATGATCCAGCCCAAGTCGCCAAGGCCATGGAAGCCGGCAAATTCTCTGTCGTCTCCGGTGATATTTCCTACGACAGCCAGCACAATCCGGTAAAAGCCGCCGTCGTCCTCAAAGTCGAAGGTGGAAAATTTGCCTACACTGCGACGGTTGCGCCCTAAATCCCATACCCTTTCCCCGGTACGGGTGATGTGAGATATTGGGAAAAGCCGGGGCCACCATGCAGTGGCCCTGGCTTTCCCTTTAGGAGGAGATTTATGGAAAAAGCACAAAATAGAGGTGTTCCCACCGAGGGTTCTCCGGCGCAGTCCCGTCATGATGGAATGATCCTGAACCGTATCAGCCAGGGACTTTTTGTCCTGCTGGGTTTGGTGGTTCTGTATGTTCTGGGGCGAGCGGGCTGGAAAAGTCCCAGTATTTTTATCCAACAAGTTCTCAATGGGCTACAATTAGGGTTTATTTATGCGTTGATTGCCCTCGGTTACACGATGATTTATGGTATCGTCCGACTCATCAACTTTGCGCACGGCGACGTTTTTATGATCGGTGCGTTCACCAGCTTCTATACCATTGCCACCCTCAATTTGCACCGCTGGCCCCTGTGGTTCTGGCCGAACGCTTCTGGCCTCGGCGTAACGCTGCTTGGCACGGCTTCGGTAATCATCCTCACGATGATTACAACAGGCGCATTAGCCGTCGTCGTCGAGCGGTTCGCCTACCGACCGCTGCGCAGCAAACCGCGTATTGCCGCACTGATTACCGCTGTTGGCGTCTCCTTTTTCCTGGAATACTTCGGGGCATTGCCGTTTGCTTACACCAACAATTACATCACCTACCCCCGCCCCTTTGAAATCGAAGTTTACAATGCCGGCAAAATTTCCCCCATGCTTATTGGCGGGATGTGGGTGCTGTTTGCTGTGGCGGCGCTCCTCTTTGGCGTTCTGTATTGGCGCGGACGCAAAGGGGACCTGAAAGCCCGCGTCTGGATGCGCCATCCGGTGTTGCAATGGGTATTGATGCTGGGAGGCTTTATGTCCGCCGTACTCACCCTGGCCGGTCTGCATGTCGAAACCGGGGGTAAGGTCTGGGATCTGTCCACTTCCAATGTAACGTTGATCATTATGGGCGCCTCCATCACCCTCCAGGTGTTGCTTCAGTACGTCGTCAATCGCACCAAACTGGGCAAGGCCATGCGTGCGGCGGCCTATGATAAGCCGGCCGCGCGACTGATGGGAATTAACGTGGATGGCGTCATCGCTTTGACGTTTGCGTTGGGCGGCGGTCTGGCCGGCGCCGCCGGGGTGCTTTATGCTACAGCCTACAAACAAGTGCATCACTTGATGGGCATTATCCCCGGCCTGAAAGCTTTCGTAGCCGCCGTCGTGGGTGGTATCGGGAGCATTCCCGGCGCGGTGGTGGGGTCGCTGATCATGGGGCAGACGGAAGTGCTGGCCGCCGGATTCATCTCCACACCCATGCGCGATGCTATCGTCTTCTCTATGTTAATTATCGTGCTCTTGGTGCGCCCTCAAGGTATCTTCGGCGAACCTGCCACGGAAAAAGTGTAAGGGGTGCTGACATGCAAAACGAACCTAAGGTGTTTTTCAAAAAAGAAAGCGCACGATTTATCGGCATTGGGCTGGTAATCTTCCTCATCGTCCAGTTCTTAATCAATACAAATCTCTTGAATAGCTTTTGGAGCGGGATTATTTTCTGGGGAGCCGCTATCACCATCCTGGCCTTAGGGCTGAATCTGATCTATGGCTTTAACGGCCAGTTCTCGCTGGGACAGTATGGCTTCTATGCGATCGGCGCATACACGGCAGCCGACATCACCTATCGTTGGACGCATGGTGATCCTTCCGGTGTGGCCGTGGTGTTGAGCGGCGCCCTATTGACACTGGTCTGTTATGTGGGCATCGCCGCCTTTTTGCGGCGCTTTTATCGCGTCACCGTGATGACCCAGTTTACGTTCTATCTGTTGGGCACAGTCTTCAGCTTTGCCATCGCCGTCCTCGTATTGGCGCAACCCCTGGGACGTCTGGCGCAGACGATCCTGAGTGCCTTGCCCGGCGGGCTTTCACAACAAATCGTTTTCTTCATTGCCTTGCTGGGCGGCGCCGCGCTTGCCGGCATCGTCAGCTACCTCTTCGGCATCCCGGTGTTAGAATTAGGGTCGGACTATTTCGGCATCTCCACACTGGGTTTCACCATCATCGTCAAAGTGCTGCTGGACAACACCGACACGATCCTCCCCTTCCCCGAAATGAAAGGAGCACGCGGCATGATCGGCATCCCCCAGTGGACGACGTGGCCCTGGGTGTTCTTCTCCTTGCTGCTCGTGGTAATGGTGATGCGCAACATCCTTCATTCCAGCATCGGACGAGCTATCGTCTCCGTCCGTGAGGATGAGCGCGCCGCCGAATTGGTCGGCATCAACGTCGCCAATGCCAAACTCCTGGCCTTCGTCGTCGGCAGTATCTTCGCCGGGTTGGCCGGCGGTATTCGCGCCCACGACCTGGCTTTTCTCCATCCACAATCCTTCAACTTCATCCAATCCTTCAACCCTTTGATCATCGTCGTATTCGGCGGATTGGGGAGCATGACCGGGACACTCTTTACCGGTTTTGTCTGGATCATTTTGCTCGAAGGTATCTTGCGCGATCTGCCCACCGGCTACGAAACCTGGCGCTTTGTTATCTATCCCCTGGTGCTCTTGGTCATGATGCTCCTGCGCCCCGAAGGGCTGATGGGCCGCTACGAACTCCCCTACCTGCGGCGGGTGCTGCCCGCGAGGCGTAAGACGGAGGAAACTGAACCAGAGGAGGTGCCCGCATGAAAGGACGACCTGAAGGACTGCCGTCGGACGTCGAAGCCCGCCCGGTAGTCTTGCAAGTGGATGATGTGACCCACTTCTTCGGCAACCTCCGCGCCGTCTATGCCTTCGATTTGACGCTGCACCAGGGGGAATTGGTGGGGTTGATCGGACCAAACGGCGCCGGCAAAACGACCGTCTTCAACCTGATCACGGGCGTCTACCAGGCCAGCCAGGGCCACATTCGCTTCAAGGACGTGGAACTGGTTGGGATGCCCTCGCACGAAATCATCCAGATGGGCATTGCGCGCACCTTCCAGAACATCCGCCTGTTCGCCAACCTCACCGTGTTGGACAACGTGCGCATTGCTTACCACCCGCACGCCGGGTACAACCTGCTGGACTCCATCCTCCACACGGCGCAGTTCCGCGAAAAGGAAGCGGAGATGACCCAACACGCCCAGGAATTCCTGGCAATTTTCGGGTTGGAGGAGCGACAAAACGAACGCGCCGGGAGCCTGCCCTACGGTTTGCAGCGGCGCCTGGAAATTGCCCGCGCCCTGGCCGCGCAACCCCAGCTCCTGATCTTGGATGAGCCGGCCGCCGGGATGAATCCCCAGGAAATTGACGAATTAATGGAACTCATCCACTTCATCCGCGATCGCTTCGAGTTGACCGTGCTGCTGGTAGAACACCGGATGCGGCTGGTGATGAACATCTGCGAATGGCTCACAGTGATGGACTTCGGCGAGGTTATCGCGCGGGGGCTGCCGGCCCAAGTGCGGAGCGATCCGCAAGTCATCGAAGCGTACCTGGGACGCCAGGCCGCGATCACCCGGTAGGAGATAGTCATGGCATTATTAGAAATCAAAAACCTGATCGTTGCTTATGGCGCCATCCGCGCCCTGCACGGCATCTCGTTCCACGTCAACGAGGGGGAGATCGTCACCCTCATCGGCGCGAACGGCGCCGGCAAATCCACTACCTTGCGCACCATTTCGGGTCTCCAGTCGGCGGAAAGCGGGCAGATCTCCTACAATAACCAGGACATCACGCGAGCCGAGGCCAGCGCCATCGTGCAACGGGGTCTCATTCACGTCCCCGAAGGCCGCCGCATCTTTGCCCCACTGACTGTGCGCGAAAACCTCGAAATGGGCGCGTTTACCCGCAAGAATAAGCAAGAAGTCGCCGACTCGATGGAGCACGTCTTCCACCTGTTCCCCCGCCTCAAAGAGCGCATGGAACAAACCGGCGGCACACTCTCCGGCGGCGAGCAGCAAATGTTGGCCGTCGCCCGCGCGCTGATGGCAAAACCGCGCCTGCTGTTGATGGACGAGCCTTCGATGGGGCTGGCGCCGATCCTGGTGGAAGAGATTTTTGACATCATCCAGGAAATCAATAAACAAGGCGTCACCATCCTCCTGGTGGAGCAGAACGCGCACATGGCGCTGTCCGTCGCCAACCGGGGGTACGTCATCGAGATTGGCGCGATTGAATTGGAAGGCGAAGCGCACGACCTGGCCGAAAATCCGCGCGTGCGCACCGCCTACCTGGGCGGCGGCTGACATCACACAACAAGCGGGAGGCCGGGCCTCCCGCTTGTGATAAGGAACTTCTGATGAAAATCTTTCGTTTTTGGGGGCCTCTCAGCCGGCTCTGTTTGTTGCTATGCCTTTTGCCGGCCTGCGCGCCAGAGACAGACACGGCGGCGCCCTTCAAAATTGCAGTTATCGCGCCGTTGTCCGGCGAATACGAAGCGGTGGGAGGCGCCACCCACAACGGCGTGGTCCTGGCAGTCGAAGAATGGAATCAACGCGGCGGCGTGTTGGGACGCCCCATCCAGATCGTGCTGGAAGACGGCAAATGCGACTATCAAACTGCGCGCGAAGCAACCCAACGCGCCATTACCACGGGGGGCGCGCGCTTTATCATTGGAGCCGTCTGCGCTAACGAATCTGAAGGCGTTGCGCAAGTTGCCGTCAGGAATAAGACCCTCCAAATCACCCATGCCTCCGTCAATCTCGATCTGACCCTGGACGCAGAAGGAGTAGTTCGTCCATTGGTGTTTCGCGTGCCTTTCGCCGATCCGGTACAGGGCGAAGCGATGGCGCAGTTTGCGCTCACCCAACTTAACGTCAAAAAAGCAGCCATCCTCTACGCCGAAAATAGTTCGTATGGGCGCAACCTTGCCAATGCCTTTGAAACCACCTTCAAAGCCGGGGGCGGTAGCGTTGTAGCGCGCAAAACATACAAATCGGACGCGGAAGTCTACTTTGAAGTCCTGGAAACCATCCGCGATGAAAGCCCGGAGGTCCTCTATATGCCAGGTTACGCGACTGTGATCAACCGCCTGGGGCAACAGGCGCGGACCTTTGGTTTGTTACAGGTTATCTTGGGAAGCGATGGGTGGGATTCCCCTGACTTGAACCCCAACAATGTGAACAACAGCTATTTTCCTACCCACTACACGCCCCAGGAACCGCGCCAGGAAGTGCAAACGTGGATTCAGGCCTACGAAGCCCGCTACATCGTCCAACCCGACGCCATTGCCACCCTGGCTTATGATGCCACCAATATTTTGCTGGCGGCCATCGTGAAAGCCGATGACTTTGCCCCTGAAAGCGTCGCCCAGGCAATGGAAAAGATGACCTTTCAAACGGTCGGCGGGCCGCTGCAATTTGATGCGACGCACAACCCCCGCAAAGACATCATTCTGCTTAAAGTGCAAAATGGGCAGGTCCAGTTTGCGACCCGCCTTGAGACAACAGAAGCCGATACCCCATGAGCGCGCACGCGCCAAAAGTTGTTGAGGATATTTTTCGAGCGCCTTTCGCCACCAAACAAAACGCGGGCCGAAGAACAAACTCCGGCCCGCGCGTCGTTTCACAGAACCAAACGCAGAACTTACTCTTCCTCTTCAGTCGTTCGCTTCGCCTGGGCAACAATGTCGGCCACCATGTGCGCCGGAACAATGTCGTAGTGCGACAATTCCATCGCATAGAGGCCGCGTCCCTGCGTGATCGCGCGCAGGTTGGTCGCATATTGCAGCATCTCGGCCAACGGCGCGGTCGCCGTGATAATGGCCTTGGCACCGGCCTGATCAATTCCCTGCACCCGCGCTCGCCGTGTGTTTAAGTCCGACATCACCGCGCCGGCAAATTCATCCGGCACCGTAACTTTGAAGGTGTAAATCGGCTCCAACAACACCGGCTTGGCGCCCAGGAAAGCCTGCTTAAAGCCTTCCCGCCCGGCAATCTGGAAGGCGATGTCTTTGGAGTCCACCGGATGCTCCTTACCATCAGTGATCGCCACCAGGATGTCCACAATTGGATACCCGGCAATCACCCCCTGCCCCAACACCGACTTGATGCCCTTCTCAATCGAAGGTTGGAAGGACGAAGAAATGCGCCCGCCAAAGACTTCCCACGCATACTGGAATCCCGTGTCGCGCGGCAGCGGTTCGACACGCATATGCACTTCGGCAAACTGCCCCGCCCCGCCCGTCTGCTTCTTGTGGCGGTATTGCGCGGTATTCGTGGCCGCCACCGTCTCCAGGTAGGGGACTTTGGGAGTATGCGCTTCCAAACCCACCTTGAAACGCGATTGCGCGCGACGCACAGCGGTATCCACATGGGCATCTCCCATACCGGCCAGCACCGTCTCATGGGTCGTCGGGTCCTGCCGCCACTGTAACGTGGGATCTTCCTCACAAATGCGGCTCAACGTCGAACCCATCTTGGCCGTATCGGCCTTGGTGATGGGCGTAATGGCGACGCTGTACAACGGCTTGGGGAAAATTGGCCCACGCAGGGTGAGCTTACATTCTTTGGCGCACAACGTATCGCCAGTTAACGCCACGCTCATCTTAGCCACCGTCGCAATATCGCCGGCATGGAGATGCTCGATGTAAATCTGCTCCTTGCCGCGCATCAAAAAGGTTTGCCCCAAGCGCTCTTCCTGCTCGGCGCGAACATTGTAAAGAGTATCCCCTGAATTGATGCTGCCGCCGTAGATGCGGAAATAAGTTAACTTGCCCACATAGGGGTCTGCCGTTGTCTTGAACACCAACACCGCCAATGGGGATGCATCAGACACAGTCAAGGGTTGCTCCCCCGTAACGCCTGATGCTGTGAAGGTGCGCGCATCAGGAGCCGGGGCCACCTGCAACAACATATCCAGCAGAACCTCTAATCCTACATTGTCCGAACCGCCCGCCCCCACCATCACCGGGACGTAATTGCCCTCAGCCACCACCTGCCGCAGTCCACGCAGGATCTCATCGGCGTTTAACGATTCGTCCGCAAAATACTTTTCCATCAACGCTTCATCGGCTTCCACCGCGGCCTCAATAATCTTGGTGCGAAGCTCCTCAGCCTGGTCAACTAAATCCGCCGGAATAGCGGCAGGTTCGCACTTCGGCCCCATGTACGCCTTCATATCCAACAAATTGACCACACCTGCAAAAGCCGCCTGCGCGCCCACCGGCAACATCAGCGGCAAAAATTGCGCGTCAAAGGTCTGTCCCAACGAGGCTAACGCGCGGTCGAAATTAGCGTTTTCGCGATCCATCTTGTTGATCAACACCGCGCGCGGCATCTGCTCGTCGGTGGCATACCCCCAAGTCAACTCCGTACCGACTTCGACGCCGGCGGCCGCATCTACCACCGACAAGGCCAGGTCCGTCACACGCAACGCGCTACGGACTTCCCCAATAAAGTCGGTGTAACCAGGGGTGTCCAGCACATTAATCTTGCAGTCCTTCCACTCAATGGGCGCCATCGCCGTGTTCAATGAAATGTGCCGACGAATCTCTTCCTCATCAAAATCCGTCACCGTCGTGCCGTCCATCACCGAGCCACGACGGCTGATCGCTTTGCTGTAGAAAAGCATCGCCTCGGTCAAAGTCGTCTTTCCAGAGCTACCATGGCCGATCAAGGCAATATTACGTATCTTCTGTGTGGTGTATTCCTTCATAGATGTCGTTCCTCCCCAATGCTTTAAATCTAACACACAAAGACGGCCCGGAGGCCGTCCACAGCGACTTTTGGTTCACGGATCAATATTGTAAACGATTTTAGGGCAAAGTCAAAATGCAAACAGGGCCGCGCTGCCGCCCGTCTCCCGTCACCTATCCGCTTATGGTATGAAAGATAGCACTTTGCAGGCAGCAGTCTGCCGTTTATACTGAAACCATGACACGTATTTTGATTGTTGACCCACATGATTTGGTATGTATGGCTTTGGAAACTCGGTTGCGCACAGCCGTGGGACTGGAGGTCGTTGGCAGTACGAATGACTATACAGAGGCGCCCCACAAAGCCGGGCAATTGCAGCCGGATGTCATCTTGCTCGAAACAAAAGCCCCTCAGGGCCTCAGCACACTGGATGTCTTGTGCCAAAAATTGCCCCAATGTGCCATCATTGTGCTGACCTCCTATGCGGATAGTCACGAAGAGGATCAAACACGCAGGCATGGCGCAGCGCGCTACCTGCTTAAAACGCTCAACACGAAAGAATTAGTGCAGGAAATCCGCGCCGTGGCCCGAGAAAAGCAGCCTACGGTTTTGGCATCAGCCGATGAGTGACTCCACTGAAAAAACCACTAAGGACACAAAGTACACAAAGGATTTTAAGGCACGAATTAACAAAATCTACACGACTGAGGTTTAAAGTGAATAATTTTAAGCCTTACCTGAATTTTCTTCGTGTCCTTCGTGTCCTTT